>DATJXL010000276.1:0-19781 GCA_035500135.1 Kofleriaceae bacterium
TGCGCCTGCGCTTCGAGCCACGAGCCGGGGGGCGCGATCACCGCGGCGGCCGGCCCGCGCGGCATGCCGAAGCGCACGAGCACGACGACCGCCTCGAGCCACGCGTCGACGTCGTGCGCGAGCGCCGCGCCGTGCGCGCGCAGGTAGGCGAGGGCCGCCGCGCGCTCGATCGCGGCGCGCCCGCGGCCGCGCGGCACCGGCGCGAGCACGCACACCGGCCGGCCGGTCGCGGCGGCGCGCGCGCATGCCGCGGCGAGCTCGACCGCGGTGGCGGCGGTCGGCCAGCCGTCGAGCGCCCATGCGACGACGTCGTCGCCGGCGTCCGGCGGTGCCTCGGCGACGCGCGTCTCGATCGCGCGCGCGCGCAGCGCGGCGACCGCGGTCTCGCCGAGCTTGGCCGGCGCGATCACCTGCACGCGCGGTTGCGACAGCGACGCGGCGACCCGAGCCTGCGCCATCACGCGCCCCGCTGCGCGGTGCGCGCGCCGGTCACCTGGACGTGCATCGCGAGGTAATCGGCGACGCGCTCGACCGTCTTGCGCGGCGACGAGCCGCCGCGCTTGGGCAGCGCGCGATGCGCGAGCACGCTCGGATCGAGCCCGAGCGCGCCGAGCTCGAGCCGGCGCATCGACTTGTTCGGGACCGGCGTCGGGTACTCGTCGAGCGGCTCGCCCGCGATCCGCACGCCGATCACGGCAGTGCCCCGCACGCGCACGGTCTGGACGAGCCCGCCGGCGAGCCGCTTCGCGCGCAGGCCGCCGTCGTCGTTCGCGAGCTCGATCACGCGCGTGAGCTGGACGGCGCCGATCTGCTCGGCGAGCGCGCCGACCTCGGCCGCGCGCTCGGGCCGGCTGGCCTCGTCGACGAGCACCGTGGTCGCGCCGAGCGAGCGCGCGGCGGCCGCGACGACCTGGGCCCAGCCGAGGTAGTCGAGCGCGAGCTCGGTCGGCACGCCGGCCGATGCGATCCCGGCGTGACGTGCGCGGTCGGCGGCGAGATCGAGCCAGCCGGTGTCGCCGGCGCACAGGCCGATCGCGCCGGCGTCGAGCTTCGCGGCGGTCGCGAGCGCGCCGTCGAGCCAGCGCACCGTGCGCGCCGGCGCCGCGCTGCCGAGCCAGACCGCCAGCGTCACGGGCTGGCCTCGAGCAGCTCGACGAGCTCGCCCAGCACGGTCGCGGCGCGGCCGGGCAGGGCACCTGCGACGTGCTTGCCGCCCGGTGCGCCGATGCGGATCACGCTCGCGGCGCCGGCGAGGTCGAGCGCGATCGCGCCGACCGCGATGCACAGCTCGGGCGCGAGCGGCGTGTGGCGATCGACGACCGCACCCGGCGCGACCAGGCCGGCTCGCACCGCGGCCGGGCCGCCGACGAGCTGCGCGCCGAGCAGCGCCGCGAGCTTCTTCGCGTGCGCTGCGACGTCGGCCTCGGCGCACACGTCGTCGCCGAGCGCGATGATCGCCGGCGCGTTCACGAGCTCGGCTGCGACCGTGCCGGCGAGCTCGATGCGGTCGTCGCTCGCGCTCGGCGGAGTCATCACGACGACGTCGATATCGTCCTCGCCGGGCTGGGCAGGGCCGGCACGCCCGATCAGCGCCACCGTCGCGCCGCCGTCGCTGGCGCGCGCATAGCCGCCGTCGCGATCGCGCAGCTCGACGTCGTCGATGCCGATCGCGCGCGCGCGCATCAGCAGGCGCGCGCCGATCCGCGCGCCGGTGCGCGCCGCGAGCTCGGCGGTCGCCGGCGCGTCGGCGCCGAACAGCACGACGCGCGGACGCAGCTGATCGAGCACGGCCTGCCACGCCGCGCCGACCTCGGCCCACAGCGGCGTGATCGGCGCGTCGGTCAGCGCGACGACGATCTTGTCGGCGCCGCCGCGCGCGAGCTCGCTCTCGATCGGCCCGATGCCCTTTTCGTTCGGATCGTGCGCGATCACGGCGGCGTACAGCGTCGCGCCCCACGACGACGCGACGTCGCGGCCGGCGGCGAGCGCGGCGAGCGACGCGCCGTGTGGGCGATCGCCGTCGAGGTCGATATGGACGAGCACCGCCGCCAAGCCGATCGAGGGTAGCTTCTAAGCGAGGGGACGATCAAGAATTCCGCGGATTTGGAAGCGATGTCATAGCGCGCACCTAGAGTTTGCGCGTGGGTCCGATCCAGGCACAGCTCGTCGACGCGCTCGGCTACGACCCCGACGACGGTCGCCTGCAGGTCGAGGACCTCGCGTTCGTGCCGGTCGGGGCGGTCGTGGCCGCGCGCTCGGGCGCGCGCCCGGTCGCGGTCGCACGGCTCGCGACGGGCGAGCTCGTCGTCGTCGACGACGTGTGCCCGCACGACGGCGGCCGCATCAGCGACGGCTTCGTCGACGGCGATCGCCTCGTGTGCGCGCGCCACGGCTGGGAGCTCGTCGCCTGCCAGGGCCGCTGCGTGCGCGCGCCCCGCTAGCCCAGCGCCCGCGCTTGCTGCCGCAGCATGTGGTCCGCGAGCACGAGCGCGACCATCGCCTCGACGATCGGCACCGCGCGCGGCAGCACGCACGGATCGTGGCGACCCTTGGGCTGCAGCACGGTCGCGTTGCCGTCGCGGTCGACCGTGTCCTGCGGGCGCATGATCGTCGCGGTCGGCTTGAACGCGACCCGCACCGTGACCGGCTCGCCGTTCGAGATCCCGCCCTGGATGCCGCCCGAGCGGTTCGTCCGCGTGCCGATGGCGCCGCCGCCTCGGCCGTAGAACAGATCGTTGTGCTCGCTGCCGGTCATCAGCGTGCCGGCGAACCCCGAGCCGATCTCCACGCCCTTCACGGCCGGGATGCTCATCATCGCCTTCGCGAGCTCGGCGTCCAGCTTGTCGAACACCGGCTCGCCCCAGCCCGCCGGCACGCCGCGCGCGACCGCGCGCACGCAGCCGCCGACCGAGTCGCCGTCCTTGCGCGCCGCCTCGACGCGCTCGATCATCCGCGCGGCGACCGCGGCGTCGGGGCAGCGGATGTCGTTGGCGTCGACGTCGCCCTGCGTGACGCGGTCGCCGTCGACGCTCGCCGCGATGCCCGAGACCTCGTCGACCCACGCCACGATGTCGACCCCGAGCCGCGCGAGCAGCGCGCGCGCGATCGCACCGGCGGCGACCCGCCCCAGCGTCTCTCGCGCGCTCGCCCGCCCGCCGCCCGCGACCGCACGGATGCCGAACTTCGCGTCGTACGTGTAGTCGGCGTGGCTCGGCCGGTACGCTCGCGCGATTTCCTCGTAGTCCTTGCCGCGCGCGTCCGCATTGCGCACCAGCATCGCGATCGGCGTGCCGAGCGTGACGCCGTCGAGCACGCCCGACAAGATCTCGACGCGATCGTCTTCTCGGCGCTGGCTGACCAGCCGGCTCTGGCCCGGACGTCGCCGATCCAGCTCCCGCTGGATTTGCGTTACCTCGAGCGGTACGCGCGGCGGACACCCGTCCACGACCACGCCGAGGCCGGGGCCGTGCGACTCCCCGAAAGTCGTGATGCGAAACAGCGTCCCGTAAGAGGACCCCATGTGCGCCGCAGTCTACAGCGTTGTGGTACCCTGGGCAGGCCGCTGCATGGGGGATGATGATCGCCGCCCGACGGCCCAAGAGATCGAGGAGCTGATCGATCTCGTACGCCGTGATCCGTCGTCGCCGGCGTTCATCGATCTCGGCGAGGCCTACCTGGCGCTCGGCCGGCCCAAGGACGCGATCTCGGTCGGCAACATGGGCATCGAGGCCTCGCCCGAGAACATGGAAGGCCGCGTCATGCTGGCGCGCGCCTACTGTGCGCTCCATCAGTGGAAAGAAGCCCAGGGCGAGCTGCTCCGCGTCGTCAAGGTCGACCGCTCGAGCCGGCACGGGTTCGCGCTGCTCGGCGAGGTGCTGCTGCGCCGCAACGACTTCGAGCGTGCGGTGCCGGTCCTGCAGCACGCGCAGAACCTCGATCCGACGAGCCCGTCGATCCTCAGCATGCTCAAGCGCGCGCGGGCCGGGCAGTCCCTCGACGCGCCGGCGCCGATCCCGACGCCGATGCCGCCGCGCGGCGAGACCAACTACGCGCTGCAGATCGAGAAGCCATCGCGCGCGCCGGCGATGCCCGCGCCCCCGCGATCGCAGCCTCCGCCGCCGCGCGGCGCGGGCATGGCCGCGCAGGTGCCGACCGCGGCACCGGCCGCGCCGACGATGGCGATCCAGCCCGCGCCGCCCGATCCCGCGCCGTGGAACGGCTCGGCCGCGCCGGCTCCGACGCGTGGTCCCAAGCAGACCGCGCCGCCGCCGATGAGCCTCGAGGGCGTGCGCCCGCGCGTGATCTCGGCGGCCAAGCCGCAGAACGCGGCGGCCGCGTCGCTGCGCCAGTCGGCCGCGGTCGGCGAGAACTACCTGAACGATCTGCTGACGGGCGGCCTGCTCGACGTCGCGGGCGTGCGCGTGCCCGACGCCGAGTACGACCTGCGCCCGGATCGACG
Organism: Kofleriaceae bacterium; assembly: GCA_035500135.1. Classification (GTDB taxonomy): domain Bacteria; phylum Myxococcota_A; class Polyangia; order Haliangiales; family Haliangiaceae; genus JABFXX01. The sequence continues at coordinate 4,460 of DATJXL010000276.1, forward strand.
CTGGGGTCGCTCGACGCGGCGCGCGTTCATCTTCCTGTTCGTCGTGCTCGTGCTCGGCATCGGCGGCAGCGGGTTCTGGTACTACTGGAGCGAGAAGCAGAAGGCCGAAGCGGTCGCGCGCCTGCAGAAGGAAGCGAAGACCGCGATCGCGTTCGGCGACTACGCCGGGTTCGAGCTCAGCCTGCACAAGCTCGCCGATGAAAAAGACGGCGCGCTGCAAAAGGACCCGAACAATCTGCTCACGATCGCGTACGTCGCCGAGACCGCGGGCCTCGAGACGCTGCTCTACGGCACCGATTCGGATCTCGCCGACAACCCGATCAAGCGGCTCGAGGCCGACCTCAAGAAGATCAAGGTCGACGGCAAGGACGTGGTCGATCCCGATCAGCCGGGCGCGCGCGAGCTCGTGATCGCGAAGTGCGCGCTCGATCTGTCGCGGCTGGCATCGCTCGAGGCGCCGGCGACCACGCTCGTCGAGATCGAGAAGCGGCTCGACGATTACCTCGGCAAGCACGGCGAGGATCGGTGGGCGCTGTGGCTCAAGGCGCGCGCGCTGCTCGCCGGCGGCGAGCGTGCGAAGGCCAAGGCCGTGCTCAAGCAAGCGGCCGACGGCGACGACGGGCTCGTGCCGGCGATGACCGACCAGGCCGACCTGCTCGTCGACGACGGCGCGCTCGACGAGGCGTTCGCGCTCTACGACAAGGTCCTGATGAAGGCCAAGGACCACCCGCTCGCGGTGCTCGGCAAGTCGCTCGCGCGCGCCGAGTCGTCGGTGCAGGCGAACGAAGCGATCGACGATCTCAACGTCAAGCTCGACAAGAAGCTCGGCCCGCGCGTCGCCGCGTATCGCGATCTCGCGCTCGCGCTCGCCGATGCCGGCATCGAGGATTACCCCAAGAGCGGCGACCTGCTCAAGAAGTCGGTCGCGTACATGCCGTTCAAGACGTGGGACGTGGCGAAGGCGCCGATCTGGCCGGCCGAGCCGCGCTTCCTCGCGCGCGTGGCGTGGATGCACTTCGTCCGCGGCGATCTCAAGCACGCGACGGTCGAGCGCTTCCAGATCAAGTGGTTCGGCAAGACGCATCCCGAGGACGAGCCCGAGGTGATGCTCGTCGATGCCGGCATCGCGCTCGCCGAGGGCTCCCCCGAGAAGGCGCTCGACATCACGTCCAAGCTCGAGGGCGTGCGCCCGCGCATCCTGCGCGCCTACGCCGAGCTCGATCTCAACAAGGCCAAGGACGCGCTCGGCGACATGGACGCGGTGCTGAAGAAGGCGCCCGACAACCTCGAGGCCCAGATCCTGCGCGCCGAGGCCGCGATGATCACCGCCGATCCGAAGGATCGCGCGGCCGCCGCCGACGCGCTCGAGAAGCTCGCGCGCAAGGCGAAGTCGAAGATCGGCCGCCACGCGCTCGGCATGGCGTACCTCGCCGTCGGTGACGCGAAGAACGCGCAGCCCCAGCTCGAGCAGGCCGTCGCGGATCTCAACGACGAGGCGCCGAACCCGCTCTCGTATCGCACGCGGACGACCCTCGCGAAGCTGTACTTCGAGGCGACGCCGACACCCGACCTCGACAACGCGAAGAAGCAGATCGATCTCGCGTTCCAGGAGAACTCCGGCTACACGCCCGAGCTCGTGCTCGGCGCGCAGGTCGCGGTGAAGGGCAACGACGCGCCCCACGCGCTCGACCTGTTGCGCCCGCTGTTCAAGGACAACAGCGGCGTCTCGGTCACGCCGCAAGCGCAGCTCACGCTCGCGGAGGCGCTGTGCATGCAGCCGACCGCGAGCGCCCAGGACAAGGCCGACGCGAAGGCGCAGCTCGAGCAGATCAAGGACAAGTACCTGCCGAAGGAAGAGATCGGCCGGGTCGCCGTGATGTGCGATCCGAAGCTGCCCGAGGAGCTCGGCGTTCCGGTGCCGCCCGATGCGAAGGGCGCGGCGGTTCCGAAGCATCACCACAAGTGAAGGCCTCGGGCCTCGGGCTTCGGGTCGCGGTCTGGATCGGACTCGTCGCCTGCCATCGCGAGCCCGAGCCAGCGCCCGAGCCAGCGCCGGTTGTTCCTGCGGTTCGAGCTCCCGCCAAGGCGCCGGTCGCGCGCCCGAAACCGGCGCAGCTCGCGCACGTCACGATCAAGGCGCTCGGCATGTACTGCGAGGAGTCGTGCCCGCTGCGCGTGCGCTACGCGCTCGCCGAGATTCCGACGGTCTACGAGCTCGGCTTCGACCTCGATCACGAGAGCATCTTCGTCTCGTACGATGCGTCGCTCGGCGCGCCGAAGCAGGTGACCAAGCCGATGCTCGTCGCGATCAAGCAGGCCGGCTTCGACCCGTGGCTCGCCCGCGAGGACTGGCCCGAAGGCGCGAAGGCCGAGGTCGCGATGCCGCCGCCGCGGTAGATCGCGTGGACGCGGCCGTGATCGCGATCGCGGACAAACGCCGCTACGCCGCGTCGTCGAACAGGCCTTCGATCGGGCCCTGGCCCTGGCGGAGCAGGCGGATCTCGTCGCCGTCGACCTCGAGCACGGTCGAGGGCTCGGCCGGTGTCTGGGGCGCATCGATCAGAACGTCGATGACCGATCCGAACGCCTCGAGCACTTCCTCTGCATCGCGGCAGGCCTCGCCGGTCTCGGGCGCGATCGCGCTCGACGTGAGCAGCGGCCGGCCGAGGCCCTTCGCGAGCGCCTGCGCGATCGGATGGCTCGTGACGCGAAGGCCGACCGTGCGGCGCTTGTGGTCGGTCAGCGTGCGCGGCACGGCTCGAGTGGCCGGCACCACGAGCGTGTACGGGCCGGGAAAGATCCGCTGCGCGAGCCGGAACGCGGTCTGCGAGAACACGCCGAACTCCGACGCACTCGACAGATCCGGACAGATCAGCGCGAGCCGCTGGTGCTTCGCCATGCCCTTCGCGCGGTAGATGCGCTCGATCGCGTCGCGCGCTTCGATCGCACAGCCGAGCGCGTAGATCGAGTCGGTCGGATACGCCGCGACGCCGCCGGCGTGCAGGATCTCGACCGCCTGCTGGATCTTGCGCGGCGCGGGGTCGCCCCACGCGTCGAACACGATGCGCAGCGGCGCACTCACGGCGCCGCTCCCTTGAACCCCTTGCCGATCACGTACTGCTCGATCGAGATCTGCCGGCTCGACTCCGGCTTCGCGGTCTTGCCGGTCGCGAACCGCGCGCGCACGGTGTCGACCAGCTTCTTGAAGTCGGGGCCCTGGAACAGCTTGCCGACGAACGTGCCACCGGGTGCGAGCAGCGCGGTCGCGAGCTCGAGCGCGCGCTCGAACAGCGCCTCGGAGCGCGCCTGATCCAGGCTGCGCACGCCGCTGGTGTCGGGCGCCATGTCGCTCAGGACCACGTCGAACGCGGCGAGCTCGCCGAGCAGCTCGGCCGGGTCGATCGTCATCACGTCGCCCGCGATCACGCGCGCGCCCGCGACATGTCCGCGCAGCGCCGTGCGCCCCGTGTCACCGCCGCCGCGCGTGGCGCTGGGCCATGCGCGGTCGATTCCGACCAGCACGCCGCGCTCGCCGACCTTGCTGCGCGCGTACTGCAGCCACGACCCGGGCGCGCAGCCGAGATCGAGCACGCGCTGGCCCGGCGTGAAGATCTCGAAGCGATCGTCGAGCTCGGCGAGCTTGTAGACGGCGCGCGCGAGATAGCCCTCGCGCTTCGCCTTCTGATGAAAGCGATCGCGACGGACGGATCGATCCGCGAGCTTCGACATACAACGACCTGGAAGCTCGCCCGGCGGTGCTTACCCGCGACCCGCTGCGGCCTTCTTCGAGGCCTTGAGCGGATTCTTCGAGCGCACTTCTTCCTTACCCATGCCCTTGCGCTTGTACACCTTGCGCGTCGCGGCCTTGGTCACGACCACGTAGTCGTTCGCCGCGCCCGGGACCGCGCCGCGCACGAGGATGACGTTCTCGTCGGCGAGCACCTTGAACAGCTGGAGGTTCTGGATGGTCTTGGTCTCGTTGCCCATCTGGCCCGACATGCGCTTGCCCTTGTGGACGCGCTGCGGGGTGAGCCGGCAGCCGATCGAGCCGCCGTGCCGGAAGTACTCGTGCGTGCCGTGGCTGCCGCGCATGCCCTTCATGTGGTGCTTCTTGATCACGCCCTGGAAGCCCTTGCCCTTGCTCGTGCCCTCGACGTCGACCGGGATGCCATCGGCAAACACGTCCTTGGGGCCGATCTGCTGGCCGACGGAGAACTTGCCGACCTCGGCCGCGGGGACGCGAATCTCGCGCACGAACCGCAACGGCTTGCCGCCGTTGTTCTTGACCATGCCGAGCTCGGCCTTGTTCGCGAGGCGCACCGGCTTCTCGTCGAAGCCGAGCACGAGCGCGGTGTAACCGTCGCGCTCCGCGGTGCGGGTGCCGATGACGTGGTTCGGCCCGGTCTGGATCACGGTGACCGGAACGGCCTCGCCGTCGTCCGCGAACACCTGGGTCATTCCGAGCTTCTTGCCGAGCAGGCCGATCTGGAGCGCCATGAGACTTCTCTTCTGGATGAAGGGGAGCGTGTGTATAGCGGCAGAATCTTTGGGAGTCAAGCAGGCGGTAGGCTTCAGGCGGCAGGCTTCAGCCGGTAGACATCGCAGGCATTCGCATCGGTTAGCGACGCGAGCGGCTCGAGCTCGAGCCCTGCGCAGCGCGCGACGACGCCCGCGGTATGGACGAGATGCGCCGGCTCGTTGCGGCGGCGGCCGCGCACCGGCTCGGGCGACAGGTACGGGCAATCGGTCTCGATCAGCAGCCGGTCGCGCGGCACGAGCGGCACCGAGTCGCGCAGCGGCTGCGCCGACTTGTACGTGACGATGCCGGAGAACGACACGTAGCAGCCCATCTCGGCGTAGGCGCGCGCGTCGTCCGGCGTGCCGGTGAAGCAGTGGATCACGCAGCCGAGCTCGGCGGCGCGGGTGTCGCGCAGGATCGCGCGCGCGTCGTCGTGCGCATCCCCCGTGTCATCGATCCCGCGAGCGTCGGACCCGGTCCGACGCTCGCGGATATGGCAGACCACCGGCTTGTCGACCGCGCGCGCGAGCTCGACGAAGCGGCGGAACGCGGCGGCCTGCTGGTCGCGCGGCGAGTGATCGTAGTAGTAGTCGAGCCCGGTCTCGCCGATCGCGACCACGCGCGGGTGGCGCGCGAGCCGCTCGTGCACGTCCCACCACGCCGGCGTCATCTTCGCGACGTCGTGCGGATGGGTCGCGACGGTCGCCCAGATCTCGGGATCGCGCTCGGCGAGTGCGACGGCGCGCTCGGCGCTCGTGGGCTCGCCGACCGCGCCGATCACGACGATGCGCGCGACGCCGGCGGCGCGGGCGCGGGCGAGCACGTCGTCGCGGTCGGCGTCGAACTCGGGGCCGTCGACGTGGGCGTGCGAGTCGAACAACTTCACGTGCCGCGCTCCTGGATCGCGCGCAGCGCGGCCGCGATCGGATCGCGCAGCTCGGCGCCCTTGCTCGAGCCCGCGAGCTTGTCGAGCGCGGGTTTGGCCCACGCGCCGCCGGCGTCGCCGAGCTGCTCGACCGCGAGCGCGCGGACGTTGACCTTGCGCGCGCGCAGCGCCTCGACGAGCGCGCGGCGCGCCGGTTCGTGCGACGGATCGAGCGCGAGCAGCTTGCCGGCGGCGAGCACGGCGGCCTCGTGCGGCACCTTCTTGCCGAACGCCGCGCGGGCGAGCTCGTCGCGCGCGGCGAGCCAGCCGAGCGCGGTCACCGCATCCCACGCGCGCGCCTCGTCGGTGATCGATCCGGCGAGCACGGCGCGGCCGGCCGGCTCGCGCAGCTCGGCGAGCGCGTAGGCGACGTCGAAGCGAGTGCCGGCATCGCCGTGCTCGACGAGCGGGCGCAGCACGTCGCGCGCGCGGTCCGCGTGCTCGGGGAGCTCGACCGCGATCGCCCCGACCGCGAGCGCCGCCGCGCCGACGACCTGCGGATCGGAGTCGGCGAGCGCCGCGATCAGCGGCGCGAACGCGCGCGCCGGGTCGACCTCGGCGAGCGACGTCGCGGCCTGGAAGCGCAGGTCGGGCGCGCCATCGCGCAGCGCGTCGGCGAGCGGCCCGAACGCGTCGGAGGCGCCGCCCCGTGTCACCGGATCGCCTGTCGTCGCGCGCAGCGCGACGCCGAGCGCGCCGAGCGCGATCGCCGCGTTCTGGCGCACCGGCGGCGCGCCGTCGCCGAGCCGCTTGATCAGGTGCGGCAGCGCCGACCGCTCCGCGAGCTGGCCGAGCGAGCTCGCGGCCTCGGCGCGCACCTCGGGACGATCGTCGTCGAGCGCGCGGACCAGCGCGTCGAGCGCGCGCTGCTTCTCCGCCGGCTCGGTCACGTCACCGAGCGCGTGCGCCGCCATCGCGCGCGCCTTCGGGCTGCCGCTCGCGACGTCGCGCAGCGCGGCCTCGACCGTGATCGTCGGGCTCGGGAACAGGAACGACACGCGCGGACCCTACCACCGGTGGAACGCCGAGGTTCCAGCCGCACCTCGGCCGCGGGCAGGGCAAGTCCCTACACTCGGGAGATTTCGGCCAGATGCGCGCGGCGCGCTGGTTGCTCGTGTCGGGCGCATGCGCATCGTCATTGCCTCCATCCTTGGACTCGCCGCGTGCAGCTCGAGCAGCGGCTCGAGCTCCGCCGACGCACCCGAATCGCCCGCGATCGACGCGACCCCCGACGGCCCGGCTGGCGCGTTGCCGGCGCTGCAGTTGTGCACGGTCGCGGATCCGAGCGACGTGGCCGCGGCCTACACGTCGACCACCGACGGCCAGTACGTCGCGTACGCGTGCGCGACGCCGTGCACCGGCGACTGGACGCAATGCGCGTTCGGCTGGGTCGACTCCAAGGGCGCGCCGATCTTGTCGGCGCGCGGCAACCTGCCGATGCAAGGCCTCGCGTTCGTGGTCGATGGCATGGCCGGACACTTCGGGTTCACGCCCGACGGTGACGACGTCGTGGTCACGCATGCCGGCGCCGGCGGAACGTCGAGCATCAACGTGTTCGACCACTACCTGCAGACCGCAAGCACGCTCAAGACCGTGACCCTCGGCTGGGCGCCCGGGACGACGGCGATCCAGGCCGGCAACGGCGGCGGCGGCTGGTTCACGCGCAAGGACGCGACGCCTACTACCGTGCACGACCTCACCGCGCGGCCGGCCGCCGCGATCCAGTGGGTCGAGGATCACTTCGCGACCGGTCACAAGCTCGGCACGGTCGGCAGCAGCATGGGCACCGCCGCGACGTTCGGGTCGCGCGTCTGGCACGGGCTGGACCCGATCCTCGACTACCAGCTGCTGATCGGCGGCCCGGGGTTCTGGGACGTCAACCTCGGCTGCGGGCGCGTGCACGACGCGACCGGCCACTGCGACGTCGACGCGTCGCCGTGCACGGGGAACCCGAATTCCAGCTTCGGAAACGACGATCCGACGTGCGGGTCGTCGACGACGAACAGCTGCCGCGTCGCCACCATCATGGCCGACACCCCGGGCAGCGGCAGCCCGACGGGCAGCGCGTACGACGACATCATCAACTACGTCGGCATGACGACCGCATGCACGCGGTTGACCAGCGATGCGCGCGACGCGTCGCTCGATGCCTCGAGCCTCGATGCGACCGTCACCAACTGGAGCTTCCACGGCAAGATCGACTTCGTGGCGAACGAGGGTGGTGCGCAGCCGCCCGACGCCGATCAGGGCATGGGCGAAGGCCACATGCTCGACATCTACGCCGCGATCCAGTCGCCCGAGGGCTGGACCGACAACGAGGGCGCGCACCACGGCGACTCGTTCGACAAGGTCCCGGCGTTGATCACCGCGTCGGCACAGCTCGTGATCGCGGGCATGCAGTAGCGTTCGGGCTACGGGCTACGGGCTACGGGCTACGGCCAGAAATGCTGACCGAAGACCGTAGCCCGCAGTCCGTTCCTACGACTTCTCGAGCGTCTCGACCGTCTTGACCTTGGCCGGATCGACGTGCGCGAGGATCGCGTCGTACAGCGCGTCCTTGTCGGCGAGATCGTACGGCGCCGGTGCGCCGACGCCGGGCACGACGAGGCTGTTCTCGGGTGCGCCGCCGTCGACGAAGCAGGTGTGGGTCGACGGCGAGGCCACGACCGCGACGACGTCGCTCCAGGCCAGCCGGAACCGGCGGCCCTTGGCCGAGCGCACCTCGAGCGCGTCGTCGTCGATCACGACCACGAGCCGCCAGGTCGGCGAGGCGAGGTAGGCGCCGCCGAGCGCGAGGCCGATCGCGCCGGTGGCGAGCGGCAGGAGCGCGCCGCCGAGCACCGCGAGCGCGACGACGTCGAGCGCGGCGCCGAGGCCGAGCGCGGTGATCGCGAGCCCGCGGTAGCGCGGGCGAAACGCGAACGTGCGCGCGGGCACTACGCGCTCGTGCTGGTGCTCGCGACCAGCGAGGCGATCGCGTTGCGCGTGTCCATCGGGATCGCCTCGAACAGCACGCCGAAGCCTTTGGGCAGCGACGCGCCGAGCGTGCCCGCCTGCGGCAGCTCGCAGTCTTCCATGCGCTGCCACAGCACCCAGCCGATCGCGTCGATCGGGCCGACGCCCTTGATGTCGAACTTGATCGCGACGCGCGCGAGCAGCGGCAGCGGGGCGCCGGTGATGAACGCGCCGTTCGTCGACAGATCGCGCACGACCGCGGGGAACTTGCTGCCGACCGAGCTGCGATCGGCATCGACGCGACGGAACACCCTGGCGAGGTTGGGATGCAGCTGCATCTGCACCTGGCCGATCGATTCGACGACCGCGGCGGCGTTGACGACGAGGCGAGGTGCGCGACGAACGTCGGAGCTCATGACGAGGACCTACCTTACTCGCGTTCCGGGCGGCACGTCACCCGCGACCGCGGTCAAGATCGCCTCGTCGCCCGCGGCGAGGATCATCCCGCGCGACACCAGGCCCTTGCCCATGTCGCGCGGCGCGAGGTTGGCGACGAACACGCAGCTCTTGCCGACCAGCGTCTCCGGCTTGTGGTGCTGCGCGATGCCCGCGACGATCGTGCGCGGCTCGGGCTCGCCGAGATCGACGCGCAGCTCGAGCACGCGATCTTTCTTCGGGATCGCGCGCGCTTCGAGGATCTTGCCGACCCGGAGATCGACGCGATCGAAGACATCCTTGGTGATGATCTCGGACGGGGCTTCCGGCTTCGGGGGGTGGGCCGTGGCCGCAGCTTCCGGCGGCACGATCGTGTCGACGATCTTCTGCTGAGCCGTGTCGTCGAGGCGGGGGTAGAGCGGCTTGTGGTCGCGCGTGACGCGCCCGACCACGCGGTGCATGTCCTCGGCGCGCGGCCAGCTCGGCTCGCTCTCCGCGATCCCGACCCACTCGCGCAGCACGCGCCCGGTCGTCGGCAACACCGGCGAGACCAGGCCGCCGATCACGCCGATCGCGTTCGCGAGGTTGTGGAACACGTGCGCGAGCTCGGCGGTCTTCGCCGGATCCTTCGCGAGCTGCCACGGCTGGGTTTGATCGACGTAGCGGTTCGCTTCGCGCACGAGCTTCCAGATCGTCTCGAGCGCGCGGCTCGGCGCGAACGCCTCGAAGTCGGCGGCCGCGCCCGCGATCACCTCGCCGACGAGCCGCTCGAGCGACGCGTGCGGATCGCTGCCCGCGAGGTACGGATCGCGCGCGGGCTCGAGCGGGCTCTTGCCGATCAGCGTGAGCGCGCGGTTGACCAGGTTGCCGAGGTCGTTCGCGAGCTCGGCGTTGAATCGCCCGAACAGCGATTCGAACGTGAAGTCGCCGTCGGCGCCGAGCGGGATCTCGCGCAACAGGTAGTAGCGCATCGCGTCGATCCCGATCGCGCGGCCGAGCCAGCTGACGCCGAGCGCATCGGCGAGCTTCACCGGATCGATGCGCGTCGCCGGCATCGACTTCGAGATCTTCTCGCCTTTGACCGTCCACCACCCGGTCGCGAAGATCGTCTTCGGCAGCGGCAGGCCGGCCGCCATGAGGAAGGCCGGCCAGTACACGGCGTGAAAGCGCAGGATGTCCTTGCCGATCAGATGCACGGCGTGCGGCCAGTAACGCGTGACGGTCTCGCCACCGATCGTGCCGTCGTCGGGGCAGAGATCGGTCAGGTAGTTCACGAGCGCGTCCATCCACACGTAGATCACGTGCGCCTTGCCCTGCGGATCGGGCTCGGGCACCGGGATGCCCCAGCTGAAGCTCGTGCGCGACACCGAGAGATCCTTCAGGCCGCCGCGCAGGAACGCGACGATCTCGTTGCGATACTGCTCGGGCCGGATGAAGTCCGGATGCTGCTCGATGTGGCGCAACAGCGGCTCGGCGTAGCGCGACAGCCGGAAGAACCAGCTGCGCTCCTTGTCGAGCCACGTGACCGGCCGCTTGTGGATCGCGCACACCCAGGCGTCGCCGTCGCGCACGAGCTGGCTCTCCGTGTAGAACGCCTCGCACGCGACGCAGTACCAGCCCTGGTAGGACTCGAGGTAGAGGTCGTCGGGGTTGTCCTTGCGGATCCGCTTCCACAGGTTCGCGACCACGCGCTTGTGCTTGTCGTTGGTCGTGCGGATGAAGCGGTAGCGATCGATCCCGAGCTCCCGCCAGGTCGCATCGAAGCGCGGCGCGACCTCGTCGACGAGCGCGCGCGGCGTGAGCCCCCGCTTGGTAGCGGCTTCCTCGACTTTCTGGCCGTGCTCGTCGGTGCCGGTCAGAAACCGCGCGTCGTCGCCGCGCATGCGGTGAAAGCGCGCGAACGTGTCGGCCGCGATCGTCGCGTACGCGTGACCGAGGTGCGGGACGTCGTTGACGTAGTAGATCGGCGTCGTGATGTAGAACGGCTGGCTCATAGATCGGACTCGGGCTCGGCCGAGTCGTCACTCGACGGCTCGGGCTCGGCCTGCTGGTGCTGGGACGGGAACATGGGCTTGACGTCGCCGGCGGGCAAGACCTCCGACTCGCCGGGCGCGTACGACACGCGAATGCGCTGCCGCAGCACGTCGACCTCGACGACGCGACCCTCGCCGCGCGCGGTGATGACGCGCTTGCCGAGCTTGGGCAGCCCCTTGCGCAGCTCGGCGTACGCGGCCTGCTCGTAGACGAGGCAGCACTTGAGCCGCCCGCACTGGCCCGCCACCTTCGTCGGCGACAGCACGAGGCCTTGATCCTTGGCCATCTTGATCGAGACCGGCACGAACTCGGGCAGGAACGTCGAGCAGCACAGCGGCAGCCCGCACGAGCCGATGCCGCCGACGACCTTGGCTTCGTCGCGCGCGCCGAGCTGGCGGAGCTCGATGCGCGCGCCGCGGATCGCGGGGTCGGCGCTGACCTCGCGCACGAAGTCGCGCACGTCGACGCGCTCGTCGCTCGTGTAATAGATGAACAGCTTGCCGGCGCTCTTCTCGACGCGGAACACCTTGAGCGGCAGGCCGAGCGCCGCGGCCTTGTCCTTGGCGGCGCGCAGCTCGCGTTCGGTGCCGTCGGCCGCGCGGACGTCGCCGTCGTGCGCGCGTCGGAGCACGCGGCGCAGCCCGCGGTCACGCACCGCGCGGCGCGACGCGGGCGTCGCGACCGTCGCGAGGCGAGGGCCGCGCTCGCTGTCGACCATCACGCGCTCGCCCGGCGCGTAGTCGCCGTCGCCTGCGTCGCACCACTGGATGCGCCCCGCCGCGACGAACCTCACGCCGACCACGCTCGCGACGTCGTCGCCGAGCTGCGCGCCGGCGAGCCCGTACGTGACCGGATCGGGGTCGTCGGCGGGCGGATCGGGCGGCAGATCGGCGGCGAGCGTGACGGCCTGGGCCGGCGAGTCGTCGTCGCGGCCCCACGCTTCGGCCTCGCGCCCCGACTCGCGCTCGGTCTCGACCTCGGCCTCGGGCTCGCGGTCGCGGCTCGCGGACGGCGGCTCGCGGTCGCGGCTCGCGGCGTGCGGCTCGCGGCGCTCGGCGCGTGGCTCGCGGCTCTCGGCGCGCGGCTCGCGGTCGCCGCCACGGCCGCGGCGCCGGCGGCGGCGGCCTTCGCGCGGCGGCGCGGCTTCGCCGTCGCTCACGTCGCCTCCGCGAGCTGCGCGAGCAACGCCTCGATCGCGAGCTGCGGGTTCGCGTTGTGGATCGCGATCGGCACGTGCCACGCCATCACGGTCTCGGCGCGCCGCGCGGCGCGGCGCGCGGTCTCGAGATCGGCGCGGTCGGCGGCCTCGCGCGCCTCGGCGTGCAGGCGGGTCGCGGCGGCGAGCACGACGAGCGCGGCGTCGCCCTTGCCCTCGGCGACGCGCGACGGCAGCGACGGATCGCGCGTGCCGCTCGCGAGCTCTGCGGCCAGCCGCTCGACGCGTTCGGCGCGCGCGAGGTCGGCCGGCGCGGCGTTGCCCGCGGCGAACCGCACGCGCTGGCAGCGGCTGCGGATCGTCGGCAACAGCTGCTCGGGCGCGGTCGTGCACAACACGAACAGCGTGCGCGCCGGCGGTTCCTCGAGCGTCTTCAAGAGCGCGTTCGCGGCCGGCGGCGCCATCGCGGTCGCTTCCTCGACGACGAACACCCGCACCTCGGCCTCGTGCGGCGGCAGCGCGAGCCGCGCGATCACCTGCTCGCGCACGCGCTCGATCGGGACGATGTTGCCGGCGCCCTCGCGCACGAGCGTGACGATGTCGGGATGGAACCCGCCGACGATCTTCGCGCACGCGTCGCAGTCGCCGCAGCCCTGACCGGGCATCACGCGGCAGTTCAGCGCGCACGCCAGCGCGATCGCGGTGTCGACCAGCGGCGCGCCGGGCGGGCCCGAGAACAAGTACGCGTGCGGCACGCGCCCGGCCGCGATCGCGCGGCGCACTTGCGCGACGGCACGCTCCTGACCGATCAGCCCGGAGAACAGCGACACGCGCGCAAGCTAGCATGATGCTAACCTGCGCGGCGATGGCGACGTTTCCGCGCGCGAAGACCGGCAGCCAGGACGCCGAGCCCACGTTTGCCGCGTTCCGCGAGGTGCCGCGCACCGGCGTCATCTACGTGACGACCGAGGCCAACCGGCTCGGCTACTCGTCGCACTCGCCCCGCGTCACCGATGCGTCCTCGGGCGCGCAGAGCGCGACCGAGGACGACTGGTGCAACCTCGGCCAGGGCATGCCCGAGAGCGAGGAGCTGCCCGGCGCGCCGCCGCGCGTCGCGTCGCTGTCGGTCCTGCCCGGCGATCAGGAGTACGCGCCGGTCGCCGGGCTGTGGGAGCTGCGCGAGGCGATCGCCGGCTTCTACAACGAGCTGTTCCGCCGCGGCTTGCCGAGCAAGTACTCGGCGGAGAACGTCGCGGTGTCGGGCGGCGGCCGCTCGGCGCTGACCCGCGTCGCGGCGTCGCTCGGCAACATCCACCTCGGCCACTTCTTGCCCGACTACACGGCGTACGAGGAGCTGCTGAGCGTCTTCCGCCTGTTCTCGCCGATCCCGATCCTGCTCGAGCCCGAGCGCGGCTACGCGTTCTCGGGCGCGGATCTGCGCCGCGAGGTCCACGGCCGCGGCCTCGGCGCGATCCTGGCGTCCAATCCGGCCAACCCGACCGGCAAGGTGATCGGCGGGCGCGATCTCGCGGAGTGGGTCGCGGTCGGCCGCGAGCTCGACTGCGCGCTCGTGTTCGACGAGTTCTACTCGCACTACGTGTGGCGGCCGGATCTCGTCGCCGCGGCCAAGTCCGACGCGATGTCCGATGCGGGAGCTTCGAGCGGTCGCATCGGCATCGAGACCGCGGCGCGCTACGTCGAAGACGTCGATCGCGATCCGGTCGTGATCCTCGACGGGCTCACCAAGAACTGGCGCTATCCCGGCTGGCGCGTGACCTGGACGGTCGCGCCCAAGCGCGTGATCGAGGGCGTCGTGTCGGCCGGCTCGTTCCTCGACGGCGGCGGCTCGCGGCCGCTGCAGCGCAAGGCGATCGATCTGCTCGCGCCGACCGCCGCGATGGCGGAGACCCGCGCGATCGCCGCCGAGTTCGGCAAGAAGCGCAAGCGCCTGCTCGAAGGCCTGCGCGACCTCGGCTTCACCGTCGATCTCCCGCCCGAGGGCACGTTCTACGTGTGGGCGTCGGCGCAGCACCTGCCGCAATCGATCTCCGACGGCATGAGCTTCTTCCGCGCCGCGCTGGCGAAGAAGGTGATCACGGTGCCGGGCGAGTTCTTCGACGTCGATCCCGGCAAGCGTCGCGGCGGCCGCGAGTCGCGGTTCCGCCGCCACCTGCGGTTCTCGTTCGGCCCGCCGATGGCGAAGATCGAGCTCGCGCTCGAGCGATTCCGCGAGCTCATCGCGAGCGCGTGATGGCGGACGACGAGCCGCCGCCGTCGCGGTTACGCCGCATCGTGCGGCGGATGTGGTGGCTGCACTCGGGCGTCGCGCTGTCGTTCGGCGTCGGGGTGATGCTGTTCGCGCGCGCCGGCCTCGCATACGCCGACAAGGTCATGATCGCGCTGCTCGCGTCGTGGCTGCTCTTGTTCGTCGCGCTGCGCTTCATCACCGGGCCGGCGAACCGCCGCGACGACGAGCACGTCGTGAAGAGGGGCCTGCGCGTCGCGACGAACTACGTGATCAAGCAGTTCTACCAGCAGATGTTCTTCTTCCTGACGCCGCTGTACGCGTCGTCCGCGACGTGGTCGCTGTCGTCGTGGAACTGGTGGCTCGCGCCGATCCTGCTCGTGTGCGCGGTCGTGTCGACGATGGATCTCGTGTTCGATCACTTCGTGATGGAGCGGCGCTGGCTCGCGTCGCTGATGTACGGGCTCGCGATGTTCTCGCTGCTCAACGTGCTGATGCCGCTCGTCGCGGGCGTCGATCACCTGACCGGCCTCATCATCGCCGCCGCCGCGACGCCGGCCTCGGTCGCGCTGCTCTCGTTCTCGGTGCGCCAGGTGCTGTCGCCGCAGGGCGCGGTGATCACGCTCGCGATGACCGGCGCGCTGCTCGCCGCGGTCTGGTACGAACCGTCGGTCATCCCGCCGGCGCCGCTCGCGATGCCGGAGACCGCGGTCGGCCACGGCACGGCCGGCAACTGGGAATGCCTGCCCGCGAGCGCGCACGTGATCCGCGCCGATCGGCTCGAAGGTCTGCGCTGCGGCTCGCTCGTGCGCGAGCCCGGCAAGCCGAAGGAGCCGCTCGTCCACGTGTGGACGCTGCACGGCAACGTCGTCCTCGAGGACGAGCCGACGCGCCTCGGCTGCGACAGCGACGGCGACAGCGAGGTCTGGGTCAGCTCGTTCCCGGCCGACAAGCTGCCGAAGGATCCGCACGGCACGTGGTCGTGCGAGACCTACACGCGCGGCGGCCAGCTCGTCGGCGTCCGCAAGTTCGAGGTCGTGGCCCCGTAGAGGA
>DATJXL010000277.1:0-25207 GCA_035500135.1 Kofleriaceae bacterium
CACCGTCGCTGACGCAGCCGAAGCCGGACGGGCACGAGCCGCTCGTCAGGTTGCAGCCGATCACGCACACGCTCTGCGAGCCGCCGGTCGCGCACTCGCCGTCGATGCATTGCGAGTTGCTGGTGCACGTCGCGCCGAGGCCGCCCGGCGTGTTCGAGCCGGCGATGCACGCCTTGTTGAAGCAGATGTAGCCGGACGGGCAGCTGCTGTCCTGGGTGCACGCGATGCCGACCGTGATGTCGAGCTCCTGCGACGCCGAGTGCAGGTTGCCGGCGTTGCAGGTGACCACGAACTTGTGCGGCCCGTCGGGGAGGGCGGCGTTCGTGCTGAAGTTGAACGGCGGGGTGGTGACGGTCGGGCCCTGGCCGCCGTCGATCGTCAGCGACACCGACTGGATGCCGCTGCTGTCGCTCACGGTGCACGTCGTGTCGATCGCGAAGCCGGGCGGCTGCGCGCTGTTGTTCGCCGGCGACGTGATCGTGAGGACCGGGTTGGGCGCGTTGGACGCGCCGAACAGCCCGGTGATCGTCTGGATCTCGTTTTGAGTCGCCGTGCCCGTGCTCAGGCACGCGTGGCGGTTGTTCGTGCACGGCACGTTGAACGCGTCGCACGTGCCGACGCCGCTCGAGCACGAGTACAGGCAGTCGCTGCCGCACGGCGCGTTGTCGTGATACGCGAGCGGCGTCTGCAGGCGATCGTACGTCATCGGATCGTCGGCGAGGTCGACGTGGTCGAGGTTCCACGCGTGCGCGATCTCCTGTCCGATCGTCGCGCAGTCCTCGGTGACACTGCCGCCCCAGGTCTCCGCGAAGTCGAACACGAGCGCGTTCGGGATGTAGCTGCCGAAGCAGCTGCCCGGCGACGTGCAGTTGTAGTCGGCGACGCCACCCACGTCCTGGCATTCGCCCGACGGCAGCACGTCGCAGGCCTGGCCGGCGACGACGACCTCGAAGTAGTTACCCGATGTCGGCCGCGTGTCGGTGACCGTGATGTTGAACGGCGCCTCGAGCTGCTTCACGCACTGCACGACCTGGTTCCATGTGCTCGTGCCGTACGGATAACCGGCGACCGACTTCGTGCCGTCCACGAGGTCGGAGGTATCCGTCGCCGAGTTGGTCTGCCCCTCGTGGATGGTGCAACCACCCGAGCAGTTGTTGAGGAACAACGTGTGCGAGTTGACCGCTGTGGACGGCGGCGTGATCGGCGGCAGGCGCATCGGCACGGCGATCCGGCGGGGGCGCGGGGCATCGGCCGAGGCGGTGGCCGAGACAACGAGCGTGACGAACAGCGCGAGACCCAGAATGCGAGTCATGCTGCGTTCTTATCCTGACTGCGCCGGGGCAGACCAGCACAATCGCACCGCGGGGTACCTGTCTTCTGATCGCGCGAAGCGATAGCCCGGCGCATCGGTCGCGAGTCGTGCGCCTCGCTACAGCGTGGCCGAGCAGATGACGAATGCGATGTAAGCCGCCACCAACAAGGCACCCTCCAACCGCGTGATCCTGCGCGAGCCGCGCAAGACCAGCACCGCGAGCAACGTGATGGCTACCAGACCGACCAGGTCGACCACGTGCATGCGCTCGCCGAGGCGGATCGGTCGCAAGTAGGCGGTCACCCCGAGCACCAGGAACACGTTCATGAGGTTCGAGCCGATCACGCCGCCGATCGCGAGCGACGATTGACCGCGCAGCGCCGCGATCAGCGAGGCGACGAGCTCGGGCAGCGCGGTGCCGAGCGCGATCACGGTGAGCCCGAGCATGCGCTCGGACATGCCGAGCGAAGCCCCGATGCCGCGCCCACCGCGCACGAACAGCTGCGTGCCGGCGAGCACGAGCACGATCCCGAGCGCGGTCTTCAGCGCGGCGACCAGGCGCGACTCGTTCGGCCGCGCCTTGCCACCCGCCTCGGCACCGGCTTGCTCGGCGCGCGCGGCCGCGTCGTTCTCGATCGCATCCTCTTCGCGCGCGGACACCGTGAGCGTCGCGATCGTGAACACGACCGCGCACGCGATCAGGAGCACTCCCTCGAGCCGCGACAGCACGCCGTTGCGCAGGAGCAGCGGCACCGCGATCGCCGAGCCGATCAACACCGGTGCCTCGCGGCGGATGATGCGGCCGTCGACCGTCGGCGGCTTGATCAGCGCGGTCAACCCGAGGATGAGCGAGAGGTTCGCCGCGCACGACCCGATCACGGTGCCGAGCGCGATCGGCTGGCTGTGCGCGAGCGCGGTGTTGGTCGCGACCGCGAGCTCGGGCGCCGAGTTGGCGTATGCGACCACCGTGAGCCCGACGACGAGCGGCTTGACGCCGAACGCGCGCGCGATCGACCCCGAGCCTTTGATCAGCCACGCCGCGCCCCAATAGAGCACGAGCGTGCCGACCACGAGCAGGAACACGTCGACGACGAGCAACGCACCCGAGCTTAACACCACCTGATCAGATCATCGCCGGCTGCGACCGTCACGCTCCGGTCACCTCGCGGCGTACGTCCACGCTCCTCGTTCCAGTGCGGGCGTGCGCCGCGATCCGCCTCGGATCGCTCGGTCTCGCTCGACGCTGATCTGACCAGGTGGTGTCAACAGCTCGCTGCGAGCAACGGGTCCGGGTTAGAGCATCGTGCGGCTCATGAAGCGCGCCGCGCGGACCAGCTCGTCCAGCTGGCGCGCATCGTCGGATTCGTACTTGCCGCGGATCTCGAGCCGCGGGTCGATCACGAAGAAGTAGCCGCGGTGCGCGATGTTCGGCGCGCCGTTCTGCTGCGTGCCCTCGACCGCGGTCGACGTCATGAACGGTCCCTCGACGAGGCCTTTCACGCGATCGGCGGGCCCGGTGACGAACCGCCAGCGCGTCGGGTCGGCCTGGTAGCGCTGCGCGTACGCGGCGAGCTTCGCCGGCGTGTCGTAGCCGGGATCGACCGAGAACGAGACGAGCTTGACGCGATCGCCGAGGTCGAACGTGCGCTCCTGCAGGTGCTCCATCTTCAGCGACGTGACCGGGCAGATCGTATCGCAGCGCGTGAAGATGAAGCTGACGATCGTGACGTGGCCGCGCAGCGCGTCCTCGGTGAACGCCTGGCCGCGCTCGTCGACGAGCTGGAACGCGGGCACCGCGCCGAGATCGTCGAGCGCGGGATCGGGCTGGCGCGTCGCGAACGTCGCGAGCAGCACGGCGAGCGCGGCGACCACGATCGCGGCGCACGCGAGCAGCACGCGCCGACCCGAGAACCGCGCGGGCCGCGCGGCGACGCTCGGCAGCACGTCTTCGCCCACGGGCGCGCTCCGTTCTGCGATCACGGGCGGACCGTGGCAGATCTCGACGCGAAATGCTACCAGCGTCGGGCGAGTGAAAATGTCGCACCATGCGCGGCCGGCGCCACGCCGACCGCGGTCTGCGACTCGCCGCCGTGCTTCACCCAGCGCACGACCGCGTACGCGACGAGCCCGACGCCGGCCGCGGCCGCGACGTACGACAGCCCGCGCTCGAGATCGGCCGTGCTGTTGTCGGAGCGGTTCTGCGCGAGCGTCGGCGCGCCCGCCGCGGCATCGCGCTCGGCGTTCGACGCGACGTACAGGCCGAACGCGCCGCCGAGCGCGAGCGCGCCGCCGGCGGCCGACGTGACCGCGAGCGTGTCGGTGTGCGGCTCGACGCGCACGAT
The DNA here is from genome assembly GCA_035500135.1 of Kofleriaceae bacterium. Taxonomy (GTDB): domain Bacteria; phylum Myxococcota_A; class Polyangia; order Haliangiales; family Haliangiaceae; genus JABFXX01. Next base: position 3,655 of record DATJXL010000277.1, read on the forward strand.
CACTTTCGGCGGCGCGGCCGCAGGTGGAGGCGCCGGCTGCGGGGTCGGCGCCGGCGCGGGTTTGTCGTCCGCGCCCTCGGTGTGCTCGCACAGTGAGATGTTGCCCTGCACGAGCTTGGCGGTGTCGATGTCGGTCATGCGCTCGAGCACTTGCTTGTAGTGGTGGATCGCCGCCGGGCAATGTCCGCCGAGCCGCTCGGCCTGCGCGAGCGCGAACAGGATCTCGGGCTTGGGCGACAGCTCGTACGCCTTCTGCAGCTTGGCGATCGCGTCGTCGTAGCGGCCGTCGGCATAGGCCTTCGAACCGTCCTTCATGAGATCGTCGACCGGGTTGGCCGCGGCAAGCGCGGGCGCGGACAGCACCGCGGCGGCCGCGATCACTTGGGCAGCGTGAGCGAGTTTCGATCCCACGTCGAATCCTTTGGTTCGGGCGGAGCGGCGGGTGGAGGCGGCTTGGCGGCGGCGGGCGCCGGCTTGGCGTGAGGCTTCGCGGCGAGCGGCGGTTTCGGCTTGGCGGTCGGCGGCGGCTGCGGCTGCGGCTGCGCGGGCGCGGCGATCTGCGGCGGCGGCTGCGGCGGCGGCTGCGGCGGCTGCGGCGGCGACGGCTGCGGTGGCGGCGACGGCGACGGCTGCAGCGACGGCTGCGGCTGCGGCTGCAGCTGCGGCGACGGCTGCGGCGACGGAGCCGAGCTCGATCGGAGCACGAGCATCGCGGCGACGGCCGCGGCCGCGCCGATGCCGAGCCCGATACCGAGCCCGAGCCAGCGTCGCGACCGCTTCGGCGCCTCGGGCCGCACGGCCGCCACTGGCGTGGGATCGATCTGCGCGGCAAACGTCGACACCGGCGTGATGCGCTGCTGGGCGCGTACGCTCTCCGACGTGATCGTCTCCGCGACGTGATCGCCCAGGCTCGTGCCGGATGCGGCGGCTTCCTTCCACGCGGTCATCTTGTCGGCGAACAGATCGCGCATGTACTTGCCGAGCGAGGTCGGCGACGTCCACGCACCGGTCGACGACACGAACTGCTCGAGATCCGCGATCACCTCGTGCGCGTCCTGGTAGCGCTTGTCCCGATCGCGATCGAGCAGCTTCATCACGATCGCCTCGAGAGCGGGCGGGTAGTCCGGATCGAACATCTTCGGGTTCGGCGCGCCGCGGTTGATGATCTGATCGAGGATCGCGAAGTCGCTGTCGCCGCGGAACGGGCGCCGCCCGAGCGTGAGCTCGAACAGCACGACGCCGAGCGAGAACAGGTCGCTGCGCCGGTCGAGCGAGTGGTTCTGGCACTGCTCCGGCGACATGTACGGGATCTTTCCCTTGATCGTCCCGGTGCGCGTCTTGTGCTGGCGCGACGTCGCGCGCGCGATGCCGAAATCGACCAGCTTGACCGCGCCATCGAACGAGATGAGCACGTTGCTCGACGACACGTCGCGGTGGACGAGCCCGAGCGGCCCGCCCGGCCCCGTCTTGTCGTGTGCGTACGCCAGCGCCGACGCGGTGCCGTGCACGATCGCGAGCGCGACGCCGCGCGGGACACGCGTGCCGGCCTTCGCGCACGCGATGCGGATCATGCGCGCGTCCTCGCCGTGCACGAACTCCATCGTGAAGAAGTACGAGCCGTCGGCCTCGCCGACGTCGTAGACGTCCGCGATGTTCGGGTGCTGCAGCGTCGCGGCGAGGCGCGCCTCGTCGAGGAACATCTGCACGAAGGTCGGATCGGCCGCGACGCTCGGCAGGATGCGCTTGAGCACGACGAGCTTCTCGAACCCGGCGGTGCCCCGCGCGCGCGCGAGGTAGATCTCGGCCATGCCGCCGGTCGCGAGCTTGCGCAGCACCTCGTACTTGCCGAGGTGCGTGCCGCCGTCGAGATGTTCTTGGACCGGCAGCATCAGGGGCACGTCAGGTGGATCGGCGTCGCGACGCCGCGGTTGATGAACGTCCCGTCGCCGAGCTCGCCCTCGCTGTTGCGGCCCCAGCAATCGAGGCCGCCGTCGGACAGGAACGCACACACGCGCGTGAAGCCCGCGACCAGGCGCGCGACTCCGTGCAGCGGCGTGCCATCGCCGAGCAACACCGGCATCGGCGAGTACGTGCCGACGCCGGTGCCGGTCTGGCCGTAGAGATCGACGCCCCAGCAGTAGGCGTCGCCGTTCGGCGTCACCGCGCAGCTCTCCGCGCCGGTCGCGATCGACGCGACCGTCTGGAACGGTGGGCCGCCGAGGCTCTGCAGCACCTGGGTCGGCGTCGAGATGTACTGCGTCGGGTTGGTGCCGTCGTCCCGATCGCCCATGCCGTTGCCGATGCGACCGTGCGTGTTCTCGCCCCAGCACCACACCGTATCGTCGTTCTTGATCACGCAAGCCTGGCCGCGTCCCGCCGCGATCGCCTTGGCCGCGACGACCTTCACCGGAACCGGCTGGTTGGTGGTGTTGCCGATGCCGATCTCGCCGACCGTGTTGTCGCCCCAGCACCACACGTTTCCGGACTGATCGAGCACGCATGCGAACGGGCCGTCGAGGCTGAGATCGACGGCACCGGTGAACGCCGCGCCGCCCGCGCTCTGCCGCACGCGCACCGCGGCGAGCTGCTGCATGCCCGTTCCGTCTCCGAGCTGCCCGTTGCCGGGCTGGCCCCAGCACCACACGCCGCCCGCGCTGTCGCGCGCGCACGTCTGGCAGTACTCGCCCGCGATCTGCGCGACCTGCGTGAACGCCTGGCCGTCCGCGCGCGTCACCGGCACGGCCTCGTCGTTGCTGTCGTTCGTTCCGTCGCCGAGCTGGCCACCGCCATCGCACGAGTCGTTGTTGCCCCAGCACCACGGCGAGCCGTTCGCGCGGATCGCGCAGCCGATGTCCCACCCCGCGCCGATCGCGGTGGCATCCGTGATCTGCGTGCCGGTCATGTCGCGGACCTGCACCGGCACCGCCGTCGGGATCTGCGACATCGAGCCGTTGCCGAGCTCGCCGTCGTCGTTCTGCCCGGTGCACCACACGGTGTGGTCGTACTTGAGGAAGCACGTGTGACGGCGACCCATCGCGACGTCGGTGATGCACTGCTGGCAGGTGTTCGCCGAGCAGAACAAGTTGTCGCCGCACGCCGAGCCGGTCGTGCAGCACGGGCCGCCCATCGCGCCGCACGACGGCGCCGAGCCCACGCACTGCCCGCCGAGGCCGGAGCCGGCGCCCGATTCGAAGCGTTCTCCGGTCGCGCATTTCGGATCCGGGAACGCGCAGTACCCCTCGGGCTCGCAGGTGCCCTGCATGCCGCCGAGCACGCACTGCGAGTCGACCGCGCAGACGTATGCGGCGTGCTCGCCGCACCCGAGCGCGACGAGGACGAGCCCCCAGACGGCGAGGCGCCCCAGCATCCCGACCAGGGTATCACACGTGGTTTACACGTCTGACCAGTCGTTCTCGCGATCTGTGACCTTCGATACCGAGTTGAGCCAGTGCCACGCCGCGCGCCGGTGCGCGGCCTCGCGCTCCTCGGCCGCGACCACCGCCGACAGCGGGCCGATCTGCGGCTCCGCGCTCATCACGACGCCGTCTTGCATGGTGCGGACGATCAGGTCGGCGAGCGCGGACGGCGTGCGGTCGTGAACGCGGATGTCGATCGACATGCGCGCGGAAATATCACGGAACGGGTTCGAGCGAGGCCGCGATCGTCTGCCAATTGTCCATGTCGGAGTAGATCCACCCGACCGCGGCGTCGCCCGTCGCGCCCGGCGTCGTGCTCCCGGCGGCGTTGTTGAGCGAAGTCGAGCCGTTCCCGTTGTCCTTGAACACCTGCGTCGAGTTCGCGGCAGGACCGACGATGCCGCCGCCGTGGCCGGTGGTCGACTCGACGAGATCGTACGGCGTGCTCGCGACGTCGATCAGCGACGTCGAGTCGTTACCCGAGCCGTGCGCGACCGAGCGCGTAGGCGTTTGCTGGTTCACGCCTTGAAACACCATCGCGTTGCCGTGCAGCGTGACGGCCGGCGACGCGAGCATGATGTCGACCGTCGCGCTCGCCGACACCTGCGGCGCGACCAGCACCCATTGTTCGGACTGCGTCATCGTGTCGGGGCTCGTCGGGCCGCAGCCGGTCACCACATCGAGCTGCGTCAGCTGCTGGCTACCGTACGTCACCGACGCCACGGACGGCATCGTGTCCGTGGCGTCGGATGACATCTCGGCCGAAACGATCAGGAGCCGATTCGGCATGTCCGGGACGGTCAACTGGAACGAGATCTCCATCGGCGAGCCGCTCTGGATCGCCAGGTATGCCGAGCTGACGAGCGACGGCGCGACCGGCGCACTGTCGATCGTCCCGCCGTCGGCGGGCATCCCGCTCACGCACTGGTTCGACAGCGTCCCCGACAACCCGCCGTAGCGGCCGTTCGGGCAGTCGCCGTCGGGGAAGCTGCAGTAACCGGTCGCCTGGCACGTGCCGGCCGAGGTCGAGGTCACGCAGTCCATGCTGGTGCTGCAATGGAACGCGCCGTCGGCGCGCAAGCAGCCTGCGCACGTGATGGCTGCGAGCACGAGGAGCTGCTTCAAAACCGCACCTCGTAGGTCACGAGCGCGCCGCTGCGCGTCGGCGTGGCCGCGACCGCGTGGTGCTCGCTGCGATCGTGCAGCGCGTAGCGCGCGATGCCCGCGCCGACCAACGCGACGCCGCCGGCCGCGGCGAGCACCGAGTACGTGCGCAGCGAGTGCGCGCGATCGAGCTCGTCGTTGTAGCCCTGGTACGTCGTGGCGTGATCGGCGTCGGAGCGCGCACTGAGCGCGGCGCCGTACAGGAGGCCACCGGCCGCGCCCGCGGCGAGGCCCACGATCGCGAGGCCGTCGCCGAGGCGGTCGGAGTACCAGGCCTCGGTCGTGGGCTCGGCGGAGATATCGGGATGCGGCGCCGCCGGTTCGGGGGGCGGCACGGGCGTCGGCACGGCGGGCGGCGGCGTCGGCGCGGGCTCGGGCTTGGGCTCGGGCTCGGGCTTGGCGGTGGCATTGGTCTCGGACTCGGTCTTGCGCGCCGCGTACGCGCATTTTTCGATCGCTTCGCGCGCGACCGCGGCTTCGTCCTCGGCCGGCTTGCTGTCGAGGAAGCGCTGGTAGAACGCGGTCGCGTTGTCGCAGTCGCCGAGCTTGACGTGAACCTGGCCGATCGCGAACAGGATGCCGGGATCGGGATCGAGCGTGTACGCGAGCGTGAGCTCGGTCAGCGCGTCGCGATACTTCGTGGCGGCGTACAGGCTGCTCGCGCGCTCGAGATGCGGACGCGCGGCCTTCTTGTCGGCGAGCGCCGTGGCGGGCGAGGTGGCGATCGCGAACGCGAGCGCGACGCGGAGGGCGCGGCTCACTTGGGATCTTTGAGGAAGAGCGAGTCGGGATTCCATGTGGCGGGCTTGGAGGGAGTGGCGGCGGCGGGCTTGCGGCGGATCGGAGCCGGGGCGGGCTTGGCATGCGGAGCGGCAGCGAGTGCGGGTGCGGGTGCGGGTGCGGCAGCGGCAGCAGCGGCAGCGGGAGCGGCAGCGGGTGCGGCAGCGGCAGCGGGTGCGGCAGCGGCAGCGGGTGCGGCAGCGGGATCGGCCGCGGCAGCGGCAGCGGGTGCGGCAGCGGGATCGGCCGCGGCAGCGGCAGCGGGTGCGGCAGCGGCAGCGGGATCGGCAGCGGCAGCGGGTGCGGCAGCGGCTGCGGCTGCGGGATCGGCAGCGGCAGCGGGCGTGGCAGCGGGCACCGGCATCGATGTCGTCGTCGGTCCGCCGTCGTCGCCGCCGCTCGACCACGGCTGCAGGACCAACAGGCCGGCCGCGATCGCGAGCGCACCGCCGCCGGCGAGCCACGGCCACTTGCGGCGCGGCATCGCGCTCGGCATCGGCGTCATCCACGCCATCGGCGTGCCCGAGGCCGTCGTCGGCTTGTCGTCGTCGTCGTCGTCCTGGCCGGGAATCGCGGACCGCAGCCGCGAGGTGCCGCCGGTGGCCTTGGTCTCGGCGCGCCGCTGCGCGCGCGCGATCGGCGACTCGGGATCGGCCTCGAACGCGCCCTCGGGCAGGTGCGCGGTGTGGACGAGGCCGCTCGCCGAGCCGTCGAAGTCGACGTCGACGCGCATCTCGGGCTCTTCGTCGTCGTCCACGAGCCACGGCTCGGATCTGCGCCCGAACTGCTTGATCATGTAGTCGGCGAGCGCGGTCGTCGACGTGCGCAGGTTCATCTTGGTCGCGAGCTGATCGAGCGCGACGCGCATCTCGTCCGCGCTCTGGTAGCGGTCGACCGCCTCGCGCGACAGCGCCTTCATGATGATCGCTTCGAGCTCGGGCGGGATGTCGGGGCGATGGATCGATGGCTTCGGCACGTTCCCCGACACGATCGTCGTCATCGTCAGGAACTCGCTCGACGCCTTGAACAGGCGGCGCACGGTGTACAGCTCGTAGAGCACGATGCCGAGCGCGAACACGTCGCTGCGGCGATCGACCGGCTCGCCGAGACATTGCTCGGGCGCCATGTACGCGATCTTGCCCTTGAGCGTGCCCGACTTGGTCTCGCTGTCGCGATGCGCGGCCTTCGCGATGCCGAAGTCGACGACCTTCACGTTGCCGTCGTAGCCGATGAGGATGTTCGCCGGCGACACGTCGCGATGCACGAGGTTGAGCGGCTTGCGATCCGGCCCCTTCATCTCGTGCGCGTAGTGCAGCGCGGCCGCCGCCGACGACACGATCGTGATCACGTGCTCGAGCGGCAGGTGCTCCTTCTTGCCGTTGAGCTTCGACAGCAGCGAGCGCAGATCCTCGCCGTGGATGTACTCCATCGCGATGAAGTACTCGCCCTTGTCCTGCCCGACATCGTGCACTTGCACGATGTTGGTGTGGTGGAGCGACGCGGCGAGCCGCGCCTCGTCGAGGAACATCTTCACGACGTTGCGATCGCGCGCGCGCTCGATGTGGATCTGCTTGATCACGACGTAGCGCTCGAAGCCTTCGATCCCGCTCGTGCGCGCGAGCATCACCTGGGCCATGCCACCGCTCGCCAGGTGCTTGATCACCTGGTACCGGCCGAGCTTGCGCTCGATGGCATTCCCACCCACGTTACTAGGGTCCGGCGCTGCAGCGCCCGCGTCAAGCGCGTGAATGTGCCGCGATGTCCTACATCGCGACCACGCGCCGTCGCGACGCGAAGAACAGGTCGCGCAGGGCGGGATCGCGCAGCTTCTGGGCCTTGGCGTCGATCTCGGCGGAGGCGCGGGCGATCGCGGCCCGCGCGGCATCGGCCTTGCCGGCGGCGGCGAGCACGTCGGCGCGCCAGCGGAACACGTACTCGATGCCATCGATGCGCGTGGCGTCGAGCAGCGTGCCGGCCTCGTCGACCGCGGCGACGGCCTCGGCGTGGCGGCCCAGCCGCGACAGCGCGAGGCCCTGGAACACGAGCCCGTAGATGATGCCGACCATCATCGGCATCTTGCGCGCCCATTCGGTCGACGACCGCGCCATCTCGAGCGCGGGCTCGGGCGGGCCTCCGCCCGACAGGTGCGCGAGCGCGACGTACTGGAGCGCGCGCACTTCCTGGTAGCGATCGCGGTTCTCGGTCGCGAGCGCGAGGCCGCGTTCGAACAGCGCGAGCGCGCCGGCGTGATCGCCGCGCGCGAGCTTGACCTGGCCCCACGTCACCGCGGTGTCTGCGGCGGCCGAGAGATCGCCGGTCTGCTCCGCGACCTTGAGGCCGCGCGACAGGTAACTCTCGGCGCGCTCGACGTCGCCGAGGTCGGCGTAGCACTGGCCGATGTTGCCGAGCTTGAGCGCGAGGCCCGAGCGCTCGCCGAGCGCCTGATCGATCTTGAGCGCGCTCTTGTAGTGCGCGAGCGCCTCCTCGTACTCGCCGAGCGCCGCGAAGATGATGCCCATGTTGTTGAGCGCGCGCGCCTCGAGCCGTGTCATGCCGAGCGCGCGGTAGATGACGAGCGCCTCGGCGTAGCTCTCGATCGACTGCTCGAGCTTGCCGATGTTCCACAGCGTGGTGCCGCGCTGGTTCAGGATCGTCGCGCGCGCGGTGAGCGCCGCCGGCTCCGAGCGCTGCGCGTAGCCGTCGACGAGCGCGAGCGCCTGCTCGACGAGCCGCAGCGACTCCTCGACGTTGCCGACCAGGCGCGCGATCGCCGCGCGCAGCCGCAGCGCCTCGGCCTCGACGAGCACGTCCTTGGCCTCGCGCGCCGCGGCGAGCGCGGGCGCGACCGCGCGCAGCGCCGCCGGCGCCTTGCCGACGTCGATGTAGAACTGCGCGAGCGCGCAGTGCGCGACCGCGAGCTTGCCGGGCTCGGCGGTGGCCTCGGCTTCCTTGCGCAGCGCGTGCAGCTCGCGCAGCTGCTGCGGCCGCTTCGCGAGCCGGCGCAGGATCTCCTCGCGCAGGCGATGCGCCGTGAACCGGCGCTCGTGATCGGCCGCGGGCAGCAGCTTGAGCGCGCGCGCGAGCTGGCGGAACGCGTCGGTATGGCCGCCGAGCTCGACCGCGTGGCCGGCCGCGCGCAGGTAGCGATCGGCGGCCGGGACGTCGTCGCCGGCGAGCTCGAGGTGGCGCGCGATCAGCGCGTCGTCCTGGCCGCTGCGGTAGCTCGGCGAACCGGCGATGCGCGCCGCGACCGCGCGGTGCATCTGCACGCGCGTCTCGGGCGGCAACAGGCCGTACGCGACCGTCATCGTCATGTCGTTCTTGAACCGGTACTCGCCGTCGTCGGGCGAGAACAGGCCGCGGCGCACGAGCTCGTCGAGCTCGAGCCGCACCGGCCGGCCGACCAGCGCCGACAAGGTCGCCGCCGACACGTGACGGCCGAGCACCGCGGCGTGGACGAGCGTCTCGCGTTCGCCGGCGGGCAGCGAATCGATGCGCGTCAGGATCAGATCCTCGACGGTCGACGGCACGTGGATCGGCGCGTCGCGCTTGACCCAGCGCAGCAGGCCCGGATACTCGCCGTCGTCGGCATCGGGCACGAGGATGCCGCGCTCGACCAGCGTGTCGACCAGCTCCTGGATGAAGAACGCGTTGCCGCCGCAGCGCGCGGCGACTTGCTCGGCCAGCTCGTCGATGTCGTGGCCGGGCACGAACCGCTCGGCGAGCAGCGCGCGCCGCGCGGTGTCGGGCAGCTCGTCGAGATACACCGCCTCGGTGCCGAGCTCCTTCGCGAACCGGATCACGCGCGGATCGGGCCGCGTCGTGAGCAGGCCGAAGATCGGGCGCGCGGTGTCGACCGAGAGCAGGCCGGCGAACAGCTGCTGGCTGTCCTGGTCGGCCCAGTGCACGTCCTCGCCGACCACGACGAGCGGCTTGTCGCCTTCGAGCTTGTGCTCGATGCGGGCGAGGATCTTCATCAGCGTGTCGCGCCGGGTCTGGGCGTCGACCTGCGCGCCCGCGGTCGCGCCGCGCGCGCCGAGCAGCATCCCGAAGATCTGGAGCGCGGTGCGCGCCTCGGCGGAATTCTCCTCGCCCGGGTACACCAGCGGCAGCGCGCGCAACAGGCGGCGCTCGACCTCGTGCGGCTCGGCATCCTCGGCGAGGCCGAGCACGTCGCGCGCGAGATCGGCGATCACGCCGTATGGCGTCATCGCGGTGCCGACGCGCGCGGTCGTGCGGATCACGACCGCCTCGCCCGGCCCGATGCTCTCGAGGAACGCGCGCACGAGCGTGCGCTTGCCGACGCCGGCGTCGCCGACGATGAGCAGCTGGCGCTTGCGCTTGGTCACCAGCACGTCGCGCCACGCGTCGCGCAGCGCCTTGAGCTCGAGGTCGCGGCCGTGCAGGCGTCCGCCCGAGGGCAGCGTCGAGCGGCGATCGCGCATGCGGCTCTGGCGATCCTTCGGGCCGCGCAGGCGGTACACGCGCGCGCGCTTGACGCCGGGATCGGTGTCGTCGTCCTGCTGCGTCGACTTGCTGCCGCCGGCGGTCGCGTCGGCCGAGTCGGGCAGGTCGATCGCGGGCAGCGCCTCGAACGTCCACTCGCCGCGCGCGGCGCGGAACACGCGCCCGCCGACCAGGACCTCGGCGCCGCGCGCCTGGCGCGCGAGCTTGTGCGCGAACGCGGCGGTCGCGTCCTCGATCTCGAACGCGAGCCGCTTCTTGTCGTCGCCGCGCCGCACGAGCGCGACGCCGCGCTGGACGGCCATCGCGAGCCGCAGCTCGGGCTCGACGTCGGAGCCGATGCCGTCGAGCGCGTCGACCAGCGCGAGCGCGAGCTGGATCGCGCGGCCGGCGTCGTCCTCGGTCGCGATCGGCAAGCCGACGACCACGCGCACGAGCGCTTCGCCCGCGCCGGTCGCCGGCGCGTCTTCGCCTTCGCCGAGCCGCGGCACGTCGAGCAGCGCGTCGTGCTTGAACGCGACGTCGCGCGCGACCTTGTAGAAGTCGTCGACGAGGCGCGCCGCGCCGGTCGCGCCGAGCCGCTTCTCGAGCGCCGCCATGCCGCGCAGGATGCCTTCGAGCACGTAGACGTGCTTGCGCTCGCGCGCGGGCTCGCGCTTCTCGTTCGGGCCGGTCGCGCCGGTCGGCTGCGTCATCACGACCGGCGACGACACCGGCACCGAGAGGTCGGGCTTGACCGGCTCGGGCACGGCCTCTTCGTTCGCCGACGGCGCGCGCGGCATGCCTTCGGCGGGCGGCCGCGGCGCGATCACGCGCAGCTCGGCGGGCACGACCTGCGCGAGCTGCTGTGCGAGCGCCGACGAATCGACGAGCTGGCCGGCCTTGGCGCCCCACTCGAGCTGGAAGCGGCCGAGGTCGTGCTGCAGATCGCGCGCGGTCTGGAACCGATCGTCGCGGTGAAACGCGAGCGCCTTGAGCACGACGCGCTCGAGCGACTCGGGCAGCTCGGGCGCGAAGTCGCGCGGCCTCGGGATCGCGCCCGACTTCACCATCTCGAGCGCCTCCTTGCCCTTGCCGGTGAACAGCGGGCGCGCGCACACCAGCTCGTAGAGCACGATGCCGGCCGCGAACACGTCGCTGCGGCAGTCGACCGCCTCGCCGCGCGCCTGCTCGGGCGACATGTACGCGAACTTGCCCTTGATGACGCCTTGCTCTTCGTGGACGTCGCGCGCGCGCGCGATCCCGAAGTCGACGATCTTCACGCCGCCGTCCCACGACAAGAGCACGTTCTGCGGCGAGATATCGCGGTGGACGATGCCGAGCGGTTGCCCGCCTTCGTCGGCCTTGCGGTGCGCGTAGTCGAGCCCCTTCGCGAGCTGCTGGACGATGTACGCCGAGATCCCGTACGGGATGCGCACGCGCGCCTTCGCGGCCTCTTGCAGCAGACGGAGTAAGTCGACCCCCTCGACGTACTCCATCGCCAGGAAGTACGTCTCGCCGGCGACGCCGTAGTCGAACACCTGCACGATGTTCGGGTGGTTGAGCCCGGCGGCGATCTTCGCCTCGTCCTTGAACATCGCGGCGAATTGCGTCGAGCGCGCATACGCGGTGTGGATCTTCTTGATGACGAGCGTCTTGTAGAGGCCTTGCGCGAGCGCGGCGCGCGCGAGGAACACCTCGGCCATCCCGCCGGTGCCGATCTTGCGGACGAGCGTGTATTTGCCGAACTGCTCCATCCCCGAGCCGGACGATTTTAGCTCAGAGAGGACTAACGACGAGGTTGTCGAACCAGGTATCGGTCTCCCAGTTGTTGAAGCCGAAGTACTCGTGGCCGGTGCCCTCGAGCGGATGCGGATCGTCCATCACGAGGAACGGCGTCTGCATGTCGTCGATCCACCACGTCAGCTTCTTGCCGACGCGCTCGATCTTCCAGTGGTAGTGGCGGCCTTGCTCGACCTTCGGGAGTGCGCGCTCGGCGATGTCTTTGCCGTGCTCGTCGAGCCGCGCGATGATCGACTTGGTGTTGAACCAGCCGCCGAAGATGACCTCGTAGCCGGTCGCGGTGTAGCGGCCGCCGTCGGGATCGAACGACTTGCCGTCTCCGAACACCTCGACCTTGATGTCGCCGCGCTGCGGCTGGTCGGGCGTGCCGTTCGACCAGCAATCGAACTCGATGCGGACGTCGTGCGGCAGCTTGCGGCGCAGCCACAGCGGATGGTTGTGCGCGCCCATCGCCGACAGCGCGCCGTCCTTCACCGCGTAGCCGGGCCCGGTCTTGTAGTAGTCGCGGCCGGGCTTGGCGCGGTCCTCGAACGAGTCGGTCCACGTCCCCGAGATCGGCGGCGGATCCTTGACCTTGCAGGAGGCGAGGGCGGCGAACGCGACGGCGAGCCAGGGGCGCATGGCTCGCAAGAGCAGAGCAGAATTACCGCCGAGGCGCCAGGGACGCCAAGACGCCAGGTGTCAGAGGGGCGCCATAACCTGCCGGGGTGGAAGGCACGCTCTCGCTGTTCGATTGGCGCCCGCCGGCGCCGGCGGCGGAGCCGTCTTTCCAGCCCGAGGCGGAGCCGGCGCCGGCGCTGCCGCGCATCATCGTGTTCGACTGCGAGACCACGGGCATCGACTTCGCGAAGGACCAGGTGATCGAGCTGTGCGTGCAGCACGGCCTCGACGACGGCGCGCCGAGCCAGACCTGGCGGATCAAGCCGACGGTGCCGATCGCGCCCGCCGCGCAGGCGGTCCACGGCATCACGATGGAGGACCTCGCCGGCTGCCCCGCGTTCGCGGCGTTCGCCGACGAGATCGCGGCGGTGTTCGCCGAGGCCGAGGTCGTCGTCGGCTACAACCTGTCGTTCGACATCGACATGCTGCAGGCCGAGTACGCGCGGCTCGGCCTGCCGCCGCTCGCGCTCGCGGGCAAGAAGATCGTCGACGCGTTCCGCTTGTGGCAGCAGTGCGAGCCGCGCAGCCTGCAGCACGCCCACCGCCGGTTCGCCGGCGGCGAGTTCGCGGCCGCGCACAGCGCGAGCGCCGACGTCGCGGCGACCGGGCGCGTGCTGGTCGGCATGCTCGCGCAGTTCGAGCTCGAGGGCCGCGACTGGGCGCAGATCGCGAGCGTGTGCGATCCCGGCCGCGCGAGCTGGCTCGGTCCGTCGCGGCACCTGCGCTGGGACGGCGACACGATCGTGCTCGGCTTCGGCAAGCACATGGGGCTCGCCCTGCACGAGCTCGCGGCCGGGCCCGACCGCAGCTTCCTGCGCTGGGTCCAGGGCCGCGACTTCCCGCCGCACGTCGTCGAGGTGTGCCGCGCCGCGCTCGAGCTGCCGGTCGACGAGCTCCACGCCTGGGCGCGCCAGCGCTACGGCGAGCCCGCGCCGACCGCGCAGCCGCCGTTTTCGAAGTGAGCTACGGCTCGAGGCCCTCGCCCGCGAGCGCCGCCGCGACGGTCGGCCGCGCGACCAGGCGCGCGTAGTAGTCGACGAGCTCCGGCCAGCGCGCGAGGTCTTCCTTGAGCGCGCGCTGCCACGACCGCAGCACGTAGCACGCGTAGCCGTCGGCGACCGTGAAGTGCTCGCCGGTGACGAACGGCTGCGCGCGCACGGCGGCCGCGAGCACGCTCCAGCGCAGCGCGAGCCGATCCTTCAGCGACTTCTTGAAGTCGTCGTTCGCGATCGGGTTGTAGAGCGGGCTCGCGCCCTTGTGCAGCTCGGTCGCGATGAAGTTCAGCCACTCCATCAGGCGGTAGCGCGCCATCGTGCCGGCCGGCGGCGCGAGCTTTGCCTCCGGCTTCTGATCCGCGATGTACTGCACCATCACCGCGCCCTCGGTGAGGATCTGGCCGTCGGGCAGCCGCAGCGCCGGCACGTAGCCCTTCGGGTTGACCGCGAGGTAGTCGTCGCCGTTCGCGAGCTTCTTCGCGCGCAGATCGACGCGCACGAGATCGAACGCGATGCCGGCCTCGCGCATCGCGATCGACGGCGACAGCGAGCAGGTCCCCGGTGCGTAGTAGAGCGTGTACGTCATGCAGGCTTGCTAGCACGCGCGCGCGGGGTCGCCCTGGTTGCACGCTCGCAACAGTGCATTGCCGCGGCCGGGTCAGGCCGGGCGAAGCGCCCCAGGCGCGTGCGGGGTCACAGCTTCGCCGCGGCGTCGGCGCTGCGGCGCACTACCTTTCATGTCAGTTGCCGACCGCGAACTCGATCCCCACGGCGAGCTCGAGATATCGCACCGCGAAGCTCGTGGCGGTCGGCATACCGTCGTACGTCTGAAAGCCGTCCTCGTACGCGAGCTCGCCGAGGACGCGGGTGCGCGGATCGAACGCGTACGTGGCGCCCGCGCCCACTGTCACCGTCCACCCCGACGGGTTCGTCGGAGCCATGTCGATCGCCGCCAGATAGATGATGGAATAACCGAGCGCGCCGAATCCATACAGCCGTAGCTGCGGCGTCACGGCCTTGCCGAGCGACAACCGCACCCGCAGGTCGAGCATGGTGTCCGACGTCGGGCTGCCTGCAGGACCCGATTCCGAGATCCCGACCACGAAACGCGGCATCACGCCGACCGCCACGAGGTCGGTCAGCTGGTACTCGGCGGCAGCTTCGAACGCGACCGTCGTCGCGAGATCCTGACGCCCCCCTTCTCCACAGTCGGCAGGGGGCAGCCTCAGCGAGCCCGCGCTCAGCAGCTCCAGCCCGCCGCCGAGCCAGATCACGCCGGCATCCGGCGCCGCGCCAGCGGAGGCCGGCGGCGCGGGATTCTGCGCATGCACCGTCCCCGAAGCCGCGACCGGCACGAGCCAGAGCAGACGCCGCATCGCCTACTCGATCCCGTACTTCTCGAGCTTGTAGTACAGCGCCGACGTCTTGATGCCGAGGATGCGCGCGGTCTCGGTCTTGACCTTGCCCGCCTTCGCGTAGGCCTTGAGGATGAGCTGGCGCTCGAGGTCGTCGAGGATCTCGGGCAGCGACATCTCGCGCGGGACGTCGAGCCGATCCTCTTCGTTGCCGCCTTGCAGGAACTGCGGCAGCGCGGTCGGCGTGATCTCCTCGCCTTCGGCGAACACCAGCGCCTGCTCGATCGCGTTCTCGAGCTCGCGCACGTTGCCGGGCCAGTGATAGGCCATGATGCGGCCGAGCGCGGCATCGGAGACGCCGCGGATGCGCGGGTTCGTCTTCGCGCCGAGCTTGCGGATGAAGTGCCCGACGAGCAGCGGGATGTCCTCGCGGCGCTCGCGCAGCGGCGGCAGCTTCACCGGCAACACGTGCAGGCGGAAGAACAGATCCTGGCGGAAGCGGCCCGCCGCGACCTCGGCCTCGAGGTCCTTGTTGGTCGCCGACACGACGCGGACGTCGACCTTGATCGGCGCCTCGCCGCCGACGCGCTCGAACTCCTGCTCCTGCAGCGCGCGCAGGAGCTTGACCTGCATCGACGGCGGCACGTCGCCGACCTCGTCGAGGAACAGCGTGCCCCCGTCGGCGAGCTCGAACCGGCCGAGCTTCTGCTTGATCGCGCCGGTGAACGCGCCCTTCTCGTGGCCGAACAGCTCGCTCTCGAGCAGCGTCTCGGTCAGCGCGCCGCAGTTGACCTTGATGAACGGCCCGTTCGCGCGCTTGCCGAGCCGGTGGATCGCGCGCGCGACCAGCTCCTTGCCGGTACCGCTCTCGCCCGCGACGAACACCGTGGTGTCGGCGGCCGCGATCTTCTCGACCGTGCGGCGCACGACCGCCATCTTGTCGCCGTCGCCGACGAGCTCGCTGAAGCGATCCTCGGCGTCGGCGCGCAGCGCCTCGAGCTGGGCGTCGGCCTTGCGGCGGCCGCGGCGGACCGCGCACAGCTCGAGCGCGCGCTCGACCTTGAGCCTCACGACCTCGGGCTGGATCGGCTTGGTCACGAAGTCGAACGCGCCGAGCTTCATCGCCTCGACCGCGGTCTCGACCGTGCCGAACCCGGTGATGATCATGATCGGCACGTCGGGATCGAGCGCCGTGATCGCGCGCAGCACGTCGACACCGGTCTGGCCGTCCATCTTCAGATCGGTGATCACGAAGTCTGCGCGCTGCTTCTTGAACGCGTCGATGCCGGCCGCGCCGCTCGCGGCCGTGACCGGCGCATGGCCGAGCTTCTTCACGGTCAGCGCGAGGCCGTCGCGGACCGTGTCGTTGTCGTCGATGATGAGGATGGTCGCCACGCGTCCGGGGATGGTCGTATCACGGACAGGGCGTCCGCGGGCTGGACGAAGCGGACGCGAGCATCAGGGATGTCCGCTGCTTGGCGCGGCATCGAAACTGCTTGGGCAGATCGGGGCGCAGCAAGTAAACTGGAGATGACCGTGGACAACAGCGACATCACGATCGAGATCTTGAAGGGCATCCGCGACGAGATTCGCGAGACCAACCAGCGCGTCGATCACATGGAGAACCGGCTGGACGGACGGATGGACGAGCTCGGCACTCGTCTCGACACGCGCATCGACACGCTCACGCGGCGGGTCACGGAGTCCGAGATCCGGACGGCCACCGCCCTCGCGGAGGCCAACGGTACGATGCGCGAGGTCCGCGATCTGCTGCGCGACCGCTTCGACCTCCGGGACCGCGTCGAGCGCTGCGAGCGCGACATCGAAGAGCTCAAGCGCCGGCACTAGCACCACCTGGTCAGATCAGCGTCGAGCGAGACCGAGCGATCCGAGGCGGATCGCGGCGCACGCCCGCACTGGAACGAGGAGCGTGGTCGCAGCCGGCGATGATCTGATCAGGTGGTGCTAGGCAGCACGATCGTGAACGTCGTCTCGCCGCCTTCGCTCGCGACCTCGACCTTGCCGCCGTGGTCGAGCACGATGTCGCGCACGAACGCGAGGCCGAGGCCGGTGCCCTTCTCGCGCGTCGTGTAGAACGGCTCGAACAGCTTGCCGCTGGTCTCCGGCGAGATCTCGGGGCCGCGGTTCGACACGCGAAGCTCGATCCCGCGCGCGGTCCGGCGCGCGGACAGCTTGACCGAGGTCTCGCCCGCACCGGTCGCGGCCTGCACCGCGTTGCGCGCGAGGTTCAAGAGCGCACGCCGTAGCTGCGCGCGATCGGCGCGCACGATCTCGACCTCGGACGACGACTCGACCGCGAGCTCGGGCGTGCTCGCCAGCTCCGCGACCTCGGCGAGCAGCTCGCGCGCCGGCACGTCGGCGAGCTCGGGGCGCGGCCGGCGCGCGTACTCGAGGAAGTCGTTGACCACGCGCTCGAGGTAGCCGAGCTCGCGCTGGATGCGCACGACGTGGTCGCGGCGCTCGTCGGGCTCGGGCAGCTCGTCGCGCAAGACGCCCGCGAACAGCGTCATGCCGGCGAGCGGGTTGCGCACCTCGTGGGCGATGCCGGCGAGCATCTGCTGCATCTTCGCGTCGCGCTCGGCGAGCTGCTGGCGCATGCGCTCCATCGTCGCGCCGAGCACGCCGAGCTCGTCGCCGCTGGTCATCGCGATCGGCGCGCGCAGGTCGCCGGCGCCGATGCGCTCGGCAGCCGTCGCGAGCCGGCGCACGTTGCGCGTCACGAGCAGGCTCGCGATCACGGCCGCGATCACGGCGACCGCGGCGAGGCCGGCGCCCCATTCGAGCAGGCGCGCGCGCAGATCGGCGAGCCGGTCGAAGTACGAAGCCGGCGCCTGCGCGCCGATCACGAGCGCGACCTCGGAGTCGCTCGCGGACGTGCGCACCGGCGCGTAGCCGGTCTTGTACCAGGTGCCGTCGTTGCCCTGGAACGTCACGCTCGGCTCCCAGCGGTGGCCGGCGAGCACGCGATCGATCTCGCTCTGGTCGAGCTCGGCACGAAAGTAGTGCACCCATTTGCGCTCGGCCGTGCCGATCGCGACGTCGCCGCCCGAGTCGAGCCGCAAGTCGAGGCGGCGGTCGAACGCGAGCACCCGCGCGCCGGTCGCGTTCGCGAGCGCCGCGAAGCGAAGCACGGCCTGCTGGTACAACGGATGCTGGTCGTCGGACGCGGGGAGGTCGGCGAGGAACTTGCCGTCGCGCACCTGCACGGCGGCGCTCGCCGCGATCGCCTCGAGCCGGCGGCCGAGCTCGGCGTCGAGGTCGCGTCGCGAAACTTCGTAGGCGACGAGCGCGAACACCGAGAACAGCGCCACGACCGGCACGACGAGCGCGGCGAGCAGCTTGACGAGGATCGTCGCGCGGAGCCGCACGCCGGCAGGGTAGCACTACAAGCTCGTCACATCGTGTGCCCGTATTCGGCGCACGCGGCGGACTTTCGTTACAATCGGCGAGCCCGGGCCGAGGGGCCCGGTTAGATGTTGCCCCAGCCCACTGCTCCGATCGTCACCCCGGGCGAAGTCATCTCGGGGCGCTATCGCATCGTGCGTCCGCTCGATCGCGGAGGGATGGGAACGGTCTTCCTCGCGCAGCACGTGCTGCTCAAGCGCGAGGTCGCGATCAAGATCCTGCACTCGGAGCTCGCCACCGACACCGACGTCGTCAAGCGGTTCATGAACGAGGCGCGCGCCGCCGGCACGCTCGGCCACCCGAACATCGTCGAGTCGACCGACATGGGCTTCACCGACAAGGGCGTGCCCTACATCGTGTTCGAGTTCCTCGAGGGCACGCTGCTCGTCGACGAGATCTTCCGCAACGCCGGCATCCCGATCCGGCGCGCGCTGCGCATCGCGAACCAGATCGCGTCGGCGCTGCACGCCGCGCACAACGCCGGGATCGTCCACCGCGATCTCAAGAGCGAGAACGTCTTCCTCGTCAACTCGGAGCATCGGCCCGACATCGTCAAGGTGATCGACTTCGGCATCTCGCGGTTCGCCGATGCCGAGCTCGACTCGTCGGCGCGCGGGCTCGTCATGGGCACGCCCGAGTTCATGGCGCCCGAGCAGATCCTCGCGCCCGATCAGGTCGATCACCGCGCCGACATCTGGGCGCTCGGCGTGATCTTCTACGAGATGCTGTCGAGCAAGCGGCCGTTCCCGCTTCACGGCGATCCTCAGGACACGTTGCAGGCGGTCGTGCACGAGCCGGCGCCGCCGCTCGACGTGCCCGAGGCCCCGCCCGGGCTGTGCGAGATGATCCTCGACAAGCTGCTCGCGAAGGATCCGGTGGATCGCTACCAGTCGATGAAGGAGCTGCAGGGCGCGATCGAGGTGTTCTACAACATCGTGCGGCCCGCGAACTCGATCACGCCGCTGTCGATCCCGATCCCCGAAGGCATCACGCTGACGACGCAGCCGACCGGGCCCGGGTTGGTCGCGGCCGCGCAGACGCCGCCGAGCGTCGCGACGACCTCGGTGGTCGAGCTGCCGGCGCACCCGAAGCAGCCGGCGCGGTGGGCGCTGCTCGCCGGCGGGCTCGCGCTGTGCGCGGTGGGCATCGTGGTCGCGATCGTCGGCTGGAGCGCGCCCGCGCCGGCGCCCGTCCAGACCGATCCGGCGGTGTCGTCCGCCGAGGCGCTCGCCGCCGACGTCCACGAGCTCGCCACCGGCATCGATGCCGCCATCCGCGGTGCGCGTGGTCGCGCCGACGCGATCGCGCACGCGTCAGCGCTGCGCGGCGCGATCGGCGGCAAGGACGTCGCGATCCGCGAGGCGGCCGCTCACGAGCCGTTGCTCGCGGCCAAGCCCGGCGAGGTGATCGAGCTGTTCCAGGAGAGCGGCGGCAAGCTGCACCCGATCCTGCACATCCCCGATGCCGCGCGCCCGATCGCGCCGTCCGACGAGGCGGCCGCGCAGCTCGATACCGACGGCACGACGCTGACCGTGGTCGTGCGCGCGAAGGTGCCGAAGGCCGACGGCACGACCGGCGGCGCGGTCGCGCTCTCGACCCGCATCGATCTCGACGGCGCGCGCAAGAAGCTCGGCGCGCACGCGTCGGCGGCCGCGCTGGTCGGGCTCGCCAAGCCGGTGTCGCTGGCCGGCGGCGCGGTCGTGGGCAACGCCCCCACGCTGCCGCTCGCGGTTGGCAAGGACGTCAAGCCGCAGCCGCTGTCGGTGCGGGCGAGCGCGCTCGCGCCACAGGCAATGCCGGCCGAACCGGCGCCCGCGACCGCGTCGGGCCCGCCGGTCCTGGCCTACCTCGTCGGGATCGCCGGCCTCGTGCTGCTCGTCTTGTACGCCGTCGGCTTGCTCCGAGCACGTCGCGAAGGCTAGATCTCGGTCATGAAGCTACGCGCGATCGCGTGCGTCCTCGTGCTCGCCTGCGGCAGCTCTGCGAAGAAGCCGCAGCCCGCGCCGCCGCCGGTCGCGGATCACGGTGGTGACGGTAGCGCCGCAACGCCGGCGCCCCCGGCCGGGCCTGCGGCGCCGAAATCGCTGTACGACCGGCTCGGCGGCAAGCCCGCGGTGACCGCGGTCGTCGACGAGTTCATCACGCGCGTCGTCGCCGACGACAAGATCCGCGACCGCTTCTTCAACGTCGACGCCGACAATCTGAAGAAGCTGCTCGTCGAGCTCGTGTGCGCGACGGCCGGTGGCGGTTGCACGTACACCGGGCGCGACATGGCGGTCTCGCACGATGGCATGGACCTGTCGCAGGACGAGTTCGACGCGCTGGCCGGCGATCTCGTCGGCGCGCTCGACAAGTTCAAGGTGCCCGAGAAGGAGAAGGGCGAGCTGCTCGCACCGATCGCCGCGCTCGCGCCGCAGATCGTCGCGCCCAAGGACAAGCTCGACAAGCAGAAGCTCGACGCCAAGAAGCTCGACATGGTCGGCAAGCTCGCCGCGGCCCAGAAGGACCCCGAGGTCAAGCGCCTGCTCGGGCTCGCGGTGATCGCCGGCGGACGCGGCCAGCGCAGCTATGCCGAGCAGCTGTTCACGCGCGCCGAGCTCGTCGCCGGCCCCAAGCCGCTCGCGAGGATCGCCGCGGTGTTCCGCGCCGGCGCGCCGCCGCGCATCGCGACGCCGACGATCAAGATCGACGACAAGGGCGCCCAGCCGGTCGCGGTCGGCGGCGACGACGAGGCCGAGGCGCCGAAGCCGAAGACGCCCAAGATCGGCTCGCTGCACGGCACGCTCAAGATCGACGGCAAACCGCCGAAGGGGCTCGGCGTCGTGATGCTATGGCCGGCCAGGGGCGGCGCGGCCAAGCGCACGCCGAAGCAGCGCGTGATGGAGCAGCGCGGCCGCTCGTTTTTGCCGCACGTGCTCGCGGTGCCGGTCGGCTCGACGGTGTCGTTCCCGAACTACGACTCGATCTATCACAACGTGTTTTCGGTCTCGAAGGCGAAGGCGTTCGACCTCGGCATCTACAAGAACGGCGAGGCGCGCGAGATCAAGATCGACAAGCCGGGCGTGATCCGGCTCGGCTGCAACATCCACGCGAACATGTCGGCGTACATCATCTCGGTGGACGCGCCGCACTACGTGGTCGTGGGCGACGACGGCGCGTACGCGTTCAAGGCGCTCGCGCCCGGCAAGTACCGCGTGCAGGCGTGGCAGGAGAACAGCGCCGAGCCGGTCACGACCACGGTCGACGTCAAGGACGGCGACAACGCCTCCGACCTCGATCTCAAGCCCGGCACGACCGGCCCGAGCCCCGACAAGTTCGGCGCGCCGCGCTAGCGTCTAGCTCAGCTCTGACGATTCGTCACATCTCGGGTCTCGAGCTCGCGCCCGGAACATCTCGAACGCCGATCGTGCCGGCGCGCCGCCAGCCGTGCGCGAGCAACCACGAGCGCGGGCGCCGCACGCGCAGCGGCTCGTAGCTCGGCGGCGGCTGCCACAGCCACGCGCGGCCCTCG
>DATJXL010000278.1:0-25138 GCA_035500135.1 Kofleriaceae bacterium
CGGTGGCAGGACCGGAACCGGCGCGATCGACTCGATGGTCGGCGGTGGCACAGGTCGAGCCGGCTGCGCGGGCTTCGCCGGCTTCGCCGGCTCGACGCGTGGAGCGGCCACCGCAGCCAGCTCGGGCACCGCGACCTCGACGGTCTTGTTGGCGACCGCGTTTGCCGACGCGCGAAACTCGACGTGCCCGGGCGCCGACACGACGACCTCGACCACGCCGGGCTCGAACAGATCGTGAAACTCGGCGGTCGGATGAACAGCCTGGCCGTCGATCGTCACCGTCATGCCGACGAGATCCGGATCGGCAATGTGAACGGCGACCGCGCCGAGCTTCGTCGCGAGCGCCGTCGCGCGATCGTGCGCGTAGCCCGCGCGCCGGCCGCCGTGCGCGCGCTCCATCGCCTCGGTGTCGGCGAACATCTGGTACGCGGCCCGGACTTGCCCGAGCTTCTCGAGGCAGTCGCCGAGGTTGAGCGCGGTGCCGACGGTGTACTCGATCTTGTAGCTGCGATCGAAGCGCTCGCAGGCCTTCGCGACCTCTCCGGCTTTCATCAGCTCGCGTCCCTCGTCGAACAGCGCCACCGCGCGGGCGTCATCGCCGTGCGGTGGATCCGCAGCCGCCGCGCTCGCGGCCGCCAGCACGACCCACACCGTCGTCGAGCGAACGCCCACCATCTCAATATAACGCAAGTCAGCGCATGCACGCGAGCGGGTCGGAGCAGTCGGCTCCGCCCGCGTCGTGCGCGGAGCCCGCCGCGCTCGCGGCCGCTGCGTCGACGGCGCGGCAGCGTACGGCCACGTCGGACCGCCGGCTTGCCGCGACGTCGGCGAGCCACTGGCGCGCCCTGACGCGCTCGTGAACGCGGCACGCCGAGAGCACGCACGAGGGCGCCTGATCGGGCGGAATCGCGGTCGCCGCCGCGCACGCGTGGACCACGTTCCAGAAGTGGCCACCTGCGAACTCGCGCGCCACGTCGAGCCGCGGCGGGATTACGACGCTCGGCGCGGCATCGGGCACCGTCGCGACCTCTGCATCGCGCGTCATCGCGACCACGGCCCGATCTGCATCGGCGGGCACGTCGGCATCGCGGGCATTCGCGATCACGAGCGGTGCGGCTGCGGCATCGCGAGCGGCCGCGCGCGACCCGCCGCCGTCGGGGCGATCGATCGCGAACATCGCGATCGCGGCGGCGGTCGCCGCGCCGAACACGAACGCGAGCACGACGAGCCAGCGGCTCTTGCGCGGCGGCGCCTCCGGCTTCGCGCCGAGATCGCCAGCGCGCGCTTCGCCGCCGAAGCGAGTGCGAACGGTCGCGAGCTGAAGATCGATCGAGCTCGCGACCTTCGCGACCAGATCGATCGGAATCGGCTCGCTGTTCACGGTCAGCGGCTCGGCGTCCGCCTCGGTCTCGAGCCAAGGCTCCGGGCGAGGTCCGAACACGTCGCGTAGAAACTTCGCGAGGCCCGAGGTCGACAACGAGGCGCCGACGCGAACCGCCAACCCCTCGATTGCCTCGAGTAGCTCGGCCGCGGTCTGGAACCGAGCGTCCGGCGACTTCTCGACGAGCTTCAGCACGAGCGCATCGAGCTCGGGCGGAACATTCGGGCGCCGCGTCGACGGCGCGGGCGTCGGCTCGTGGATGATCGCGGACATGTTCTCGAAGTCGCTCGCGCGCCGGTACAGGCGTTCGCGTGCGAGCAGCTCCCACATCACGATCCCGAGCGAGAACAGATCGCTGCGGCGATCGATCTCGCCGGCGTGGCACTGCTCCGGCGACAGGTACGAGATCTTGCCCTTGATCGCGCCCGATCTGGTCTCGTGCAGTCGATCGCTCGCCTTCGCGACACCGAAGTCGACGAGCTTGACCGCGCCTTCGTAGCTCACCATCAGATTGGACGGCGAGACGTCGCGGTGGACGATGCCGAGCGGCTGGCCGCCGAGACCGATCCGCTCGTGCGCGTGGTGAAGGCCACCGGCCGCGCCCGCCGCGATCGTCAGGATGACGTCGAGCGGGATGATCCGATCGGACGCGCGCGTGCGCGCGACGATCGCGCGCAGCGTCTCGCCATGCACGTACTCCATCGTGAAGAAGTACGAGTCGCCGAGCTTACCGACGTCGTAGACCTGCGCGATGTTCTGGTGCTGGAGCTGCGCCGCGAGCCGCGCCTCGTCGAGGAACATGCGCAGGAACTGGGCGTCCATCGCGTAGCGCGGGAGGATTCGCTTCAGCACGACGTAGCGCGCGACCCCGCCGGCACTCGCCGCACGTGCCAGGAAGATCTCGGCCATCCCGCCCTCGGCGAGCTTGGCCAGGATCTCGTACTGGTTGGCCGTCGAGCCAACCTCGGCAATCGCGTGCGACACGCCGACTTCATCGTACCTCACCGGGCGATCGGCATGCGAAACCGCTGATCCGCTAGACTCGCGCGATGCTTCGCACGCTCGCCGTCGTCGCCGCACTCGCGCCCGCCGCTTGCGGCTCGCCTGCCACACCCGGGCCAGCGAGCCCGGCCCCCTCGACCTTCGAGGCCACCGCGTCCGCGATCACCGACCGCTTGCTCGCGGCGAACCCGGCGATGGGCGTCGCCAAGGGGCTGCACGAGCTCGATGGCAGGCTGCCCGACCGGTCGCCGGCCGCGCTCGCCGCCGAGGTCGACAGCCTGCGCCGCGATCGCGCGGCGCTCGAGGCGTTCGACCCTCGTGTGCTGTCGCCGGTCGAGCGCGACGAACGCGCGCTGCTGCTGCAAGAGGTGCGCGGCCTGCTGTTCGCGCGCGTCGACCTCGACGTGTTTCACACCAATCCGATGTCGTACTCGAGCGCGATCGATCTCCACGACTACATCGTGCGCGACTACGCGCCGCTCACCCAGCGCGCGGCTGCGGTCATCGCGCTGTGCCACGGCTTGCCCGGTTATCTCGCGCAGGCCCGCGCGAACCTCGCGCGACCGATGCCGCGCACGTGGGTCGATACCGCGCTGCTGCAGACCCGCGGTTATGCCGAGCTCGTCGCCCACGACATCCCGTTCGCGTTCCCTTCCGATGTTCCGCTCGCGAACGCGGCCGACCTCGAGCGCGGGCTCGCGACCTGCAAGGCCGCGCTCGCGCAGCACGCCGACTGGCTCGTGCACGAGCAGGGGCGCGCGACCGACGCGTTCGCGCTCGGCACGGACCGCTTCCTGAGGATGCTCGCCGAGGACGAGGGCATCGCGCTCGACCTGCCGCGCTTGCAGCAGGCCGCCGATGCCGATCTCGCGCGCAACACCGCGGCGATCGAGGCCGCCGGCAAGTCGATCGATCCGGCGCGGCCGCTCGCCGACGTCGTTCACGAGATCGACGACGACAAGCCCGCCGCCGACCGCGTGCTCGCGGAGGCGACCGCGCAAGCGGCCCAGCTGCGCACGTTTCTCGTCGCGCATCACATCGTGTCGCTGCCGTACGACGATGTCGCCGAGGTCAAGACGTCGCCTCCGTTCCAGCGCTGGAACGCCGCGTTCCTCAACGCACCCGGTGTGTTCGAGACCAAGCAGCTGCCGAGCTTCTTTTACATCTCGCCGCCCGATCCGAGCTGGTCGCCCGCGGATCAACGCGCATACATCCCGTCTCGTTCCGATCTGCTGTTCGTCACCGTGCACGAGGTCTATCCCGGTCACTTCGTGCACCACCTGCACATCAAGCACTCGCCGTCGCGGATCTTGAAGACGTTCTGCATGTACACGACGAGCGAAGGCTGGGCGCACTACGCGGAGGAGATGATGTGGGATCAGGGCGCGGCGGGCGACTCGCCGCGGGCGCACGTCGGTCAGCTCGAGGAGGCGCTCTTGCGGGACGTCCGCTTCGAGGTCGCGATCGGCGAACACACCGGCGGGATGACCGTGGCGCAGGCCGAGAAGCTGTTCCGCGAGCGCGGGTTTCAGGATCCCGGCAACGCGCACCAGCAAGCAGTGCGCGGCACGTTCGATCCGATGTTTCTCGCGTACACCGTCGGCAAGCTCGCGATCCGCAAGCTGCGCGACGACTGGATGGCGGCCCATCCCGGCGCGTCGCTCCAAGACTTTCACGATGCGTTCCTGTCACATGCGTGTGCGCCGTTGCCGGCGATCCGCGAAGCGCTGCTCGGCGACTCCGCCGGACCGTTGCTCTGAACGCGTAGCGCGACGTTCGCGCTACGGCCGTGATCGACCTGACGCGCGACGGATGTGCGACGGATGTGCGATCGAGCGTCAGCGTGGCGACGGCGAGCAGCTGATTGCGCACGCTCGCGATCGACGGCCGCTTGGCCGACGGGTTGAGACGCCGTCGTCGAGGCATGCCCGTTGCTTCGAGATCGCGCGGCCCAACGGTTCAAACGCGGGCTGTGAGGAGCACCGGATGAAAACGTACGTTTGGTTAACGCTACTGGCGATCGTCGGTTGCAGCGACAACAACGGCGACCACATCGTCACGCGCACGGACATCGTCACCAATGCGACCGATCCAAACCTGATCAACGCATGGGGGCTCGCGTTCAACCCTGCGGGCACCGCCTGGGTGTCGGCGAACGGCACCGGCGTGTCGGAGGTCTACGACGTCACGGGAGCTCACGTGATCCCGCCGGTCACGATTCCCGGACCGCTACTCGCCACCGATCCGCCCGCGACGCCGAGCGGTCAGGCGTTCAACGGCACCACCGCGTTCCTCGGCGATACCTTCATCTTCGTCACCGAGGACGGGACGATCGCCGGCTGGCAGTCTGCCGCGGGCTCCACGGCCACGCTGCGTGTCGACCACTCGGACGTCAACGCCGTGTACAAGGGTGTCGCGCTCGGCCAGGCCACCAACGGTGATGCTCGGCTCTATGCCGCCAACTTCCACGGCGGCACCGTCGACGTCTTCGACGGCTCGTACAAGCTCGTGCAGGGTGGCTTCGTCGATCCGCAGCTCGCGGCTGGCTTCGCGCCGTTCAACGTCGCGGTGGTGCCGGGCGGCGTGCTGGTCTCGTACGCGCTGCAGGACGCGGACAAGCACGACGACGTGGCCGGCGCCGGTAACGGCTTCGTCGATCTGTACGACGGCGACGGAAACCTGCTCTCCCACCTGATCTCGGGCGGCGAGCTGAACTCGCCCTGGGGCATGACCATCTCACCGTCGAACTTCAGCGCGGCGCCGAACAGGCTCCTCGTCGGCAACTTCGGCGATGGCCTGATCCATCTCTACGACATCAACAACAACGACCAGCAGGCGAGCCTCCGCGGCACGCTCAACACCACGAGCTCCACGCCGATCGCGATCGACGGCCTGTGGGCGCTGCAGTTCGGCCCGGGTGCCGGCAGCTTCGCCAGCAACATCCTCTACTTCACGGCCGGGCCGCGGATGGAATCGCAGGGCGTGTTCGGCAGTCTGACCAGCGCCAGCTCGGACTGAACCGAACGACCGATCATCGCGGCACGATCCATCGCGTCGTACTGGCATACTGGAGCTGGTGCGTGGGGCTCTCGTCATCGCGCTCGCGCTCGTCGGCTGCCAGTTTCGCGGTGGCGCAGCGAACGGGTCCGATGGCGCCCCGCCGCCGCGCGATGCGGCGCGCGATGCCCCACCCGATGTCCCCCGCGATGCGACGACGACCTCGTGTACTCCGATCGCGGGAGGCTCGGGGGCGATCACGGTACCCAGATTGACGTCAGCGCCCGCCATCGACGCCAGCGACTTCGGAGACTGGGTCGCGTGCTTCATCGACCTGAGCTCGGCGAACGCCGCGCTGGTCCGGAACGAAGTCGGGATGCCGGCGAGTTATCCCAGCGGCCGATTCTCCCTGGAGTATGTCGGCACGACGCTCTACGTCGCGGCCGAGGTCGTCGGCGTGCCGCCGCTCGGCAGCGCTGCTCCGCCCGTGATCTACGAAAACGCCAGCGTCGAGCTCTATATCGACGGGGACGGCCTCGCCACGGCGCAGAGCTACGACGCTCATACCCAGCAGATCGACGTCGATCACAACGGTGCGCTGCAAGCGTACTCGAACAGCAGCGCGGATACGTTGACCGGAGTCACCAGCTCCGTGGTCACCGAGGCCGACGACGTGACGTTTCGGATGGTGGTCGCGGTGCCGGCGAGCGCGCTGGGGCTCGCGCAGTTCGCCTCGCCATTCGGCTTCGACGTCGACTGGAGTGAAGGCAACGGCACGTCCCAGCTCGCCGAGGTGTACTGGGCGCAGACCTGCAGCACCTGCACCTGCGGTGGAGCGTACTGCGACGCGCGCGAGCTCGGCTCGGCCACGATCGCGCCGTAGCGCTGTCAACGACGCGCTACCGTCCGGCGACGATCAAGTACTTCTCGCCGGCCGACATCTGCGCGCACGCGCGCAGCGTCGCGAGATCGAGCAGTTGATCGAGCGTGATGCGCGCCGTGTAGTGGCTCGCGAACGTCGTCGTCAGCTCGCTCGCGACCCGGCGCAGCATCCGCGACATGACTTCCGGGCCGAGCTTTCGCAGCGCGTTGCTCACCAGATAGCCGCCGACGCTCCACGACAGTCCGAACGTCCGCGCGAGCTGTGTCGGCGAGCGGTCGAGCGAGCCGTAGATGTAGAGCTGCTTGAGCGTCGACGAGCCGTAGTGGCTGAACGTGGTCATCGCGCGGCTCGCCACGCGCTCCATCGCGTCGAGGATCTGCGCGCCGAGCGTGCCGCCGCCGATCGCGTCGAAGGCGAGCGTCGCGCCGGTCGCCGCGATCGCATCGACGAGATCTTGCCCGAACGTCGGTGCGGAGCTGTCGAGCACGTGCTCTGCGCCGAGCGCGCGGAGTTGCTCGACGTGAGCTGCGCGCCGCACGATGTTGACAAGCGGGACTCGATCGGCTGCGCAGATCTTGATCAGCATCTGGCCGAGGTTCGATGCGGCGGCGGTGTGAACGATCGCTTGGTGGTGCTCGGCTCGCATCGTCTCGACGAAGCTCAGCGCGGTCATCGGGTTGACGAACGACGACGCGCCGTCCTCTGCGGTGGCTCCGGGCGGGAGCTCGCGCACGGCGGTCACCGGTAGCTTGCGGTGCGTCGCGAACATCCCGCTCGAGGCGGCGACCGCCTTGCCGACGAGCGCCCGAGCAGCCGGACTCGCACCGGCCGCGATCACCGTGCCGGCGCCTTCGGTACCGACCGGCAGCGGTCGATCGATCCGGCCCGCAAAGACCTTCAGGATTCCCGCCGGCACGGGTGCGACCACCGCGCCCGCGCTCGCGTTCGCGCCCGACAGATCCGCCCCCGACAGCATGAGGACGAGATCGGTTGGATTCACCGGCGTCGCGTCGACACGGACGATCACGTCGTCGGGGCCGGGGTCACCGAGGTCAACCTCGTCGAGCGTGAGCCGGATCTGGCCGTCCGCGGTGAGCGTGGAGTGGAGTGCGCGCGCCTTCACGTGCGCATCCTACTCGATCGTCCTCGCCCTGATCACGGAGCGAATCGCATCTTGAACGTGAACGCGAGCTCGCTCGGCCCGTTCGCGATGATGTGATCGAGTCGGTACTTCGCGTCGGCGACCGTCGGCCGCTCGCCGACCGGGATCCACCACATCGCGAGTGCATGCCCGCCGACCACGGCCACCTCGTCGCCGAACCAGCGGCGCCGTGCGGCGTACACCTCGGCGTGCGCCGTTCGATAGGTGTACGCGTGGAGTGCCTCGATCGATTCCCAGACCGACATGTTGAACAGCACGCGCGGATCGGCGAACTCGCGCTGCGCCGGATCGCGCGAGTCGGTGAGGTATCGCCACACGAACCCCGGGCTGCGATCCGCGAGCTCGTTGATCTCGTCGAGTCGCGCGACATAGTCCGCCATCGGCGGCGTGCCCGGATCGTGGAGCGCGTACGCGACATTCGCTTGGGCGAGGTGTTGGCTTCGGGTCACGACCGGAACGCCTCGATCTCGGGGGCCGCGCCCCGTCTCGGCGTCAGCGTTGCTCGGCACGCGACTATCATATCGCGCCGCCAGACGTGCGGTCCGGGCTCCGCAGCGCCCGGGTGCAAGGGCTGGCGATGCAGCGCAGCCTGACAAGATTGCGAGTAATCACTCGCTATGTTAACGAGCTGGCATGGCGCACGAGCTCGTCGTTCGAGGTGGGCTGTACTTCGATGGCACCGGTGCGCCCGGCGTCGTGCGCGACGTCGCGATCGACGCCGGCCGAGTCGTCGCGGTGAGCGCGCAGCCGCTCGACGGCGCGCGCACGATCGACGCACGCGGCGCGTGGGTCGTGCCCGGCTTTGTTGACCTGCACACGCATTACGACGCCGAGGTGATCGCCGCGCCGGGATTGTTCGAGTCGGTGCGCCACGGCGTCACCACGATCGCGATGGGCAGTTGCTCGATCAGCACGATCCTGTCGGATGCCGAGGACTGCGCGGACATGTTCACGCGCGTCGAGTCGATCCCGCGCGAGCACGTCTTGCCGTTGCTGCGCGCGCGCAAGGCGTGGTCGAGCCCGGGCGGGTACGTTTCGTTTCTGCGCGGTCAGCCGCTCGGCCCGAACGTCGCCGCATATCTGGGCCATTCCGATCTGCGGGCACGCGTGCTCGGTCTCGCGCGCGCGATCGATCGCTCCGTGTCTCCGAGTGCGGCGGAGCTCGCGACGATGGAGCGCTGGCTTCACGACGCGCTCGACGCGGGGCTGCTCGGGCTATCGGTCATGACGAACCCGTGGGACAAGCTCGACGGCGATCGGTTCCGCTCCGCGCAGCTGCCGTCGACGCGCGCGTCGTGGCACGAGTACAGGCGGCTGTTTCGTGTCTTGCGCGAACGCGGCGCGATCCTCCAGGCACTGCCGAACGTGGTGACGAAGCGCGACGCGCTCGCGTTCGTCGCGGAGTCGGCGAGCTGGGGCGTCCGGCGACGTCTCAGGACGAACCTCGTCACGCTTGCCGATGCCAAGGCGACGCCAGGACTTCATCTCGCGAGCAGCGCGCTCGCGCGGATCGCGAACCGCTTGCTCGGCGGTGACCTGCGCTGGCAGACGCTGCCGGTTCCGTTCGAGGTGCACGCCGACGGCATCGACCTCGTGACGTTCGAAGAGTTCGGTGCGGGGCGCGAGGCCTTGCACCTCGTCGACCTGCACGAGCGCGACGCGCTGCTGAGCGATGCCGGCTACCGCGATCGTTTCCGCCGCGACTACGCCCGGCGCGACTTCGCGCGCGTCTGGCATCGCGATTTCGGCGACGCGTTCATCGTCTCGTGTCCGGACCCGGCGGTCGTGGGCAAGTCGTTCGGCCAGGTCGCGACGGAGCGCGGCGTCCATCCGGTCGACGCGTTCCTCGATCTCGTGATCCGGCACGGCCGTCGCGTACGCTGGCGCACCGTGATCGCGAACCATCGGCCCGCGGTGCTCGCACGCATGATTCGCGATCGCTCGGCGCTGATCGGCTTCGCGGACTCGGGCGCCCACATCCGCAACATGGCGTTCTACGACTTCGCGCTGCGCATGCTGCGCTTCGTGCGCGACGCGGCACGAACCGGCACGCCGATCATGCCGATCGAGACCGCCGTGTGGCGGCTCACCGGTGAGCTCGCCGACTGGCTCGAGCTCGACGCCGGTCATCTCCGGGTCGGCGACCGCGCCGATCTGGCCGTGATCGACCCCGAGGCACTCGACGAACGCCTCGATGTCGTGCACGAGGCGCCGATGGCCGGGATCGACGGTCTCGTGCGCGTCGTCAACCGCAGCGATGGAACGGTACGCGCCGTCGTGATCACGGGACGCGTCGCGTTCGAGCACGGTCGGTTCGCGCCGGAGCTGGGCCGCGAGCGCGGCTTCGGCACGTTCTTGCCCGCGCGGTCGCCGGCGACTCCGGCGCGGCCATCCCGGCGCGCCGACGGCGTGATCCAACGCGCGCTTGCCGGCGCGCGGCAGTCGGGAAGCAGGATCGCGCGATAGTCGAGGCGGCAACCCTCCGCATCTCACTGATAGAGCGTGCCGTCGCCGTACGGAGGCAGCACTTGCGTGAAGTAGCCGCGGCCGACCGGCACCGGCGTGACCCCGCGCAGATCGAGGGTGGTCTGCATGGTGCCATCGTAGGTCAGCACGATCGTGTCTCCGTCGGTCGAGCTCTCTACGGCGATGTGCGCGTTCGGAATCACGTCGGGCGCGACCGAGAGCAGTGGCACCTGGTAGAGCTCCCACGTCCGGCTGTCGAGATCGAACGCGATGATGCCGCGCGCGTTGCCCGCACCGTCATAGATCGCGGTCGTCGGATCGTCGCGCAGGTCTTGCGACGCGAGCCAGTAGATGGTGTGCGGCGCGACGACCGGAACCGCTGACCAGAAATCGATCCCCGGAGGCGCGATCGACGTGCCGTCTTCGAGCACGATCGCGTTGCCGGAGACGTAATAGGTGTGGCTACCGTAGCTCGCGATCAGACGATCGCTGGCGACCGGCGCCGGTGGCACCGGCATCGCGATCGCGTCCTCGAGCGACTGCGGCGGCGTGCCGCTGTCGAGCGGACCGGCGAGCTCGGCGATCGTCGCCGGCGCCATCGACTGCG
Organism: Kofleriaceae bacterium; assembly: GCA_035500135.1. Lineage (GTDB taxonomy): Bacteria > Myxococcota_A > Polyangia > Haliangiales > Haliangiaceae > JABFXX01. Next base: position 10,499 of record DATJXL010000278.1, read on the forward strand.
GCGCCACGGGCCACTGACCTTGCTCGAGCATCTCGCGCGCCTGGCCGACGTAATAGCTCGACGGCTCGGTCGCATCGAACGTGTAGCCCATGTCGACGAAGGTGTACGTGCCGTCGGGCAAGCGGAACCGCGTGCGCGGCCGGTTGAACGGCATGTGATATTCCGACGTAACGCCATCGAACACACGCAGCGACGCGCGGCCCGAGGGCGCGCCGTTGGCATCGACGAGCACGATCCCGACACTCTGATCGTCGTTGTCGCCGTCCTGGCCGGCAGCGCCGTTGATCATGAACGTGGTGCCGACGAGGTGCCACATCGACGCGCGGATGTTCGCGTTCGTGATCTGATACCGGCTCGAGATGATTCCGGAGGTCTGGGGGTCGACGAACCCGTCGTAGTCCGAGTCATTCCAGTACGAGGTCTCGATGTCGACGTAGTCGTTCTGGGTGGTGAGATCGAGCAGCTCGGAAACCAGCCGCAGTCCGACCGAGCTCGACGTGCTCGGATCGAGCGCTTCGATCCACGCATCGAGCGGCGGCGAGATCACGTCGTCGGCACTGACCACATCGTCGAAGCTCGGCAACGCAGTGAATCCCATCCCGGGCGCAAACGTCGCGAGCTCGGTCGCGAACACGAGCGTCTTGTCGCCGCCGGGAAGCGGCGGACGGGTCTCGGTCGCCGCAGACAGCGGGTACTTGTCGTCGAGCACGCGATCGGCGCCGAGGTACGCGAGGATCGGCGCGAGCTCGGCCTCGTCGCCCACCGGCGCGGGTTGCACGTAATCGTACTCGCCGACCGCGATGCGCGTGCCGGGCGGCAAGGTCGCGAGCACGGCGCTGTTCGCATGCGAGACCTGCCAGACCTCGAACGCGTAGAGCAGGACGTCGGACCGAAGGCCGGTGATGCCGTGCGCCTGCATCCACGTCGCGAGATCTGCGGCGTGCACGTGCGTGCCCGGCGTGAGGATCGTCGGGCCGCTCGGCGCCGGGTAGCGCGGGATCGGCGCGCCGAGCGCGTAGCGCGACACGAATCCGCCGAGCAGCGCGTTCGGCATCCCGAGCGACACGTAGTCGTCGCCGGCAAAGCTCTCCGAAGAACTGATCAGCCCTTGCTGCGCCGCCACGAAGCGCTGCGCGATCGAGATCGCTTCCGGGCTCGGATCGTCGCCTGCCGCGGCGATCATCTTCATCGCCTCGTGCGGCAGCACGACGCCGTCCGCGAGCGCGGTCTGGATCTCGAGCAGCATCTGGAGCTCGGCCGGACCGAGCGTGCCATCGCCCTTGCCGTCGTCCCCACCGTTGCCGCCGACCGCCCCGGTGCCGCCCGAGGCGCATGCTGTCAAGGCGATGAAACAAATCGATCGAAAGCGCATGAGCGACAGCAATGCACGTGCCTTCACGCGCGCGAGCGCTTCGAATGACTTGGAGCGCACGGGCGACTTCCCTAGCCGGCGATTCGCCCAGCCGCACTCGGAGACTCGCGAATTCGTGGCGCGCACATGTAACACGCGTCTCCGAAACGAGCTCGAGTCAGCCATGGTAGGTCGCCTGCGTGCGACTGCGATCGATCGTCGTGCTGATGGCAGCTGCCGTGCTCGCGGGCTGTGGAGCGCCGTCGCAAGGCACCGGCGCCGACGCCGCGGCGATCCCGGATGGCTCGGGCGACGGATCGATCGGCGCCCCGCTCGACCTGGTCTACTCGATGAACCCGGCGACGTATCCGGTCGATTCGTCGATCGCCCCGAACGTGCCGTCGAGCACGGGCGGCGCGGTGGCGAGCTACGCGATCGCGCCGGCGCTGCCCGCCGGGCTGATGCTCGACGCGACCACCGGCATCATCTCCGGCACGCCGACAGCGATCGCCTCGGCGAGCACGTACACGGTGACCGCGAGCAACGCGAGCGGAGCGGCGACGGCGACGCTGAGCATCGCCGTCGTCGGCGCGTCTGCCCCGTCGAGCGTCGCCGCTGGCCTCTACCACACGTGCGCGATCGTCGGTGGCGAGGTCGCGTGCTGGGGTGACGATGGTAACGGCGAGCTCGGCAACGGCGCGACCGCGCTCGTCTCGCCTCCCGTGCTGGTCAGCGGACTCGCCCATGTCGACGCGATCGCGGCGGGGAATGATTTCACGTGCGCACTCGCCGGCGGAGGCGTGACGTGTTGGGGGCGGAACGATCGCGGTCAGCTCGGCAACGACTCGACGTCCGAGAGCCACGTTCCGGTCGCCGTGGTCGGGCTCGCGAGCGGCGTCACCGCGATCTCGATCGGCGCCGATGGAAATCATGCGTGCGCGCTCGTGGGCGGCGGCGTGAAGTGCTGGGGCGCCAACGACCTCGGCCAGCTCGGCAACAACTCGACGACCGACAGCTCGGTTCCGGTGGCGGTCACCGGGCTGTCGAGCGGAGTGTCGGCGATCGCCTTGGGCGCGTTTCACAGCTGCGCGATCGTCTCCGGTAGCGCGCAATGCTGGGGCGACAACCTCTCCGGCCAGCTCGGCAATAACTCGCTCGCGAGCTCGTCGACGCCGGTCGCGGTGAGCGGCTTGACGAGCGGAGTGACCGCGTTGTCGGGCGGCGTTGCGTTCACGTGCGCGCTCGTCGCCGGCGGCGTGAAGTGCTGGGGTGACAATACCGAAGGCGTGCTCGGAGACCACTCGCAGGTCGCGAGCCTCGTGCCCGTCGACGTGACCGGGCTCGGCTCCGGCGTCTCGGCGATCGCGGTCGGCGGATATCACACGTGCGCGGTGGTCGGCTCGGCAGTGCAGTGCTGGGGCAACAACAGCGACGGCGATCTCGGTGACGGGATGACCGGCGAGACGTTCAGTACGGTCCCGGTCGTCGTGCCGGGCGTTACCAGCACCGCGCTCGCCGAAGGCAGCGCCCACGGCTGTGCAGTGGTCGCGGCCGGCGTGACGTGCTGGGGCTGGAACGTCAACGGACAGGTCGGCGATGGTACGACCGACAACCGCTACGCCCCGGTGGCGGTCGTGGGCCTGAGCGCGCTCTGACTGCAGCGCTCTCACGCGCTAGAGGTTTGCGTAGATGAAGCCAATCGCCACAACGTCGAAGGCCGCACCTTCGACGCGTCGACCGGCCGCATGAACGGCGTGCCCGGCCTGCCGATCGTTCCGTTCGCCGGGATCGCGTGGACTCCGACATGAGTCCTCGCCGCGCCACTTGGCGATGTCGCGATCCGCGCCCATCGTTCGCAGCGCGCGACGCGTATACTTTGCCGATGAGGAATCTTACTCTCGCGGCGTGCTTGGTAGCGGTGGGTTACGGCGGGTGGCGCTGGAAGCATGGCGCAGACACCGACACGAGGGCCCGCAACCTCGCCGTGAATCGATTCTGGGTCGACCACATGCCGGCCAACGAGCGTGATCCGTTCAAGGTGTTCGTCGTCAGCACGCCCGAAGGCCTCGGCGGCTTCGCGGAAGAAACCCAGTGGCGTGGTCAGATCGAGCGATTCCGGTTCGATATCGACGGCAACGTCATCCACGCGGTGTTCCCGTGGTCTGGAACACGGGAGGACATCACCGTCAACGCTCGGCCGTGCGACGAACAGGGCATGGACTACTGTCTCGAGCTGAGCGGATCGTCGCATGGCGTGACTCACTACTATTCACTCACGGGGTGGGAGCGAAAGCCGGCCGAAGATCTCGACGCGCTCGTGCCACGCGTGCTCGCCCGCCCGTAGCGGGAGATGCTCGCCGCGCAATGAAACGCTCGATCAGGTCGGGCTTGCCGCGGCGGCGCGAGCGAGAGCCGACGTAGCGTTGTGAGCGCTGCTACGCTAGTCCGGTCATGCTCGTCGACTGGGAGCTGGGGTTTCGTGGACTGTTCCACGCGCTCGTCGAGCGGGATGAGCCCGCTTACGAGCGAATACTCGCACCGGAGAGCGAGCGGGCGCGAGCACTGCTTGACGAGCTCGGGCGGTTTCGCAACCTCGCGACGTCGCCCCCGATCTCGACGTTCCCCCCGATCCTGCAGGATCACGAGCGGGAGCGGGCGCTGGCGGAGCGGGATCGGGCGATGGGTGAGCTGTCCGAGTGGTACGCGCTATCCCGCGTCCTCGACTACCTGCTCCTGTCGTTCTCGCCGCCGCTTCGCGGACGACCGCCAGGCTCGCGCAAGGCGCGGCAGTGGCGGCACGCGAGCGGCGAGATCGCACACGGTGCCTTCAACATCGTGTCCGCGAGCGAGTACCGGCGATTCGCGGCGGCAGTCGGCCTCGAGGCGATCGATCCGGTCGCGTTCTCTCCGATCCACTCGGAGATCGTCGAGGTAGTCGAGGACGAGTCAGTCGGCGATCGGATCGTGCTCGAGGACGAGATCTGGCCCGGGCTTCGCTTCGGCGAGTTGATCGTCGCACGCGGAGGCGCCGTCGTGCGGGCCGCGCGGCATGTGCTAGCGAAGCCGATCGCGGAGACATCGACGCTGCACGCGACCTACTGGCGCAGCCATCGCCCGACCAACGATTGTTCGCGCGGCTGGGGATCGAACAGCCAGTGGAAGACCATCTTTCGGCGCGACTATCTGACCGCGACCCACCGTCACTACAACGTCGACGGTTACTTCGACGTCGACGGCATCGTGCTGCGCCCGCTCCCGTTGACCGCAGCAGCGCCGAGTGATCTGACACGGGACCAGCGCATCGCATTGGTCACGCACCGATGCGTTGTCGTCGGCGACGATCAGCACGTGAACGATCGCTGGGTCTACGACGCGACGTACGTCGAGCGAATGTAGGGCTTCGGGTACGTTGGGAGTAGATGCACGTAGAACAAGACGTTCGTAGTAGGTTGGCGGCGATGAAGGCGCTTGGCGTGGTCGTGGTTGTTTTCGGAGTCTCGTGCAGCTCAACAACCCCTCCTCCGCAGGCTCCAGCGAAGCCTGCGCCTACGCCGCCACTAGCGCCGACCATCGCCACCGAAGCGCCGCCCAAACCGCCTATCCCTGAAACGCCGGCCGGCAAGACAATGAGCGCCTGGCTCGACGCGTTCAACAGCGGCGACGAGGCGAGGATGAAAGAGTTCGCAGCTCGCTACAAGTACCCCGAGCCCGACGGCATCGTGCCGTTCCGGGCGCAAACCGGCGGCTTCGAGCTGATCAGTGTCGACCACAGCGAACGCCTCGCGGTGCGATTCGTCGTCAAAGAGAAGAACAGTCCGAACACCGCGGTCGGGTGGCTCACCGTCAACGATGCCGACCCAGCCGTGATCGACGATTTCACGCTGCTCGCGATTCCACCTGGGATGACCGCCGCGGAGATGAACATCGACCTCGATGCGGCCACGCGCACGCGCATCGTCGATGCGATCGCGACGGCGCTGAACGAGCTCTACGTCTATCCCGAGCTTGCCAAGCAGATGGAGCAGGCCCTTCGCGAGCACCTGTCGCATGGCGACTACGACTCGATCGCGACGGGGCCGGAGTTTGCGGCACGGCTGACCGAGCACTTGCGCGCGGTCAGCCACGACCGGCACCTCGGCGTCCAGTTCGTCCCGAAGGCTCCGCCCGACGGCCAGGACGAGCCGAGCGACGAGGACAAAGCGCGTTTCAAACAGCAACTCGAGAGCATGAACTGCGGCTTCGACAAGACCGAGCGCCTCGACGGCAACATCGGCTACATCAAGTTCGACATGTTCGGCCCCGTCGATATCTGCGGGCCGAAGGCGACCGCCGCGCTCGACTCCCTCGGCGCGGTCGACGCGTTGATCTTCGACTTGCGACACAACGGCGGCGGGCAGCCCGAGATGGTCGCGTTTGTCGAGTCGTACCTGTTCGCCAAGCGCACGCACCTCAACGACATCTACGAGCGCAAGGCCAACAAGACGACCGAGTTCTGGACCAAGTCCGACGTTCCGGGCAAGAAGCTGGTCACGCAGCCGGTCTTCGTGCTGACGTCGGCGAACACGTTCTCCGCCGCCGAGGACTTCTGTTACGGCCTCCAGAACACGAAGCGAGCCACCATTGTCGGGGAGGTCACCGGCGGAGGCGCGCATCCGACGATGGGCAAGCGGCTGGACGATCACTTCACCATCGGTGTGCCGTTCGCGCGTTCGATCAGCCCGGTGACGAAGACCGACTGGGAGGGCACGGGAATCCAGCCCGACGTGAAGGTCGCCGCCGACCAGGCTCTCGAGACCGCGAAGAAGCTCGCGGTCGAGAAGCTCGAGAAGATCCACAAGGCCCCACGCCGCAAGTAGCTATGGATCGCAACTCGGATCCGAGTCGGACGCGTCGCACGCTGCTGGCAAGCTGCAGATCGTCGATTGCGCCACGCGCCCCGAGCCGTCGGCGCCGCCCGTGGCCGAAACGAGCGTGTCGGCCGCCCGCTGAGCTGCTCGGCCTGCGTCGCGCGTCGACGCGGCGTGGTTCTTGCTCCACCGCGGTCATGGGACTCACCAAAGTTCTCCTGATCGCGCTCGCGGTCACGTCGGGCGTGGCGCGGGGGGCCGACGCACCAGGCTCGATGCCGAATGAGATCACGGTCGCGGGCCGATCGCTCGTGCTCAACGGCACGGGGTTACGAGTCGCGACGTTCCTGCACGTTCACGTCTACGTCGCCGGGCTGTACGTCGAGCATCCATCGTCCGATCCCGTGCGCATCCTCGCGTCTCGGGAGGCCAAGCGGCTCGTGATGCACTTCGTCCGTCACGTCGATCACGACGACATCGTCAAGGCATGGAACGAAGGCTTTCGCTCGAACGCGACCGTCCCCATCGCGCAGATCCAGCCGATGATCGATCAGCTGGATGCGTGGACGCCGACCTTTCACGACGGCGACACGCTGACGTTCACGTACGTCCCGGGCATGGGCGTTTCCGTCGACTACAACGGCGTGCGGAAAGGAGTGATCGCGTCCGAAGACTTCGCACGCTCGCTGTTCGCGGTCTGGCTCGGGCCGAAGCCGCCCACCGAAGAGCTCAAGCGCGGGTTGCTCGGCCACCACCCCGAGGCCCGCTGATCCGCGGTTGCCGCGTCGCTACGGCGAGTGCCGCTTCAGCCACGCGTCCGCCTGCACGACCGCGTCGTGGTGGTCCGGCCCCAGCGCCGCGTATCCGTCCCGCGCCTTGCGCGCGAGCTCCATCGCTCGGCGATGGTCGCCCGCGTCCCACGCGGCGCCTGCCGCGGCTAGCTCGAGCTCGTGCAACGCGTCGTCGCTGGGTGCGCCGACGTGAAGCGCGCGCTGGAACACCTGGTCGGCGTCGCGCGGCTGGTTCGCGACGACCAGCGCCTTGGCGAGCGCGAATAGCGGCGAGTACAGCTGCGCGTGGTCATGGCCGAACATCTCCTCTTCGATCGCGAGCGCCTGCCGGGCGGTGGCGAGCGCCGCGTCGATCTTTCCGCTGTCGCGCAGGATGTCCACGCGCGTCTCGAGCACCCACGTCGTCCACGTGTTCTTGAGGCCGTACTTCGATGTCGCGATCGCGAGCGCGTGATCGATGTACGGGATCGCCTCCGACGAGCGGTGTAACGCCTGCAGGGACTCCGCGATCGACGCAAGCGACTGCACCCGCTCGGCCGAGTCCTCTCCCAGCGCGTGCGCGACGATGCGGTCGGTGCGCTGGTAGATCGCGAGTGCGGCGGTCGGGTCGCCGCGGACCATCGTCGCGCGGGCGAGCTCGTCGAGCGAGCGCGCGGTCTCGCGGTTCTCGGGACCGAAGATGGCCTCGTCGATGTCGACAGCGCGGCGCGCATCGGCGATCGCGGCGTCGGTCCGGCCGAGGACGAGCTCCTCGGCGGAGATCATCTGGAGATGTTGCGCGATTTGGGCGGTGCGGGGGCCGGCCGCGGCCTCGTTGATCGCGAGCGCCTTGCGAAGATCGGCGACGGCCTCCTCGTCCTTCGCGAGGTGCGCCATGGTCTGGCCTTCTGCCGACAGCACGATCGCGTACTCGAGCGTGTCGGTGCGGTGCTGCTCGTGCTCGACGAGCTCGCGCATGTCGTGCACGGTCGCGAGCATCTTGTCGGTGTCGTTCTGGCGGGTCGCGAGCAGCCAGATGCCCTGCAACACGTGGAGCTTTTGCTCCCAATCGTTGCCAAGCCTCGCGAGCGCGGCGAGCGCGTCTCTCGCGCGCTCGTGCGCGGAATCGAAGTGCTGCAGCTCGGTCGCGGAATCGATCAACGTCGTCAACGCCTCCACGCGGATGCGATCTGCGCGGCCGGCGTCGGCCGCCCGCACGGCTTCGATCAGATCGGGGTCGCCCTTGCCGTCGTGCGCCGCGAGGTGCTTGGTCTGGCCCTCGAGCAGCCAAAGCTCGGCGAGCGTGGGAAGGTGACCCAGCTGTTTCGCGTCGCCGGCGATGCGATCGGCGAGCGCGAGCGCTTCCCGGTAGTGCGACGCCTTCTGAAGCGCCCTGCCTTCCGCGAGCTGTGCCTGGAGTGCCGACACACGGGCACGCGCGACCGGATCCTTCGGCAGTGGATCCGGTGCGCGCAGCGCGGCGACATCTCCGCAATCCGTAAGCGAGCTCAGGCTCCGGGCCGTGGACACGGCCTTCGCCACGAGCGGCGCGTCGGCATCGTCGAACAACCCGGCGAGTGCTTTGAGCTCCGCGAGTCGACTGTCGAGGCACTCCATGCGCAGCGTGAGCACCTCCTCGGACTGCTCGCCGCGCACCCGAGTTGCCTCGCACGCCTCCCGGTGCATCACGACCCAATCCGCAGCGTAACCATCGAGCACGCGCTCGGTGCCGCGGATGGCATCCTCGGCGAATGACTGGCGGGTCCTGCGAAACGCTGCCTCGAGCGCGCTGCGTACTTCGGCGTCCCACACGCCCGCTAGCTTGGCGTCCGAGCCCGTGCACAGCTGGCTCGCGGGCTCGCCGCGCAGCGCGACCGCGCCGACCGCGAGGCCGCCACAGGTCGCCGCGATCGCCATGCCGATCGCGATGCGCCGCCTCGCCGCGCGCGGATCGCGACCGAGCTCGACGAGCAGGTCGGCCATGCTCGCGAACCGCTGTGCGGGGTCCAGCGCGATCGCGCGCAGCGCCACGCGCTGGATCCGCACGGGGACGTCGGCCGATGCGGGTGGGGTGGGCGCGACCGCGGTACGCTCGAGGAGCTGCTCGCGCGTGAACGGACGCTCGCGGTACAGGGCCTCGTACAGCGCGACGCCGAACGAGAATTGGTCGGTTCGCGCGTCGGCGGTGTGCCCCCCGAAGATCTCGGGCGCCATGTACGCCGGCGTGCCAACGACGGCGCCGGTCCGGGTCAGCGGTGCAGCGAGCGAGCTGCGCGCCTCGATCTGGATCTCCGACGCGCGGGCGTCCGCGACGTCCTCGCTCGCATCGCCTTCGAGCCGCAGTCGCGCGAGCCCGAAGTCGAGCACGCGCACGCGGCCATCGCGGCCGACCAGCACGTTCTCTGGCTTGAAGTCGCGATGGACCAGGCCGGCGGCGTGCGCGGCGGCCAGCCCTGCGCCTGCGGCCTGCATGACGGGCACGATCTCGCGCCACGTACGCGGTGCAGCCTTGAGCCAAGCCCGCAGCGTCTCTCCCTCGACGAGCTCCATCGCGACAAAGACGCAGTCGTTGGGCAACGTGCCGACGTCGTAAACCGCGATCACGTTCGGATGGGACAGCCGTGCCATCGCTTGCGCTTCGCGCAGCAGCCATGCCTGTCCGCCGCTCTGCGAACCGCCGTGCGCGGCCTGGAGCAGCTTGATCGCGACCTTGCGGTCGAGCTCGGGATCGTAGGCGGCGTACACCACACCCATTCCGCCCTCGCCGAGCACGTCGAGCACGACGTAGCGGCCGACCAGCGTGCCACGCGAGAGCTGATCGGAGCGCTCGCCTGCTGCAGTCCACTTGGGCCCCTCGCGCTTGGTCGCCGCAGTCGCGTCGTCTCGATCCGCCACCGAGATCCAGCTTCGCACGTCATGCGCGGCGCGACCATCCGATCGCGCGCGTGTCATCCGCGTGCGGTCGCATCCGCGAGCCGCTTTGCGACGATCGTGAAGATCGAATGCATCCCTCGTTGCGCACCGAGGCTGCCGATACCTCCTCGTAAGATGATCGAACGGTGGACGGCCGCGACCCACTCGACGCGATGAAGGAGCGGGGACGGCGTACGCTGGACGAGATCGCTCTGCGCCGCGCAGACGACGATCGCAGCGAGGCCGGGCGACGAGCTCGGCACGTGAGGCAAGTCGGCCTCTGCGATTCCAAGACCGTTATCGGAGATCTCGATCCCCGCCCGCCCGTCGAGCGCGGTGTGCGCCGTCTGCCACTACCAGGGGAGCGTGCGGTGTTCGGCCGGCGCTGGCTGCGGCTACTGCACGACGACGATCTGCGTCGTCCACTGCGCGATGTGGTTCGACGTCGTCAGATCCTGAAACGGTAGCGCGAACGCGACGTAGCTCGGGTCCAAGCCATCCGGCGTGTCGAGATCGATCGCGGCCATCCACAAGAGCGTGCCGGTTCCGGGCGGCGTGCGCAGGCCGTAGTTGCGCTTCGAGGAGAACGTGATCCACGCCAGGTGGCCGCCCGCCGCCGTCTTGGTGAAGATGAACGGGTTCCACTTCGGGAACGAGTTCGTGAGTGCGGTGTTCGTACCGTCGGCGATCCCGGGCTTGTTCGCGTTCGCGAGCTCGAGCGGCGTGCCCGGCGCCATGCTGTCGATCGCCATCAGTGTCGCCGTCGGATTCGTGTCCGCCTCGCACTCGGTGCCGGTCGGCGAGCCCGAGGTGCACTGCGAGTGGTCGTAGATCAACAGCCGGCCGTCCGGCGCAAACGCCGGATAGTAGTTGTTCTCGAGGTTCGTCGCCGCCGCGACGAGCTGCTGCGGCGTGCCCCACGTGCCGCCTGATTGCGCGACTTGATAGATCGACCCGTTCCACATGCGCTGCATCGTGCCCGCGATGCCGACGCGCACGAACGCGATGCGCCCGCCATCGGCGGACCAGTCGGGATGGTCGGTCGGGTTGGTCTGCGTGCCGCCGACATCGACCGTCGAGACCAGCGTCGAGTCCGTGCCGCTGAGCAGCATCAGGTTGTAGTTCGTCGCACCGGTGTCGCCGTACACGCCGACGTACTGGCTGCCGTCGGGGTTCCAGCTCTCGAACATGCTCTTCGGCGTCTGGCCGAACTGGTTCATCACCGTCTTCGTCGCGACCTCGACGAGCGCGGTGCGACCGTCGTTCTGGCCGTTGACCTCGGCGACCAGCTTCGTGCCGTCGTGGGAGAGCGCGTGGCAACCGATGCACGTGCCCTCGAGCGAAGTGCCGATGTACTGCGTCGCCGACGTTTCCGTCGTCGATGCGAAGTCGTAGCGCATGACCGATTCGGTCGTCGTCGTCCAGTAGTAGATGCCGCCGGTCACGTCGTCATGCGCGAACGAAATCGACATCGACCCTGACGTGCCGACGCTCGTACCGTTCGCATCCGTGCCGCGGATCGACCACATCACCGGATCGCCGCCGCGATTCGTGGTCTCGAGCCAGGCCCACAGCTGCGGATCGGGCTGGTAGATGCAGCCACCGTTCAGCGGCAACATGCACGCGAGGTAGACGTCGATCTTCGTCACGGTGTTGGTGAACGACAGGTCGAACACGGTGTTGCCCGTACCCGGCATGAAGTGCATCTCGAGCCTGCCGAGGTTTGGCGGCACGAGCACGCCGTCGTTCGGATATACGAGCGAAGGCGCGCGCGCCGGATCGCTCGCGCCGCCGAACAGCGACATTGGATTCGCCGGCAAGCTCGTCGAGCCCGGATCGGTCCACGTCTGCTGGAACACGAGCGTGAGCCCGGTCGCACCGGTCAGCGTGCCCGCGGTCGCCTGCACCATCGTCACGCCGCCGTGATCGGTCGTGCTCTTGAAGTCGGCCTGCTCGAACTGGCCGAGCGACGTGTCGACGACCGTGAGCGTCGAGTCGGTGGTGATGTCTTCGGTATGGCCGTCTTGAAACGTGCCGATCACCTGGTACGCGCTCGTCGCGGGCGCGCCCTGCGCGATCACGAGTGTCTGGTTCGCGGGCATCACCGCGATCGATTCGAGATCGTCGAGCGTGGTTCCCGACGTGTGGTGGTCACCGCATCCAACGAGGACGAAGAACGCGAGCCATCGGCGCATGTGTCGATCGGACCGCATTCGTCGTCGACGGTCAACCGCGTAGGCCGGGAGCATACTCGCGGCTACATCGCGACTCCTCGATCTGGATTCAGTCGCAGCCGTCGCAGCGTCCAGTGGCGATCGGCCCCGGTGAGGATGTTACGCGACAGGTGCTCGCGCTGGCTGGTCATTTCTTGGTCCGTGAGAGCCGCGCGGACATCCAGCTCCCCGTGTAGTGATGCGGGATCGCACCCAGCGACGAACGCGCGGTCACATGGACGAGGATCGCCAGCGACAAGAGACCGAGCGCGAGTGCTTCCGACTCGACTCTACTCACGGCTCTTACTGCCTGCCGCGAGGCGTCGCCGGAGCCGGACCGTTTGCCCACTTGTCGTTGAAGCTAGAGGCATCGGTCTTTGCTCGCACCTCGTGTAGGTAGATCGCACGCGATGCCGATCCTCCCGGTTGTTCACGCTTGATCAGATCGACGTGTACTGCGCGGCGACTACGCGCCACGCGTCGCCGTCAGGGACGGCGATCAGGAGCCCGGCCATGCGCGAGGGATACTTGTCGCCGGGGACGTTGAGATCGACGTTCTGGAGCGCGAGGCCCCAGGTCTTGCCGTGCAGCTCGCGTGGCTTGCCTTGCAGCGCGAAGCTCGCGCCTGCCCATTTCGCAACGAGCGCATGCGCGGCCGCCTTGCCGTAGCCGACTTCATCCGGGTCGGTGCCGAACACGGCAAGCGACGGATCGTCGGCGAGCGCGGCATCGAGTTGCTTTGCATTTGCAGCGAGCGCGCTGATCGGACCGGCGTCGGTCGTCGACGGGATCGAATCGGGCGCTGCCCGCTGCATCGACGGTTTACTCGGCTCGCTGAATGCAGCCGCGACGACTTTCCAGTCGGCATCGACCGTCGCGAGCTCGGTGACGCGCACGTGCGCCGCGCCGCCCGACTGCCCGGTCTGCGGCTCGCCGCCGGTCATCGTGATGGCGAGCTCGCCCGACCACCACACTGCGCCGTCGCGCTGGCCGGCGACTAGCTTGACGATCTTGATGTCGGCGACCTGCTCGTGCGGGCTCGTGCGAACGATTGCGTCGCGTAGCATCGGCGCGGTCTTCGCGGCGCGCGCGTCTGGCACGAGCACGATCGCATCCGGCGCGAACGTCGGGACGATCGCGTCGCCGCCGGCGCGCAGCGCGGCGAGCTGTGCGTCGAGGATCTTGTAGGCGCGGGCGTCGGCGGACATGGTGTCGGGGGGCGGCGGTGACGGTGGAGGTGCGGGTGGTGACTGTGGCGCTACTGGTTTGGCCTGTGCAGGCGCCTGCGGCGCGGGCGTCACGTCGCTCGTGGCTTCCTTCTTCGAGCAAGCGAACAGCGCGAGCACGATCGGCAGCAGTTTCATCACGGCAGGCTACGCCTTGTTCTGGCCCTTCGCGGCTTCCTTCGACCATACGTCGTGGCCAAAACGCGTCGTTGTGTGGGGCCTGGGCGTGCTTGTAGCAAAGTGCTACATTTGGCTCATGGCGAGCGGTATCCCGGTCCGACTCAGCGCAGATCTCGCCGCGCGTGCGCGTGCTGCATCTGAAACTCAGGAACGGTCGTTGACCGAACAGGTGGAACACTGGGCGCGGCTCGGGCAGGCCGTCGAGGATGCGATCCTCGTAGCGACCGTGCAGCGCTTGAAAGCGCGCAGCCACGATCCAGAGCTGTCGACGCGGATCGCGCGGTCGATGACGTCGGAAGGTCAGGCGCGAGCGGCGGAGCTCATCCGCAGCCGGAACCCGGTGCGGTACGGAGTTCGTGCGAGCGGAGGCATTCGCGCGGTTCGTGCGGCGAGCTCCAAGAAGCGCCGGTGACACCGCAGCTCGTGATGCTTGCCGGCCCGAACGGCGCCGGCAAGTCGACGTACTACGACGCGTTCCTTGCAGACTCGCCGCTTCCGTTCCTGAACGCTGATCTGTTTGCCGCCGAGACGGGCGTCGACTCGTTCGAAGCCGCGCGCGTTCTCGACGCGACGAGAGACCGGATGATCGAAGATCGGCTCGGCTTCATCACCGAGACCGTGTTCTCCGATCCATATGGCGAGAAGCTCGCGATGCTTCGGAAGGCAAGCGACGCCGGCTTCGACGTGACGTTGATCTACATCGGGCTCGCGAACCCCGAGCTGTCTGCTCGGCGTGTCGACCAGCGCATCGCGCATGGCGGGCACGATGTTCCACGCGATCGACTCGCGTCACGCTACGAACGTTCGCTTGCGAACCTGCGGGAAGCGATCACGTTCGTGCCGAGCGTGGAGCTCTTCGACAACAGCCTCGTCGAGCGGCCGTATCGGCACGTCGCCACCTTCAAATTTGGAGCGCTCGCGCGGCGCGCGCCGGGGCGGGTCCCAGCCTGGTGCAAGGGCATCGTCATCGCCAAGCGGAGATGGCGATGACGCTCTCGAAGGTCGTGTCCCTATAGTTGTGTAGAAGCCGTTTTCTTGGGCCGCCAAGAAGGACGAGAGAGCTTCCAGGTTGCAAAGCCAAGGAGCTCGTCTCGTGAAGCGACCAACACGATCCCTTCGACTCGACGCTATCGATTCCGT
>DATJXL010000279.1:0-11982 GCA_035500135.1 Kofleriaceae bacterium
GTTTCGCCCGTCGCCTGGATCAACGAAGGTGTCGTCGGAACCTTGCCGATGTCAGGCGAACCAAACGCAGTGTCCATCGTGAGCGTTCCAGTAGACGGATTCCAGTCGCGGCCGATTTCGATCTTCTTCCCGTTGGGGTCCTTGATGGTTGTGTCCCAGGTTGTGCCTTCATGTTTGTCGCCGATCGACCAACCTGCAGCAGGAACATCGTTGTCGGCTTGGGCGCTCGAGTACAGACGGTCGACGCGGTTGTGCGTCCGCTTCGATTCGGACTTGAGCGCCCGACCGAGAGCTGCGACGTCATCCGCTGGGTTGTATCGAAGGTAGGTCACTACTTGGTCGCCGTAGCTTCGCAGGAGTCCTGAGAAGCCCTTAGGATCGCGTTCGGCGAGACGCTCAACATCTCCCATCACGGCTGGGCTTGCACCGACAAGTCGCGGCAGCACATCGGAATCGACCAGTGAACGGATTCGGCTTGGGATCGCGGCGGCCTCTTGGTGCCCACGGGGATCCGCTTGCTCGTGTTCGTGCGCGGTAGCTGCCGCGGGTCCGGCAGCGTCGTGATCTCCAGGCCCTGTGGTTGGCGCCTCTGCACCCTCACGTCTTTTCGCGGTTGGCTTTGTGGGAGCCGGCCCCTCTGCATCGGACCGTTCGCTCTCGGCGTGACCCGACGTCGTGGGGGCACCTGCACCGGCACTTGCGGTGCGCTGGATATCGACGAGGATGTGCGTGCCGACCATGAACGCGGTGTTCTGCGCGACCGACCGGCTCCAGACCTCCATCGTGCGCGCGCGGATCTTGTCCGCACCATGGTCGATCTCGGCGCGCAGCGCCGCGAGCTGGGGGTCGCTCGGGTTGGTCGTTTTCTGCAGGTCGATCAGCGCGCGATAGCGCTCGGCGAGCGCCGCGATGTCGCCCTCCTGGATCGCGTCGAGCTCGGCTTGGGTCTGAGCGGCGATCACCACCGTCATTCCGACGTAGTTCGCGGCCTCGAACGCGAACAAGCCGCTGCTGGACTGCAGCAGCCGAGCCCCGCGCACGAGCGGGAGGAAGTTGAGCCCGATCTGTGCGAGCGTGAGCGCCTTTTTCTCGCCGGTGAGCGTGCCGCTCTCCTGCATCGACACCAGCTCGTCGATGCTCGCAACCGTGTTGCTGATCGCGAGAACCCACATCAGCGCTGGCGCGAGCTCGGGCTGGAAGATCATCAGCGCCATCGCGGCCGCGTTGATAGCGGCTTGTACGACCGGGTTGTACAGGACCTCCTTAGCGCGGTTCCACGGAGAGGTCGTCGCGAGCTCGAAGCCGATCGCCTTCCCGGTCGCCGATGCGCTCGTTCGAGAAGCGTCCATCGCCTGAGCGAGCACCGACATTCGACCGTCGGGATACTTTTTGCACAGCGTGACGAATGCGTCCTCGAGCGCAGCCTCGAACGTGTCGCCGCTCCCGTGAAAATCGAAGCTCTCGGGGCTGAAGCGCTGGGTGTGATCGCGGATTTGGACTTCGACGTGCTCGGCGATCCCCGCGACATCGCCGACGCCGTCCTTCTTCTTCACGTGACGAACGCTGCCGTAGAGGTCGAGCGGCCCGCTAGGAACCTCCGGGAGATGGCTCAGGTACGTGCCGCGCAGCTCGAACGGCTGCCAGCCGGTGCGCTCGTCATTCGCGAGCATTTTGTCCGCCTCGCGCAGATGATCGAGCCGATGCGTCGCGGCCGTGATCGCGTCGGCGTTGTCGGACCGCTTCTGCGCGCGGAGATATGCGACGAGCTGCTCCGTCTGCCGGATCTCGTCCTGACGAGACTGCATGCGCTCTTTCGCGCTGCGGGCATGGAAGCCCGCCGGCAAGTCACCGTGCGTGATCGCACCTTCGGTGTCGTAGCCATTCGCGGCGGCTGGCCCTTCGGCCACATTCACTGCCTTGTTCCACGTGCCGATGTCGAAGTGATGCGCCTCGGTCTTCTCGTTCGCGGGCGTCATGCCGGCGAACGCTTCGTGGCGAAGGTCGGCCATGCGCGCGGTCTCGGTCTTGACCTCGACGGTCGCCTGGACGTGCTTCGGCGCGAAATGGCTCGTGTGCAAGAACGCGTGCACGGTCCAGATTCCGCTCGCGATGTGAGGATCGAGCGTGAACGTGCGATCGATGCCCATCTCGTTCGTCGAGTGCTCGGTCCGGACGGTTTCGGGCTTCTGGATCGGACGCCCATCGGGATTCGACGGTCCCTGGATGTCGGTGCGCTCGAATACCCACTCGACCACGGCGTGCCAAGGCCGCTTGGCCAACGCCTGATGTTGCTGGTCGCTGATCGCGTCCACCAAGCTCCAATCGAGCACGAGATCGAAGTGCGCCTCGCGGCCCGATAGCAGCAGGCCGCGTTCGACGAGCCGCGCGGGCACGTCGATCACGCCGGCCACGTCGGTCTGCTGCGCGTCGTCATGGAATGCGCCAAGACCGAGGCGGGCGCGCTCGCGTTCGAGCTTGGCGCGATCGATCGCCTCGCGCAGCGTGAATTCATCGAGCGATTTCTGGTGGCCCGAGAGCGCACCGTCAGCCAGAAGTCGTTCGACGGCACCTGCGAGCGCAGGATCGCGGTCGAGCTCGTCGAGCATCGCGATCACCTCCCGCGTCCAGAAGTGATGCGCGGTGGCACCATGCGCGGCGAACCATCGTGTGATCCGGACTTGCTCGTCTGGCGAGAGGTAGTTGTGCGGTTCGGCTGGCTGCGCCTCGGCGACCTCTGCCGGCGTACGTGCGTGCTGGGCAGATCGCATCGCGGGCTGGGGCGCGCGACGCGCATGGCGGGTCTCGCCGGGTGTCTTCCAGGCCTGCCAAGCTTCGGAGCCGAAGATCTGCGCGAGCTCGGCGTCGTGCAACCGCATCGCGCCGGTGGTCGGGCTGACACCGACGGCGCCCAAGTCGATGCGCTCGCGAACAGGTAATCCAGTGAACCCGGCGAGTGCCCGGTACACGGCCTCGAAACGATCCGAGTTCGCGCGGCTGTCGAGGGGGACCTGCTCGTTGTTGCCGGTGCTGTAGACACCCGGCAGCGCGATCAGAATGTCGTTACCGATTCGTTCGAGCTGCGGCGCTGCATCGGGCGGCAAGCCGATGGTCGCGGTCATGAACGTATCGAGGTGGAACGTCACGACCTCGTCGCGCAGCTGGTACTTTTCGGCGAGCAGCCCCGCCACACGCGCGAGCGCGGCAGGTTTCGCCCAAGGGACGGCTCCGGCCGACTGCATCGCAGTGAGCACTTCGAGCCAGTGATCCACCGGCCGCACGCGCATCCACTCGCGTTGGATGTGCGCGGTGAGCCCGCCATTGTCGATGCGATAGTCGGGCGTCGGACTGGCGGTTACTGCGGCAGTCGCGTGTCCCTTCGGCGGACCGCGCAGTGCGGTCGAGGGCGCGACCGCCACCTGCGGTGTGAATCTCGCGCTCGCGCCGGACCCGATGAAGTCCGCGGCGAAGCGGTCGGCCTCGATTTCGGCAGCCTCGGTCGAAGTGCCGTCGCGCTTGGCGGCCGCGGCGACGGGGCCCGGATGCGCGTCAGCTTGCACCGTATGCGCGACCTCGTGGGCGAGGAGCTCGCGTCCTTCGCGGCTGGTCGAGTCCAGCTGGCCCTCTCCCATATAGATGTCGGAGCCGATCGCGACGGCGCGCGCACTGTGAGCGGCGGCCGTCGCGTGGCCGTGCTCGTCGTCGTGTACGCGGACGCCGTCGAGCGAACGGCCGGTGGCTGCCTCCATGTCGCCGCGGATCTCGTCGGGGAGCTTGCGAGGACCGCCGCCGCGAATGGTTTCGAGCATGCGCTCCCGCGCCGCGCCATCGAGTCGCGCGAACCGCGCGGCGAGCTCGTCGCCGGAGCCCGGCCGATACGCCTCGAAACGGCGGGCCAGCCCGCGCCGCGTCGTGCCGTCGAGCGAAGCGAGGAGCTCGGGGTCCGGCTGGCCGGACTCGATCATCCGCCGCAGCTTCGCTTCGATCGAATGAGGCTCCGCGGCGCCCCCTTCGTCGAGCGAGGAGTCGGGTGCGACAGCTTGCGGACTCGATCCTCGTGCCGCGGCTGCCAGAAGTCGCTCTTTCGGATCCGCGAGGAAACGACGGATCTCCTCCTGGCGCGGCGCTCCGAACCGCGCGAACGCGACCGCGATCGGATCTCGGGTGAGCGGATCCTCGAGTGACTTCTTGTCGTCGACCCGCGCGAGTCGACTCGACAACGCCAGCCACTCCGCGGGTGCGAGCTGCTGGATCTCTGCTTTCAGCTCGCGCTCGACGTTCTGAAATCCGCTGCGCGCGTCGCCAGGCGTCGGCCGAGACTGCAGCGCTGAAAGGATCTGCTCTTCGCGCGAGACGGGCTTGTACGCGAGAGGCGGCTTGGTGAACTGCTTCGCCGCTTCTTCGTGCTGCGCGAGCTGGCTCGCGGCGGACTCCAGCCGCGCCGCCGCCTCCGGGCCGGCGTCATCGACGTGCCCGCGAGCGCGATCGATCGCCGACCGGGCATCCGCGATGCGCGGCGCGAGTCCCCCGTGCACCGTCGTCCACGCTTTCGGATCACGATCCCGCTCTGCCGTGCGCATGCGATCGAGATCGCCGCCGACCGAGCCGACGCTTTGCGTAGCAGCGGCTATCGCCTGCTGCGCGATCTCGCTCGCCGTCGGCGGAGCTTGCTCGCGCGTGTCGTTATACGCCGTCGCGGGCCGATAGCTCGACTCGTACCCCGCCGAACGCCTCGGGCCCTCCCGATCGAAGCTCATGCCGGCCGCCCTCGGTCGACCATGTTAGCTGCGTGCGCCGGCATCTCGCACTCGTTATCGACCGTCGTACGTCCGGGTTGCGTACCCACCTAAGCTCGCGGGCTCCCGGCGGAAAGCGACTGGGTTGCTGCAATATCCAGCAGCGACCCGCCGAAGCCTAGCGTCGCGGATCGGCGCCGCCGAGCATCACCTCGATGGGTAAATGGTCGGATGGCATCGCGGAGGACGGCAACGGCGTGTGATCCGCGATGTGCTGCGGCGGGACGGCGAGCGATCTCAGGTCCCGCGTGTGGAGGATGTAGTCGATGCGCTTGGCGCGGCCATTCGGGTTGCAGGTCGGACGCGCGTCAGCGAGATGAGGATCGACGAACCCGGCTTGGTGCAGCAGCCGGTGGACCTCGTCGTCGGCCTCCACGTTGAGGTCGCCGCAGATGATCGACGGCGCAGGCAGATTCGCGATCAGCTCTCGTGCTTCGCGAATTGCCCAGCGCTGCGCCGTGGGCGTACCGGGCGGGTCCCAGCGAAGGTGTGTCGTGGCGAGACGAACACGGAGGTCCTCGATGGCGATCGTGGCGAGCAGGGCGATGTGACCCGAATTCTCTCAGTCAGGCGCTCCATCCGCGAACACGATCGCGCCCACGTCTTCGACATTGGTTCCGGGGCGAGCGAGGATCGCGCAACCATCCGGCTTTCCACGCTTGGGTTCGTAGCTGATCTGCCAACCCGTCAGGCGCGAGCGCGCGGCATCGACGAAAGCATGCTCGACCTCCTGCAGGCAGACGACATTCGCTGGACTCGCGACGATCGCATCGAGAATCGCCTGCGCGCGTGCGCCGGGTTTCAACAATGCAGGATCGGAGCGTGGATAGTAGCTCGCACGTACGTACGAATCGGCGAGCACGTTCCAGGAGCAGAGGCGCATGGCTATAAATGTGAGCGTGAGGCAGTGAGCATCGTGTGAGCTCGGTGCGAGGAGATGGTCGCGATCGGTCGACTTACGACGAGACCGTCCGGCGCATCGATCTGCTCGATCTCCACGCTGACCTACTCGGTGCGGATCGCTGCGCCAAGAAGGCTCTTGGTCAGATCGCCGCCCTGCACGACCATCTCGTGCAGCGCTTCGTCGAAGTGCTTCGCTTTCACGTCCGGTTCGCCGCCGTCATCGGCTGCGAATAGCGCCGCCTTGCGCATCAGCTCGCGGATGAACGCTGCGCTCGCTCCGGCCGTTCGATCGACATAGGGGTCGATCGGGGTGCTGACCTTCAATCCCCGACCGTAGAGTTCGAAGAGGCGCCGTCGGCACTCGGTATCCGGGACCGGGACCTCTACGGCTTGATCGATGCGACCGGGCCGCGCCGCGAGTGCGGGCTCGAGCAGGTCCGGACGGTTCGTCGTGAGGACGAAGAGGATGTCGGCATCATCGGCGAGCCCGTCCATCTGGTTCAGCAGCTCGAACAGCAGCGGTGCGCAGCCGCCGGCACCTTGGCGCGTGCGTTCTTCCGCGATGAGATCGACATCTTCGAGGATGATCGTCGCCGGTTGGAGCGTGCGCGCCATCGCGCAGGCCTGCTCGAGCAGTCCCATGCTGCGCCCGGTGATGAGCAGCACTGTGCGATCGGGCATGCGACCTGCGAGATACATGGCCGTGAGCGTCTTGCCCGTTCCGGGCGAGCCGTGGAGAAGCATGCCGCGCTTCAGGTGCCGCCCGGCGGCGCGCAGTCGTTCGGCGTGCTTAGAAAAGCCGACGCTCTCGCGCTCGATGCGCTCGAGGACGCCGCTCGGCAGGATGATCTGCTCTCGCGAGATCGACGGCAGATGATGAAAGGACACCTGCAGGCCGCTGTTGTTCGCCGAGAGCGACACGACGTGACCGCGATACACGTTGCGCACGCGCATCGAGTTGCGAAGCGCGGCGTGGCACGCATCGGCCGCCGCTCGCTCGGTCGCGAGCACCTCGACGTTGATCCCGTCCCGGTAGCCGCGCTCGGTCTTCGCCACGAAGATTGCGAGTCGCGCGTCGCCCTCTTTGACCAAATAGAGGCCGAGCTGCGTGCACGCGAGCACGCGATCTCCATCGAGCGCAACGTTCGTGTACGTCACCGGTCCCTCGTCGGGTGGATCGCCGCGCATCATCCCGCCGCCTCCGGCGACGAGCTGCACGAGACTCATACCCATGAACTGTGCAGCTTGGCTGCTGATCCCGAGCAGCTCGAAGCTCCGTCCCGGAGCGGTGACGAACGCCTCGATCGCGAGGTGAAGGTTCGGATGATTCGCGTCGCTGACCTTCTCGGCGACGATCGCGAACTTCGCCGGGTCCGCCCCGAAGTGCTCGCGCAGCCGCTTCTGGAAGAACGGCTCCTCGGCGGGCGACTGGCGCGCCATCTGCTCCATGAAGCCCTTGAACGACGCGCCGAAGTCCTTCGGTGAGATCGGTGAGTCCGCCATGCCTTCGCCTCCTGTGATCGCTACCGAAGATCAGGTGAGCGGTCGTTCAACTCTGTTAACGACGACGCAACGGTTGCGCAATGGGTAGATCGAGCGAATATCTCCCGGCAGCGGTCATGAGCCCGGACCCTACCAACCGCTAGCCATGATGAAGCCTTATCCTTGGTACTACGCCGTGAACGACCGGCCTGTGAAGGTCGTGCAGCTCTCCGACGGCAGCGGCGACATTCTCGCGTTGGAGTGGACGACCGGCGGGTTCGTTCCGCACCGCGAGTATTGGGAGTACCTCTCGGCACACGACAGGAAAGATGTCGATCAGCTGACCGAGTCCGAGTTCGATACGCGCGTCGCCGCGCTGCGTGCTCAGATCCTCGCGAAGCTTGCCGACTCGCCACTGACCTGGGAGCGGACGGGCGATGGGGAGCTCGCATATCGCACGACTGTGGAAGGTCAAACGATGACACTCCGGGTCAACGACTTTCTCGACGAGGCGATGTACACGCTGTTGGCCGAGGGCCAAGAGATTTCGGATTTCGACAACTGGCCGGATGCGTGGGTGAGACCGAGTATCCCGCGCGCTGACCCGATGTGAAGCTGGCACCTTACCAACGTGGGATGCGAAGGCGATGTTTGTCATAGAGGATGAGCTTCATGCCGAGCCGCAGGGGGAGTTCCGGGCGGTCACTGGACAAGAAATCATCTCGGACATCTCCGCGCCCACGCCGCTTTTCCACGGCGATCTTCGTCGTCAGCAACGCGTCACTCGTTGCCGCATGGCTCATCGCGGCGAACGTTGTGCGACGCGCTGCGGGCGAGCTTACTGGCGGGCAATATCTCCCGACTGCGAAGGTGGTCCAATGAACACTCGACACCAGCGGTGACGAGACAGATCTACGCGAGCTCCCACGGCCGGTAGTAGTTCGGCTCCTTCATGCCCGTGAAGAGCTTCACGACGGAGCGGCGCAGGGACTCCGTCGACTCCTCTTCGGACATGGAACTCTGTTAACGACGACGCAACGATTGCGCAATGCGTAGCGGGCGAAATCCGCTCCCGACGTGGTCGCGTCCCGCGTGCAGCCGAGCCGTCAGGCGAGTCCTTCCGATACTTCCTCAAGATTCTTCGCAGGGGAGGCCTTGCCCTGAAACAACGCAGCCAAGTCGGCCAGAGTCTGCTTTGGAAGTACTAGGCGCCTACCAACACTCAGCGAAGGCTTCTCGCCAAATCCGTGATTGGAAAACTCGACGCGAAGGTAATAGTGCGCGCGTCCGCCGTAGTTAACAAAACCAACATGTGACATGAGAACAACTGTCAGAACTTCGGACTCCTTGAAAAGGCACTCTCGCTTCCGCCAGTTGCTAATGCCGTGCGTTACTCGCCATCCCGTCTCGATTCGCTCGACCTCGCACCACCGAAGCCGGTCACTCGCCAACATGATGATCAGAAAGAGCGAGACCGCGGCGCCGAACAGACACGGGATGAGTCCGGACCCGATGAACGGACCTGCGCATGTAAGAGCGACTATGGCACCGGTGATCACGACCATCATGGTCGTATTCTCTACTGGCTCATACGGACGTAGTCGTATCTTTGCCCGGTCACCGGTAGCTACGTACTCACGAAGGCTCGGCGGCCACGCTGTCTCAGCGTCGCTCACGTGGTGTTCTCCCCTGGTTTTTCCTCAGCCTTGACGTCCTCAAGCGTTTGACCCTTCGTTTGGGCCTTGATGATCTCTGGTGCATGTTCCAACGTCCACCGAACTCTTTCGATTGCTGTCTTAGCCGAGGCTAGCGCAGTATCAGCGGTCTTTGCGCCGCGCAGCGACAAGACCGGCGCCATTGCATCGCGAATGATCTGATAGCGGCCCGGCGACTTAGTCATGTCGGAACCTAACTCCGGGGGAGCAAGATCACTGATCAGGTCGTCAATATCTCTGCCTAGCAGAGTTACCGAGTTGTGGAGTACGTGCTCGAGCGCTTCCTTCCGCGTTGGGTCTGTTTCGCTGGAGGACAGCGCGCGAGCTTTCACGACTTCGTCCGCTTGGACAGCGATTGCTAACCCTGACGACTGCGACGCGTGTTCCTCAATGCGGTACGTACCTTCGCAATGGGGGCACGTCGAGTTGCGCGCACGCGTCTCGACCGCAGCTGCAGACGGCACATGGATCCGATGGTCGGAGCTGCCGCGTGACAGCGCCGTGAGCGTTTCGCGATCGCGCACCGGCTTGCGTGCCGCACGCTCCTCGGCACGGCGGGACACGCGCTTGCGAACCATCGGGACTCGTCAGCGAGCGCTGAACAAAAAGACGGCAGCCGAACAAACCGCAACGGCCTTACCGTCGACGATGACCGGTCGGAACGCCCACTCCTTCATGGCCCGAGCGATCTTCGCGTCGTAGTTGACCGCCTGCGTGCTCTGGATGGTGGTCACCTGCATCACGTGCCCACTCTCATCGAGACAGTACTTGAAGGATCCGCGGAGCGTCGCACCGGTATTGGCCGCTGCTGTAATGACGTCAGGATCAGGTGTGACGGCCTTGTCGCCAGCGACCCGCCGCGGCTCGAGTAGCCGTGGCGAAACTACCGGCGGGCCACCGTCCGGGGACGGCGTGAGATCGGCGGTGGTGATCTCGTGCGCCGACGCCGTGGTCGCTTCGTGTTTTTCATTGTCACCGCAACCGATCGCGAGGGTCGCGCTCACCAGCAAGAAACGAAGTTTCACGCGCATCCTCATTAGCCGCATGGCTTGTTCTAACCGCTGCCCGTGCCGTGCCGCCACTCCATTCGAATGTCGTTGTACGCGACGTTGACGCGGTCCCTGCCTGCGACCCAGAAGCAGGCACTTCAGTACGCGATTGAGCGCGTCGCTGCGTCGAAAGCATCGACGGCACGAAGGGATGCGACCGGGTGCGAAGTCGGCATCAGCAGGTGCTGTGGACGAGAGCAACGACGCGTTCGCCCGCGATGCGCCGGTTGTACTCGGCGACCGCCTGCTCGCTCTGCAGCACGAGTACGTTCGCTGCGTGTGCGCGCGCAAAGTCGATCGTCACTTGTGGCACCTGCAGAACAAGGTCGACGCCACGCGACAAGATCACAACGTCTGGCTTCGTCGCGACGAGGTCTTCGAGATCAGCGATCTGGATGCCTGGATCGTGACGGGTCCCGGTCTTGCGCCAATCCCATTCCTCGACTCCGCCGGGAAACAACCGCGCGTCCTTGAAGGCTCGTCCTGTCGAGTCAACGATCTGCCCCCACCGAAAGTCTGCGATCGCGAGATTCGCCGTCGATTTCATGTCCGCCTCCGGCAAGGGTATCACCGCGTCCGCTGAGTGCAGATACCGGGGCGACTGGCGCAAGTACGCGTGTGCATGTTCGGTCAAGGCAAAGCCCGCGTGAGTTCGGCCGAAGAGACCGTCGATGGCCAGGCACTCGTCGATCCGGATCTCGCCGACAAGCTCGCGGTGCTTCACGCCGCATCGCTCTGGGGCCACAGCCCGTTCGTCGAAGTCGCGCGCATGGTCGACCATCACTTCCAGATCTTGGGCACCGAAGACCTGGCGGTATCGGCACTGGAGCAGGCCATCCTCCAGTCCGGTTGCGACGACCTCTCGGCAACTAACGTGCGCGAGGTCGCGCAAGACATTCTGCGGGCCGAGCATTACAGCGGGCGGTCGGATGACCGTCTCGCGCCGCTCGCCACGATGACGCACGAGCGATGTATCGCGTTCAAGCGCGCCCACTGACGCGGCTCGCAGGCTCCGCGGCGCCGACGAAAGCCTAGCCGGGGTGCCAAGTCGGCGCCTCGTCGCGTTTGGTGACAAGCAGAAAAAGCGACGCGCTCCGTGCTCGGCGTGACCGACGCGTTCGCGCCAACGGCAGCCGACTTAACCTGCTAGGTTGCGAGCCCTACGCCGATTCATTGCTGCACGATCACGTACGCTGAAAAACCGAAGTCGGTTGCCTGTAGAGTGAGCGGATAGGTTCCAGCGGTCCCCGTCGCTGTCGTCGAGCTCGCGATCAAGACGCTAGTGGATCCACTCGACGCAACCAAGAGGTCCGAAAGTGCAGTTGCTGGCACCGCACCGCCACCAGAGTCACCTGCGAACGTGCAGTCGATGCTGGTCGAGTGAATGCTGTCAGGATATTGGTTTATCACGATGTGAACCATGCTTGAGGTGTTCGTCCACGTTGCAGAGAACCCTGACTTACTGAGCGTCGCAAGCGAGGTCGGGCTCGTCACCGACACGGCTGCTGGAAACACGATGCTCTTCGAGAACGCGGGAACAGTCGCGCCGGCGGCAGAAATCGAAATCGTATCGTTCGCTGCAAACCGGAACCCTGGGAACTGATCTGCGTAGAGGTCCTGACTCGATGGATTGAGCGTGTACGTTCCGCTCGTTCCGTACGAGATCGTGATCGCGCCAGCGCTGACACGGCTGACCGTCCCTGACGTCCGAAGCGTGATGTGACAAGGCCCGTCGTCGCGTGTGGACCCGGAATACGTGAACGTGGCAAACGCCGCCGAGGTGATCGTGCTGTTGCTTCCGCCCATGCTGCTTTCGATGAACGCGAACTCGCCGACCTCCGCCGTTTCGACCTGGGCATCGATCGCTGCGTCAGCGGGAAGTGCGCCATCCGCTGCGCCAGGTCGTGTCCCTATAGTTGTGTAGAAGCCGTTTTCTTGGGCCGCCAAGAAGGACGAGAGAGCTTCCAGGTTGCAAAGCCAAGGAGCTCGTCTCGTGAAGCGACCAACACGATCCCTTCGACTCGACGCTATCGATTCCGT
>DATJXL010000280.1:0-13184 GCA_035500135.1 Kofleriaceae bacterium
ACGGAATCGATAGCGTCGAGTCGAAGGGATCGTGTTGGTCGCTTCACGAGACGAGCTCCTTGGCTTTGCAACCTGGAAGCTCTCTCGTCCTTCTTGGCGGCCCAAGAAAACGGCTTCTACACAACTATAGGGACACGACCTCGTTTCATGCCTACGAGGTTGCGGCCGCGCCGCCGTACTTCGGTTTGCCGGCGAGTATTGCGATGCGCTTCGACGAAGCGCGGCGGTATGCGCCGGCGCAAGCCCACGACGGCTCACGCGAGGACGAGCTCGTCGCGTTGGCGAGCACTGGCGCTGCCAGCGAGCTTGCACTCGCGCAAAGCCCGCATCCGGTCGCGAATGCAAAGACGGACCATGGCGATGCCGCGCACCTGCGCACGACGCTCGGCGATTCGGCCACCCAGCTACAGTATCTAACCTCCGTGCTCGGGCCCTGGACGCTCGACTCGCCGATCGCCACCGCGCTGCATTGGGTGCACACGAAGGACGCGGAGCTCGCGGCCGCGAAGCCCGACGACGCGGCCAAGTGGCGCGAGCCGATCGCACAGCAGAAGGCGCACTTGTATCGCATCGCGAGCGGAGTGCAGCAGATCACTTCATCTGGCGCGGGCCTCGACAAGGCTTCCGCCGATGCCGCGCCATTTCGCCGAATCCTGTCGACGTATGCACATGCGGCAGGCGTTTCGTTCCTCGCCGATAGCTGCGAGCGGCTGATCGCGGATGCTGCCGCTCAGCAGACCGCACTCACCGTGCAGGCGCTGCGCGCGACTTCCACCGATCTCCAGCAGTCGGTCGGTCAGTACGAGCAAACGACTCAGCACAGCCTCGACCGGCGGCGATTCGACGATCCCCAGCAGCTGGCTGCGGACTGCATCGCGCTACAGACGAAGCTCGTCAACGGCGAGGCGGTCGATCCCTCGAAGCTCGAAAGCACGATGCTGAAGAGTCAAGAGATCGCGCTCCACGCGAAGATCGGTGCGATCCGTGCGCAGAGCGCTCAGCTCGTAGCGATGGCCGAAAAGGTCGGCGAGAGCAAGCTGTCGATGATCATCGCGCCGTTTCACGGCAGCTTCTTCACGCTCAGCGGCGCCGCCGAAGCGTTGGAGGGCGAGCTGGCCATGGTGGAGGCCGCCTGGCAGGCCGAGTACAAGCAAGTCGATCTGTCCGCGAAGCCCGGGCCCGACCGGGATGCCGCCATGGTCGACGCGCGCAGAGCGTCGCTCGCTGCTGCACAGGCGCGGTTCGCCCGCATCGCCGCCGGGTACGATGGCAAGGGCGTCGTCAAGTTCTTCACGAATGCCGCCACCGTGCTTCGCGATCAGCAGGAGTACACGGCGATCGCGGCGATGTGCATCGAGCTACTCGTGATGATCGGCGTGAGCTTCGTCGCGAGTGCAGCGGGTGGCCTGGTGGCGCGCGCCGTCGGCGGCATGTTGGCTCGTGGTGCTGGCGTTGAGCTGGCCGAGCTATCGCTTGGCGCGCAACTCGTGGGACCGGGAATGGGTGCTGCAACCGAGGCCGGTGTCAATACGATCGGCCAGCGCGCTCTTGGTGATCCCGACGCGAGCTTCACCGAGAACCTGTTGATGACCGTCGGAGCGAGCGCGATCATGGCGCGCATCGGCAAGGATCTGGAGTTCGCGAAGAACCTCGAACGCGACGCCGGCATCACGTGGAAAACCAATCGCGGTGCAGTGATACTTGCCGAGACGGCGACGATCACGAGTCATGTCGTTATCAACGTTGCCGTCTCGTACGTCGCGCACATGGTGGCAGACAAGCTCGGCGGCCACCGCGAGCAGGCCACGCCGACGCAGTTGCGAGACTGGTTTCTGCAGGGCGCGTCGATCGCGATCGGCCGTAAGGTTCACGGCCGATTTGCTCCGCGGCAGGAGCTCTACGAGAAGCTGGCCAAGCTCCGTGACTTTCCGCGCGCAAAACTGCTCCAAGGACGTGGCTCGGAGCTCTTGCGTCTCGCCGAGCTAGCCGAGCACAACCCGACCGGAGACTCGGCACTGCTGTTGTCGGGCAAAGAGGTCGAGACCCTGACCGAAGAGAAAGCAGTGCTTCACGAGCTCGACGAACATCCCGAGCTACAGAAGGAAGCTGGCCTCGGTGTGACCGATATGGCGGTCGCTCGTCATCAGAATCGCGAGCAACTCGCCGACATTCATGTTCCCGGCATGGAGAGCGTCCCGCTCGTGAACGCCGGGCTCGAAGATCTTGGCGGGGGCAGGCTGTGGGCCGGTACGCGTGAGCAGATCGGGCACGCCATAGACGATGCTCGTCGCGCACATCTCGACGTGCACGAGACCGAAGACCACGGTGTTCACCGGGTCACGATCGAAGGTGAGGCGTTCGAGATCCACGAACGCGATGGTGCTGCCGGCGCGAAGACGAAGACCGAATCGGCGCAGCCCGTTCATACAGTGCCTGTTCCCATCGCGCGATTGAGTCCAGTGGTCCCAGGCCAGGTCTACGAAGGTACCGAGCACAATATCGATGCCACGTTTGCCGACCTCGACGCACGGGGCATCGCGGCGCGACACGAGCGTGAAGCATCGGGCAACTGGCGCGTCACGGTGGGCGATCGAACCTTTGAACTTCGCGTTGTCACCGAGGGGCCGATAGTTCGCCACCCGCAGCCGGGTGACTCACATGAGTATCAGTACGATGCAATGCGCCCGGGGCCTCTGTCGGATCGATCAGTCTACGATCCGAAGGGCATAGGCAATCCTCTTCCAGCATCCGGGTTCTACGGAGGCAAGTACGACGAGATCGTGCTCGTCGACGATTTAACGTTGTATCGCGTTGGAAACGGAGCGCGCTCATGGGGTAATTGGTTCACTGACCAACCACTTGAAGGAGAGGCACAGTATCGGATCGACGTGGCAGTCAAACGCGTATGGGACGATCCGAAGACTGGAACGATGCCTACCGGAAGTCTTCGAGAGCAGAAGGATCTTGATTTCTGGTCCTACACCATCCTGATCCCGAAGGGCACCAAGGTCTACGTTGGTCAGGTCGGAAGTCAGGGCGGCGTACATATGGGGGGACTCGGCGCTGGTCAGAAGCAGTATTTCATTCCCGACGCGTGGAAGCTTGAGGGGAAGGGCGGCAAGGTTCTGGTTAAGGCCCCTTTCAAGCGGGATGGCCACATTCAGCCTCGACCGCCAGTGACCTCGCAGCAGGAAACAGAACAATGAATGAACCAAGAATTCGCGCTGCACTCGACCAGTTGGCGTCGGCGGCCACGGAATTGGCTTCGCTCTGCGATCGTGAAGCGCCGGAATACGGTCCGGTCTGGCACGGCATCGCTAAGAATGCCGCTGCTGCCAAAGATTCGCTCCTACGCGACGAGCTTCAAGATCTACTGCAGGGTGGCGTTTCGATGTTCGCTTATCGTCCCGGGTCGTTCAGCGAAGTGTATGTTCAGCGCAGTGACTACGATGAACAGATAGCTGAAAACAACAAGTTTGATGCGCTGAAGGATCGTGTCGCCGACGCCCTGGCCGCACTTCGGTCAGCCATGGCGATCGCGTAGTGATACATGGTCCAGCAAACAGACCTCATTCGCGCGATCTCATTTGCCGCAAGCGTTACAGTCTCAGGAACCCAGATCGTTCAGCTATGGTTGGCGACTGGCCTCGGGGGCATCGGGCTAGTATTTGCTGGCCGAGACGTCGCAGATGGCACTTCTCCCGGAGATCTCGAGACGCAACTCGCCGTTGGGCCCGAGTACTCTGATGGTTATCAAATCACCGAAGTGCTCTGGGAGCTCAAGCGCGAGCCTTTGGTGATGCAATGACAATGCTTCAGTATTTGGGGAACTCGTACGGCGATAATACGGATTGGCCGACGCTGCTTCGTAGGGCGGCGAAATATCCTCTCGGTCCATCGTGGCTTCGCTCCGATCTCGACGTAGCTTCTGCGCTTGCCGACTTGGCCGAGCAATTCAAGAACACGCCCATCGTGGAATCGATCGCGGAAGCCGCACTCGACATCATCGAGCATGGCGACAGCGGGGAGCGAACCGTTGTCTGGCAACTCCCATGGGATCGTGGCAAGAAAGCAGTAGAACGCCTACTCCAGATTGCAGAGACTGACCGCTCTAGGCTCGACGAGATCCGCGGTGTGCCAAATGTCCTGTGGCGCCTGCTGCAGATTCATCCTGACGACCCGAGGCTACTAGCATTGCTTCGTCGTGAAGCGAGTGCAACACTCGCTGACCCTTGGGTCCTGGAAATGGCAGCAAAATACGCGCCGCAGTCACCGTAAATGTTCGTTGGCCTCATTCCCGGGTCGCGACCACTCGGTAGACCCTGGTCGAGACCGCGAAGCTCCACGACATCGATCCCGTTGCGTACCTCTACGTAGCGGTCCTCGCTGCGGATCGCCGCGAGCTACTGCTGCCCGCACAATTCGCCGCGTAGAAGACAGCCGCGGTGTAGTGCGGCGCTCCCCACGTGGCGCTGCCACGTCGTGACAAGCGAGGGCTTACAATCACTGTATGTGTCCCAAGGGCACGGTTCTCTACCGCGGCCCCGTCGCGCCTCAGAGACAGATCATCTTGGCGGTCCCGATCAGATGCAATACTACGGGCCAGATCCTAAGAAGGTTAAGGTCGAAGTGGTTCGTCCCTTCAAGAAGGATGGTCACGTGCAGCCTGGCCTACGGTCAATCACGAGAGTGAGACTAAGTAATGACGAGTGATCCAGGACTCAATTCTTCCCTTCGCACGTTGATTGATGAGGCCGACGCGATGGATGCGTTCCTATCTCGGAACGCACCGCGCTGGACCGGATACGGTCAGAATATTGCGAGCTATGCGACGGAAGTTTTGGGCCGAGAAATGTCGCGCGATGACATGCGAAGTCTCGACGATCGGCAGACCGGTCCTTACCGCGGAACCTTCGGTTCAATGCACGATCTCTCCTTCGCGAGCAGAGCGTCATCCAGGAGCTCGACTTCGTCGACGACGCGATCCACCGCGTCGCTGCCATTGCGGATGGGGTCGACATCGGAGGCCGCATGACCGCGATCCAACGACTCGACAGCGCGGGACTCCGTCACGCGCTCGAGGGCTCCCTCGCGATCTCGCACGCGAAGGTGATCGTGCTCCAGCCCGATGGCGCTCGGCCGGTGACTCAGTCGGCCGATCTCATCGAACCACATCATATGCTTCGGCGTCCGCTCGAGCTCGATGCCGAAAGCGTGAACGTCGAGCCACGTGTTCCGCCATCGGTGCTGGCACACGCAAGGACATTGCGACTGGCCAACGGCTTGTCGGTGATCTTGGCGCCATCGAGCACGGTGCCGGTCGTCCACGTTCACCTCGTGTTCGGCGCGGGGATGACGACGACGCCACTTCGCCGGGTCGCGAGTACCGCGATCGCCGCGCTCGTGCGAGCGATCCGCCCACCTCGCACGGCGGGCCTGTCTCCCCGTTGGGTCACGGGTATGGATACGGCCGAGATCACGGTCAGCATTCCAGCAACGGAGCTGGAGGCCGACCTCACTTTCTTTGGCGAGCTGCCAACAGCTTCCGATAGTTTTTCCGACGCCGTCGCCAAAATCGTCGCCGACGTTCGACCGAACTCGATCGCCGCGGACGCGAAGGCAAGTCGCGACGACGACTTCTACGCGCACATCTACGGCGATCATCCGTACGGCACGGCGCGCCGGGAAGACTCACCGAGCGCCGCTCCGATGCAAAGCGACGTCGAGACTTTCTATCGCCAGTTCTTGCAGCCGGACAACGCAACGTTGATCGTGACAGGAGGATTCGACGTCGACGCGGTCGAGCCGATCGTCCGTCGCATCTTCACTCCGTGGACTGGTTCGGCACAGCCGCACTCGTTAGGTAAACCGATGCGCCAGCCCGGAGCCGCGTTCGCGATCAACGAGGCGACACCTTGGATCGCCCTCCGCATCGGCTGGCTCGCTGGACCACCCGACGACGACTATGCCGCAAGACAGATCATCGCCGCGATGATCGACCGATTGATGCCACGCGTTCGCTGCGCGCACCTCGCCTACCGAGTTGCGAGTCACTACGAGGTCTCGGGCAGACTCGATCCGCAGAACGCCGCGACCGACATCGTTCACCTCCGCGATGCGATCGCGGCGCTCGCCGACGGCAGCGATGCGAGCAAGCAGTTGTTTGCGGTCGCACGTCGCGAGGTCGCGATCGGAGAATCGGCCGGCGCGACGTCGTCGGCCGCCTGGGCTACAGAGCTCACGCTGGCGGTGGCAATGGGACACGACCTCGCGTGGCGACAACAGCTCGCACAGCGAGCCGCGAAGGTTTCATACGACGACGTAAAACGGCTGATCGCCGAGGAGCTTTCGCCGAGCGCAGCCACCTGGGTGCTGTCGGGGCCAGGTGACAAAGTAGCGGAGATCTACGCTCGTCTCGGCCTGACGGTGGTGAGTGAGTAGATCGCGAGCCGTCTGTTTCGAAGTTGCCGGCATCGGAGGAGCTGCTCTGGTGTGCGCCGCCTGCGCGAGCGTTCCTGAGCGCCACACCGTGACGGGCACGTTGCCATTCGCGGCGCTCCATCCGAACAGTGGCGCGAGCTTCGACTGCGACGCGATCGCCGGGCACGTCAGCCACAGCAGCTTCGGAGTTTCCTCCGCGTCGGGCTTCGTCGCGGGTGCCGTCTACTTTCACGCGATCGAGGTGCCCGACAAATGGATCCCGACCATTTCGATCTTCCTCGAAGGGCCCAAGCCGAACGAGGACGTGGCAGGCGCTCGGCTGGGCCGATTCCCGAAGTTCCCGGACTCGATAGCATTCCATCTCGTATTCCGGACGCCGATGGGAACTCTCAGCAACGAGTCGTACGAGGACCGACGTGTGAAGCTCGGAAGCGACATCCAATTCGAGCTCAAGTGGACCGGCCGGCAAGCCGCGATGCGGTTCCTGCCCGATGGCGCGTGGGCGAACATCCCGATGTCGTTCGACGCGAGCCGACTGAGCCTGGGGTGCTCGTCATCGGAGGCTATCTTCCACGATGTCGTGATCAAGACACCCGAGCCCCCCTAACCTGCCGCGTTCTCTGGACCACGAGGTCCGTGGAACTCGCCGCTCTTGATTGGGTGTCGGCGTCTTCGGTCGACGCGTCTTGGTTGTCAAGCCTCGCACGACGGGTCAACGTTGTGCGTTGGTGAGGAAATCGCGACGGAGATCGTGTTCAGACACGGGCGTTGCGAGAAACACGTCTCCGCCAGGTGGCGCTGGAAACAAGCCGGCGTTGAGCACGTACTCGACGAGCCATTTCGAGTCGTGGCTCGACCTCTTCGTGTTCCATAGCACGCGAGCCCACTGCCCCTCGGGGACACGCAGGAACGGCTTCGATTTCCAGACCTCGGCCCCTGCGTCGTGGATGAACACCAGCACGGCGTTATCGATTCGCAGCTTAAGCGCGTCCGCGACCTGAACCTCGCTATCGCGGAGCGGGATGGGAGCCGTGGTCGTTCTCGGCTCGAAGTTCTCCCACCCGTTGGCACGGCAATCGTGCAAGACGCCGTCGCCGGCGATCGGCGCGAGGGGCAACGCACGAAGCAGCTCTCGCTTCTCAGCATCGACACGACCACGCTGATCGTCGGTGTACTGGATCTGAATTATCTGGATCGCGAGATAGCTCATCGGCGTCGTCTCGTGCTTATGCGTAACGCCCGCGCGGTGCCCTTGGGCCGGGTAGCCCAATACGCAGCGCGCATCCGTTAGGCAGCGCGCGATACGCTCTCCTCGTCGATCTCAGCGAACACCTCCCAGCGCAAGCCCGGAGCATCGAGCCCGTACGCAGAGATGCGGTACTCGCCCATACCGAAGCGCTTCGCGATCTCGGAAACCGTGACCGGGCCAGACACGACGAAGCCTCCAAGCTCGGCGAGGTTGCGATACTCGACCAGGTTCGTGTCGCATTCGATCACGTACTCGCCGACCACGCGCGCGACACTGATCCGCGTCGAGCGATGCTCGGGCAACGCGTCGAGGAGCGCGGCGAGCTGTTCACGCGTGACCCGTCGGATCACATCTTGGTCGCTGTGCCGCGCCGGCAACGCCGGCTCGGGTCGCTGAAGCTCGCCAGCCCACAGCCCAACGAGCCACGTGTGATACAGCTCGCGCACGTCGTCGGGCGGCACGCGCAGCGCGATCACGATCTCTGCGAGCGAGTGGCGTTGCTCGAGACGTTCGAAAACGAGACCGGCAAGCTCGCCCTTCGTCAACTCGACCGCGCGTACGGCCGCCTTCTCGGCGTTGCGCGGCGTGTTCTGCTCCGCGGCGAGGACCGCTGCGAGCTGTTCGACCTCGGCGGGCCTGAAACGTCGAACTCCCTTGTCGGTGATCAGCGGGTGCAGGCGTGAACCTTCGAGGCGCCGCACAGTGGACACGCTGACGCCGAGCCGTTTGGCAACGTCATCGCGGGTGAGCGATGCCTGTTTCAGGTCGTCTTGACCGCTGATCACGGTCGAACGCGGAGACACGTCGGGCTTTGGCACCCGATCTGTGTAACCTAACCCTCTGATCTCGAGCCGCGCCGGAAAGGCGTGGACGAATGCGAGGCCATATCAAAGACAGACCAAAACTCTGTCATTTGAAGGCTGCCGACACGCCCTGGCACCCAGATCGGCACGCTTCGACACGCATCCGACAGCTGCTTGGCGGGCGCGATTTTTCTACCCCGTTTCTACACCGCGCATTCCCCAATGATCACGTTCTCCGACGAGAGCTCGTCCCGCCTGCTCGCACCGAGTCCCGCCCAGTCAGCAACCATTCTCGACGGTTAGATCTACGGGGAAAATTATTTCTTCGAGTGGTGCGTCTGGCTCGGCCACGCGGTGTACGGCGTGGCGTTCGCGCCGTGGGGGCTCGTGGCAGTGGCGGGACAGGCGATCATCCTCGCGAGCATCTTCGGGGTCACGGGGATTCCACCGACGGAGGCGCAGGCGCTGCGCTCGAAAGGCGACGCGTATCGAGCGTATCAAGCGCGCGTCTCTCGCTTCATCCCGCGGCCGCCGAAGCGCGGTTGATCGCGAGCCGAGCGAGCCCGCGAATTCTCGTTCTGCACCGTTTCTACACGCAACCGGCGACGCACATGAGCGCGCGTGCGAGTCGAGCCCGCATCCGTGGATAGTTGACGATCTTCGGTGACGTAGATGCGGGCGCCACGCGGTGGCGCGACGGGCCAGCCGAGCACCTTCCACTTCCGAGGCGTCCACGATTATCCTGTGACGGATGGGGGCCCGCGGAGTCGTATGCTTCGCCGCAGCCACCGCGCTCGCGTGCGGTGGCTGCCTTCACGACGATCTCGTCGCGTGCGGCAACATGGTGTGCCCGGCCGGCAAGGCATGCGCACCCGGCGGCGGCTGCGTCGATCCCGATCAGCTCACCGCGTGCGACGGGTTGCAGGACGGGGATCCGTGCACACCCGCGTCCGGTGCACCCGGTACGTGTCGCGGCGGGGTGTGCGTGCAGTTCTGTGGCGACGGCATCGTCGAGGCGGGCGAGCAGTGCGACGACGGCAACAGCAACCCGGCCGACGGCTGCGACGCGTGCGTGCTCACGAGCTGGGTGCCGACGGTGCTCGCCGGCGGCAACCTCGGCGCGACGATGCTCGCGCTCGAAGATCCACACGCCGCGACGATCGATTTCGCCGGGCGGCTCTACATCGCCGACACCATCGGGCAACGCGTGCGCCGTGTCGATACCGACGGCACGATGATCACGATCGCAGGTACCGGCGTGCTCGGGCGAGGTGGCGACGGTGGACCGGCGACGGCTGCACAGCTGGCCTACCCGACCGACGTCGCGGTCGACGGTCTCGGCAATGCGTACATCGTCGACTCGGTCGACTCGTGCATCCGTCGTGTCGATACCGACGGGACGATCTCGACGTTCGCCGGCGTCTGCGGATCGATCGGCGATGCGGCGTCGGGTGCACCCGCGATCTCGCCGGGCTTGACCACTCCGTCGAACCTCACACTCGACCCGCAAGGCCGCATCGTGATCGCCGATACCGACAACAGCAAGCTGCGTCGCGTCGAGCTCGACGGGACGATCACGACGATCGCCGGCACCGGCGGGACCGGAAGCACCGGTGACGGTGGGCTCGCGACCAGCGCGCAGATCGGCCTACCGTACGACCTCGCCTACGACAGCGCGGGGCGCCTGGTGTTCGCCGACATGGAGAACCACGTCGTGCGCCGGATCGACACCACCGGCAAGATCTCGACGATCGCGGGCACGGGATCGCCGGGATCGACCGGCGACAACGGGCCGGCGACGAGCGCCGAGCTCGACGGCCCGCAAGCGGTCGCAACCGATGCCGCCGGCAACGTCTACATTGCCGACACCGGCAACAACCGCGTGCGCCGCATCGATCCCGGCGGGACGATCACGACGATCGCTGGCACCGGCGCAGTCGGGTTCGCGGGCGATGGCGGACCGGCGACGAGCGCGGTTCTCGACGGGCCGGAGGGCGTGGTCGTCGATCTCGACGGGCGCGTCGTGATCGTCGACTCGCAAAGCAATCGCGTGCGCCGGATCGCCACGGACGGAACGATCGCGACGTTCGCCGGCAGCGACCGCGTCCCCGGCGACGGACTCGCGGCTACCAGCGTGGCGCTCGGCTCGGTGGCCGCGCCCGCATTCGATCCACAGGGACGCGTCGCGTTCTTCGACTCGGTGAGCCTGCGCGTGCGGCGGATCGAGCTCGATGGAACGTTGTCGACCATCGCCGGCAACGGCGTGTTCGGATACACCGGCGACGGCGGCCCGGCGACCTCGGCCAGTCTCGGCGAAGTCTCCGCGATGGTGTACGACAGCCTCGGCGGGCTGGTGATCGCGGACTCGGCAGCCCACGTCGTACGTCACGTCGATTCGGCGGGAACGATCACGACGATCGCGGGCACCGGTGTGCTCGGCAACACCGGCGACGGCGGGCCCGCCATCAGCGCGCGCCTGCACGCGCCATCCGGTGTCGCGATCGACGGCATGGCACGCGTGCTGATCTCGGATTCGGGGAGCCACAGCGTACGGCGGATCGATACGGCCGGGGTCATCACGACGATCGCGGGGACCGGCACTCCGGGGTCCTCCGGCGATGGGGGACCAGCGACCTCGGCGCAGCTGGACTCGCCGGCGGGCGTCACGGTCGACGCCCAGGGCTTGGTCATCATCGCCGATTCCGGCAACTACCGCATCCGCCGCATCGACGCGAGCGGCAACATCTCCACGATCGCCGGCACCGGCGCCGGCGGCTTCTCGGGCGACGGTGGCGCGGCGACCTCGGCGAAGCTGAACGATCCGTGCGCGCCGGCGACCGACCCACAGGGACGACTGGTGTTCGCGGACGCCGGCAACAGCGTGATCCGGCGCATCGACGCGACCGGCGTCATCACGACGATCGCCGGAACGAGCGCGCTCGGCTTCTCGGGCGATGGTGGGCCCGCGACCGCGGCGCTGCTCGCCGTTCCGATCGGCCTCGCGATCGATGGCGCCGGCGACATCGTCATCGCCGACGCCGAGGATGAGGTCGTGCGCGAGATCGGCGCGACCGGCACGATCGTCACCACGGCGGGGCAAGTCGAGCCCGACAGCATGGGCCCGGTGGCGGTGGGAAGGTTCGCGGACCCGGTCGAGCTCGCGACCGCATCGGGCATGACGTTCGCGGCCGGTGGGACGAGCGGAACCGTGCAGCTTGAGCACGATGGCGCCGCGATCGCCGTCGTGGCGGGGCGGTACCCGCAGCAAGTTGCGACCGCGGCGCTCGCGCGGTTCCGCACCGATCAATTCGGCGACGTCGGCGGGATCGCGTACGACGCGTCCGCAAACCAGCTCTACGTCGCGGAGACCACGGCGAACCGGCTCGACGTCGTGACCATCGTCGACGCGACCGATCCGGACACGTGGACGATCGCGCCGCTGGCCGGTACGGGCAGCGCGGGCTTTCGCGACGGTTCCGCGGCGACCGCGATGCTGGCGCAACCGAGCGGGCTCTATCTCGATACGAGCGCCCACGTGCTGTACATCGCCGATCGAGGCAACGACGCGATCCGCGCGCTCGACCTGGGTGCGATGATGATGAGCACGATCGCGGGGACACCGACGATGGCTGGGAACTTCGGCGACGGTGGCCCCGCGCTGCAAGCCGCGCTCTACCGACCGAGTGCGATCGCGAAGTGCTCGAACGGCGACCTGTTCATCGCGGACACCGGCAACGAGCGCGTGCGCCGCGTCGACGCGACCGGCACGATCACGACGGTGCTCGGCGACGGGTCGCTGTCGTCGGCGGGCGACGGGGCCCCTGCGAGCACGTTCCCGGTCGATACGCCGCTCGGTGTGAGCTGCGATGTGTACGGAAACGTGATGGTCACGTCGACGGCATCGTTGCGCCTGCTCGCCGCCGATGACAACGGCACCGTGGACGGGACCGGCGCCGTGCACACGATCTACGGCGGCGCCGGTGCGACGTCGTTTCCCGCGAACGCGACGTCCTGCCTCACCGGTGTCGCGGTCGTCGACTCGGTGACGTTGCGCCTGGTCGATTCGTGCACGGGGTTATTGCTGCAGCTCGTCCGCATGTGATCGGTGTACGATCGGAGCGTGGGGAGATTGGGCCACGTGGTGCTCGTGCTCGTGTCGACCATGGCGGTCGCGGGCTGCTTGCACCCCAACGATGTCACGTGCGGCGACCAGCTATGCCCGGCCGGCAAGGTGTGTGCACCCGGCGGCGGTTGCGTCGATCCCGATCAGATCGACGCGTGCAACGGGCTCGCCGATGGCGATCCATGCACGCCGAGCTCGGACCCGCCGGGCACGTGTCAACAAGGCGTGTGCGTGCAGTTCTGCGGCGACGGCGTGGTCGAAGGCAACGAGCAGTGCGACGACGGCAACAACAACCCGGCCGACGGTTGCGATCAGTGCGTGAAGTCGCCGTGGGCGGCGCAGGAGATCCTCGGCGGCAATCTCGCGGCGACGTCGGTCACGCTCGGGCTGCCGTATGGCATGACGGTCGATCATCAGGGCCGCATCTACGTCGCCGACACCCTGTTCCAGCGCATCCGCCGGATCGACCTCGACGGCACGACCATCACGATCGCCGGCGACGGCGTCGTCGGGTTCGCCGGCGACGATGGACCGGCCGGCAGCTCCGAGCTCAATTTCCCGACCGACG
>DATJXL010000281.1:0-2218 GCA_035500135.1 Kofleriaceae bacterium
ACGAAGGACGCCGAGCTCGAGCGGTTGTCGCGTTCGGCGACGATGGCCGCGCTCGGCAGCGGCATCGCGCACGAGCTGTCGACACCGCTCGGCGTGATCGTCGGCCGCGCCGAGCAGCTGCTGTCGCGCGCGAACGGCGACGAGCGCGCCCAGAAGGCCGCCCAGACCATCCTCGACCAGGCCGAGCACGTCGATCAGGTCGTGCGCGGTTTGCTCGGGCTCGCGCGCGGCGCGCCGATCGCGCTGCAGGAAGTGGAACCGCGCGAGCTCGTACGCGAAGCCGCCGAGCTCGTCGAGCATCGCTTCGCGCGCGCGAGCGTGCACCTCGTGCCGGCCGTCGCCGCCGAGCTGCCCACGGTGCGTTGCGAGCCGCTGCTGTTCAAGCACGCGCTCGTGAATCTGCTCTTGAACGCGTGCGACGCGTCGAAGCCCGGCGACACGGTGCGCCTCGAGGTCCAGGCGGATTCGGCCGAGGTCGCGTTCATCGTCGCCGACAACGGCGAAGGCATCACGCCCGCGAACGCCGCGCGCGCGATCGCGCCGTTCTTCACGACC
Source organism: Kofleriaceae bacterium (assembly GCA_035500135.1). Lineage (GTDB taxonomy): Bacteria > Myxococcota_A > Polyangia > Haliangiales > Haliangiaceae > JABFXX01. The sequence goes on from DATJXL010000281.1 coordinate 556, forward strand.
AAGCCCGCCGGGCAGGGCACCGGACTCGGCCTCGCGATCGCGAACGAGATCGCGTCGACGCACCGAGGCTCGCTCTCGATCGGCCCGAAGTCTCCGCGCGGGACGCGCGCGTGCATCACCATTCCGGCGGGACGCATCGATGCGTGACAAGGTCCAGATCCTGGTCGTCGACGACAAGGTCGCGCTCGCCGAGACGCTGGCCGACGGGCTGTCCGACCGTGGCTACGCGGCGCGCGCGATCGGCAGGAGCCGCGAGGCGCTCGCCGCGATCGAACGCGACGAGGTCGATCTGGTCGTGACCGACCTGCGCATGCCCGACCTCGACGGGCTCGCCCTGCTCGAAGCGGCCCGGCATCGCGACGGCGACATTCCGGTGATCATGATGACCGCGTACGGGGCGATCGATTCGGCGGTCGAGGCGATCCGCAAGGGCGCGTATCACTACCTGACCAAGCCGTTCAAGCTCGACGAGCTCGTGGTGTTCGTGGAGCGCGCGCTGGCAGAGCGCGCGCTGCGCCGCGAAGCACGTGCGCTGCGCAAGGCGGTCGGCGAGCGCTACTCGATCAAGGGACTGGTCGGACGAAGCCCGGCGATGCAGCGCGTGCTCGCGGTGATCGAGCGCGTCGCGAAGACCGACGCGCCGATCTTGATCACGGGCGAGACCGGCACTGGAAAGGGCTCGATCTCGCGCGCGATCCACGGCGAGAGCGAGCGCGCGAGCGGCTCGTTCGTGGTCGTGAATTGTGCCGCACTCCCCGAGCCGCTGCTCGAGAGCGAGCTGTTCGGTCACGTCAAGGGCGCGTTCACGGGCGCGACCGCAGATCGCGCCGGTCTGTTCGCGGAAGCGAACGGCGGCACGCTGCTGCTCGACGAGATCGGCGAGATGTCGCCCGCGCTGCAGGCGAAGCTGCTGCATGTCCTCGAGTCGAACCGGATCCGGCCGGTCGGCACCTCCGCCGAGCGTGCGGTCGACGTGCGGGTGATCGCCGCGACGCATCGTGACCTGCGCCAACGCGTCACCGAGGGCACGTTCCGCGAGGACCTCCTGTACCGCCTCGACATCGTCACCATCGAGCTGCCGACGCTGCGCGATCGTGCGGCCGACATTCCGCTGTTCGTGGAGTTCTTCCTCGGCGAGTCGCGCGAGCGTCACCCCAGCTCTCCCATCACCGGGTTCACGCGCGAAGCGCTGTCGAAGCTGTGCACGTACTCGTGGCCGGGCAACGTGCGCGAGCTCGCGCACGTGGTCGAGCGCTGCGTGCTGCTGGCCGAGGGACCGCTTGCCAAGGAGCAGGATCTTCCCGCGCACGTCCGCGACGCCGAGGACTCCGATCCTCCGCCGTTCCGGGAGATCATTCCGATGCGCGAGATGCAGCGCCGCTACGCGCGCTGGGTGTGCGAGCAGCTCGGCGGCCTCAAGCTGCGCGCGTCCGACCGGCTCGGAGTCGACATCAAGACGTTGAATCGCTGGCTGTCGCTCGAAGAAGACAACTAGGGCCCGCGAACCGATAAGTCGATCGATGATCGCGGTCGAGACGCCGTGCTGGCGAGGCGCGGCGAGAACCGGCGCCGCGCGTACTCGACGTACGCAAGCACCGGAAGCGCAGCCGCAACGAAGCCAGCGCGGATGGATCGGCCGCGAGCACGACCGAGTTATCGGTTC
>DATJXL010000282.1:0-47187 GCA_035500135.1 Kofleriaceae bacterium
GATCGGAGCCGCGCAGCACCTCGCCGAGCCGGCGCGCGATCTCGGCGAGCAGGCGATCGCCGGTCGCGTGGCCGTGCGTGTCGTTGACGTGCTTGAACCGATCGAGATCGATGAACGCGACCGCGACGCGCTCGTCGCGGCGGCGCGCCAGCTCGAGCGCGTGCTCGAGCCGCTCCATGAACAGCTTGCGGTTCGGCAGGCCGGTGAGCGCGTCGTGAAACGCGGCGTGCTCGAGCTGCTGCTGGAACACGCGGCGCTCGGTGACGTCGGCGAACGACGCGACGACCGATGCCGGCGGCGCACCGGGCTCGCCGAGCGCGCGCGTCGTCAGCGCGATCCACGCGCGCGCGCCGTCGGGATAGCCGAGCGCGAGCACGACGCCGGTGCGATCCTCGCCGGTCGCGAGCGTCTCGCCGATCGGCGTGCGCTCGAACGCCAGCCGCTCGCCGGCGTCGTCCACGATCGGCCACGGCGCGCCGGCGACGAGCTGGTCGTGCGAGAGCCGCAGGATGGCCTCGGCCGCCGGGTTGCACGCGAGCACGCGGCGCTCGCGATCGACGAGCACGACGCCTTCGGCGAGCGCCGACACGACCGCGCGATAGCGCGCCTCGCTCTCGGCGAGCGCGCGCTCGGCTTGCTTGCGCGTCGTGATGTCGAGGATCGTGCCGACCAGGCCGGCGAGCTCGCCGCGCGCGTCGTCGAACGTCGCCTTGTGGAAGATGACGTCGTGGTACGTGCCGTCGGCGTAGCGCACGCGCGCCTCGTACATCTGCACGGTGCGCGATGCGAACAGCTCGTCGTCGGCCTTCTTGTAGACGTCGGCGAGCTCCTTCGGCGATAGCCCGTAGACGTCGAGCCCGACGACCTGGTCGCGGGTCTTGCCGAGGTACGCGAGGAACGCGCGATTGCACCCGCGGTAGACGCCGGCCGCATCCTTGTAGAAGACGGGCGCGGGAATCGCGTCGAGGATCACGCGCAGCTCGTGGTCGTCCGCCACGCGCCGACGATACTACGAACGCGTCTCCCACCGCGCCGAGTCGAGCGTGAACAGCGCGAGCGCCACCATGAGCCCGCTCGTGATCGGCATGACGAGCGAATGCGGTGCGTACGACCACGCGCCGACGCGATCGGCCGCGGGCCAGCGCCGCACGCGCCACCGATAGTACGCGCCGTAGAAGACCAGGAACACGAGGTGCACGGTGACCGCCGCGCAGAAGCGATGCGCGGCGAGCGCCTTGTAGATTCCGAGCGGATACATGAACAACACGATCGCGGCCGAGAAGTAGTTGATCGCGACCATCGGATGCAGGCGCCAGATGTGGGTGCACCCGCTCGAGTAGTCGATGATGTTCGAGCGGCGCCAGCGCAGCTGCTGCGAGACATACGCGCGGAGCGTCGTCGGCACGAACGTGCGGCAGCGCGCCGAGAGCGTCATCGTCGTCAGATATCCGGCCTTGACGATCTGGCGCGTCAAGTACCGATCCTCGCCGTACGTGATCGGCACGCCGAGCACGGCGCGGTGCTCGAGCACCGGCATCAGCTCGACGAGCACCGAGCGGCGGTACGCGACGAGGCATCCCGATAGCGACAGCACGGTGCGGAACGTGCGCTCGATATTTCGCACGACGTAGTACGAGTACCAGTACTTGATCGTCTGCATGCGCGTGAGCCAGTTGTCGTGCTTGTTGCGCACGTCGACCCAGCCGCCGACCGCGGCGATGCGCGGCGACGTGAATCGCGAGACGAGCTGGCGGATCGCATCGCGATCGACGACGACGTCGGAATCGATCGAGACCACGATCTCGCTCGTCGCCGCGCGCACCGCGGCGTTGATCGACGCGCGCTTGCCGAGGTTGCGCGGGTTGCGCACGACCGCGAGCCGCGGATCGCCGCGCGCGACCTCGCACGCGTGCGCGTAGCTGTCGTCACTCGAGCAATCGTCGACGCACGTGACGCGGAGCTCGCCCGTGTAATCGGATGCGAGCACGCTCGCGAGCGTCTCGCGGATCGCGTCACCTTCGTTGAACAGCGGGATCACGACCAGCACCGACGGCGTGCGATCGGTCGTCGGTTCGTCCCAACGCGGTCCGCGCACGAGCCGGAGCAGCAGCCCGCCGCAGAACCGATTCACGAACAGCACCACCGCCAGCGCGTGCAACAGGATCCTGAACACGCCCGCTTATCTTACCATCGCAGCGTGCGGCCGCGGCGCGTGTTGCTCGTCGAAGAAGGCTGGCACGCGACGATGTATCTCGCGCGTGCGCTCGAGGATGCGGGCTTCGCGGTGACGGTGCTCACGGCAAACGGCACGTCGGCGCGCTGCCGCGCGCGCACGGTCGAATGGATCTCCGGCCCGCACGTCGCGACGAGCGAGCTCGTGCCGCACGTCGATCGCTTGATGCCCGACTTCGATCGCGTGCTGCCGCTGACCGAGCGCGCGATGCGGCAGCTGTGGGCTGCGCCGCACGCGTGGATCGATCGCGTGTTCCCGGCCGTCGAGCCATGGCAGGGCGCGCTCGTGCTCGACAAGCATGCGGTCGTCGAGCACATGGCCGCGCGCGGGCTCGCGACCCCGCGTCACGTCGACGTCGCGGCCGCCGGCGAGCTCGGGTTGCCCGTCGTCATCAAGGGCGCGACCGGATCGGGCGGCCGGATGGTGCACGTCGCCGACACGCGCGCCGAGCTCGCCGCCGCGCTCGAGAAAGCGCGCGTGGCCGGCGGGCGATGGATCGCGCAGGAGTACATCGCGGGCCCGACGTTCCTGTTCGGCGGCGTCTTCGACCGCGGCCGGCCGCTGCGGATCTACGCGGCCGAGAAGCTCGAGCTGCATCCCGCGCGCACCGGGGGCGCGATCCGCGTGCGCTCGCGCCGCGATCCCGACCTCGTCGCGGCCGGGCTCGCCGCGATGCGCGAGCTCGCGTGGACCGGCTTCGCGAGCGCCGACTTCATGCGCGGCGCCGACGGCCGCTACCTCTTGCTCGAGATCAACCCGCGGCTGTGGGGCTCGCTCGCCGGCGCGCTCGCGGCCGGCGTCGATCTGTTCGCGCCGTTCTGCGAGCTGCTCGCCGGCGAGGCGCCGCGCGCCGATCTCGCGTTCGCGGACGGCGTCGAGTGCCTGATCTTCCCGCGCTACTTGAACGCGCGCGCGCACCGCACGCTCGCGGGCTTGCGCCGGGCCTGGGCCGACCTGCGCGGCGAGCAGGGCCGGGACTGGCGCGATCCGCGGTTCGTCGCGCACGTGCTGCATCGCCTGTACTGGATGCGCCGCCACGCCGAGCGCATGTAGACTCGCGGCGTGTCGACCCCGCCGATCCGCCTGCCCTCGGGTGTGCGCGACTTCTTGCCGCGCGCGGCGGCGATCCGGCACGAGCTCGCCGAGCGCGTCACGGCCGTGTTCGACGCGTGGGGCTACGCGCGCGTCGTGACGCCGGTGTTCGAGCATGCCGAGGTGCTGGAGCGGGGGCTGGGTGCGGGGGCCCGCGCCGCCGCGATCCGCTTCGTCGAGCCCGGTACCGGCGAGGTCGTCGCGCTCCGGCCCGACATCACGCCGCAGATCGCGCGTCTGGTCGCGACGCGCCTGGCCGACGCGCCGGGTCCGATCCGGCTGTGCTACGAGGGCGCGTCGTACCGGCTCGGCCGCACCGGCGGCGAGCCCGGCCAGCGCGAGATCGTGCAGGCCGGCATCGAGCTCTACGACGCACCGTCACCCGACGGCGATGCCGAGGTGCTCGCGGTCGCCGCCGCGGCGCTGGGGCGCGTCGCGCTTGCCGAATGGCGGCTCGAGCTCGGCCACGTCGCGCCGGGCGCGTTCGTGCTCGACTCGGTGCCGGCCGACGCGCGCGATGCGCTCGCCGCGGCACTCGCGCGCAAGGATCGCGCCGGCGTGCGCGCGGCGGTGCGCGGCTTGCCCGTCGCGCCGGTCGCAGAAGCGCTCGCCCAGCTGTGGGGGCCGGCCGCCGCGACGCTCGACCGCGCCGACGCGCTGGCGTGGCCCGCGCACGTGCGTGCCGCGCTCGCCGAGCTGCGCGCGGTGATCGCCGCGTTCGGCGAGCTCGCCGAGCCGCCGCTGCCGGCGCTCTCGATCGATCTCGGCGACGTCCGCGGCTTCGAGTACTACACCGGCGTGCGGTTCGCGGCCTACGCGGTCGGCGCCGGGCAGGCGGTCGCGCGCGGCGGCCGCTACGACGAGCTCGTCGGCCGCTACGGCCGCGCGCGCCGCGCCACCGGCTTCGCGATCGATCTCGAAGCGATCGCCGAGGCCCATCATCGCGATCCCGAGCGCACGCTCGGGATCGCGACCGACGATCCCGCGCTCGCGCGCGCCTTGCGCGTTGCCGGCGTGCGGGCGGTCGTGCAACGCGCCGCTCCGGCCGATTGGCCGAGCTGGCTCGCCTCGGCGGGCCTCGATGCCGCGATCGTCGCCGGCAAGCTCGAGCCCTCCGGGATCGCGGCGCCTACAGACGACATCGATGCGCTGATCGCGCTATTAGAGGGTCACTAATGTCCGTCGTCGTCGTCGTCGGCGCCCAGTGGGGCGATGAAGGCAAAGGCAAGGTCGTCGATCTGTTCACCGAGCGCGCCGACGTCGTCGTGCGCTACGGCGGCGGCGCGAACGCCGGCCACACGCTCGTGATCGATGGCCAGAAGCTGGTCACGCACCTCGTGCCGTCGGGCGTATGCCATCCCGGCAAGAGCTGCGTGCTCGGCGACGGCATGGTGATCGATCCGCACACGTTGCTCGAGGAGCTCGCGGCGTGTCAGGCGCGCGGGCTGCTCTCCCGCGGCGAGCTGCTCGTCGGGCTCGGCGCGCACGTGATCCTGCCGTACCACAAGCTGATCGACGGGCTGCGCGAGGATCGGGCCGCGAAGCAGGGCCGCGCGATCGGCACGACGCGGCGCGGGATCGGACCGGCGTACGAGGCGAAGGCGGCGCGGCGCGGCGTGCGCGTGCGCGATCTGTTCCACGCCGCACGGCTGCGCGCGAAGGTCGACGCGAACCTCGACGAGCTCGCCCCGGTGATCGCGCACCTCGGCGGCACCGTGCCGACATCGAGCGAGGTCGCGCGCTGGATCGACGACGCGCTCGCGGCCGGCGAGCGGCTGCGCGCGCACACCGGCGATGCCGGCCGCCACGTCGCACGCGCGATCGCCGCCGGCCAGCACGTGCTGTTCGAAGGCGCGCAGGGCTGCCTGCTCGACCTCGATCACGGCACGTACCCGTACGTCACGTCGTCGTCGACGATCGCGGCCGGCGCGTGCCAGAGCGCCGGCATCGGCCCGACGCAGATCGACGCGGTCGTCGGGATCACGAAGGCATACGCCACGCGCGTCGGCGAGGGTCCGTTTCCGACCGAGCTGCACGGCGAGGCCGGTCAGCGCCTGCGCGATGCCGGCGGCGAGTACGGCGCCACGACGGGTCGGCCGCGCCGCTGCGGCTGGCTCGATCTGCCCGCGCTCCGCATGGGCGCGCGGCTGTCGGGCATGCAATCGCTCGCGCTCACCAAGCTCGACGTGCTCGCCGGCATGCCCGAGGTCTCGGTGTGCGTCGCGTACAAGCTCGAGGGCAGGGAGCTCGACGAGCCGCCGACCGATCCCGACGAGCTCGCGCGCGCGCAGCCGGTCTACGTGAAGCTCGCAGGCTGGGGCACGCTCCCGAGCGCGGCCCGCCACGTCGGCGATCTCCCGGCCGCCGCCCGCGCCTATGTCGAGACCATCGAGCGGCTCGCCGGGGTGCCGTTCTGCCTGGTCTCGGTCGGAGCGGATCGCAACGAGACGATTCGCTTGCGCGACCCATTTGGCGCGTAATCACGCGATCGTGATAGGATTCTTTTCGCCAAGCCAGCACTGCACCTGGGGGTCAGTGCTGACGAGGATAGGAATCGCCCATGAAGATCGTCTGCGATGCTTGCCAGGCCAAGTACTCGATCTCCGATGACAAGGTCCAAGGCAAGGTCTTCAAGATCCGCTGCAAGAAGTGCAGCAACATCATCGTCGTGCGCGGCGGCGCGCAGGCAGCCGAACCGGCTCCGGTCGCGCAGGAAAAAGATACGCGCGTCTACGACTACGGCTACGACGGCGGTGGTGGTGCACCGGCCGACGACGCGGTCTGGCACCTGGTGATCAACCAGGACCAGGTCGGCCCGATGACGGCCGGCGAGGTCCAGCAGCGGTTCGCGGCCGGCGAGGTCGACGGCGAGACGTTCGCATGGCGCGAAGGCTTCTCCGACTGGCTGCCGCTCGCGCAGGTCGACGTGTTCGCGGGCTTGATCGCGTCGGGCTCGACCACGGCCGCGAGCTCGGGCGGCGGCGGCGCGCATGCGGTCGCCGCGATGTTCGGCGGCGGCGACGATCTCGGCGGTGGGACCGCGCGCAGCGACTCCGGCGATCTGTTCGCGGCCGCGTCGGCCAGCTCGTCGCATCACGCCGACGACGACGGCGGAGACGTGTTCGGCGGTAGCCAGCGCGCGGCGAAGGGCGGCGGCGGGGCCGCGGCTTCCGCACAGAAGATGCGCGGCGAGCGCAACGAGAACTCGGTGCTGTTCTCGCTCAACAACCTCGCGCAGCTCGCGAGCGACAAGCCGGCTCCGGCGTCGGCGCCGGCCGGTCACGCGACCGGCGCGGCGGGCGGCGAGGGCTCCGGTCTCATCGACATTCGCTCGATGGCGAGCGCGTACCTCGGCGGCTCGGGCGCCGCGGTGGCGAAGCCGGCGAGCTCGGGCATCGGATCGATCGACGATCTGCCGGTGTTCGGCGGCGGCGGCTTCTCGGAGCCCGCCGTGATCGTTCCGACCGCGGCGCGCGGCGGCAACAACAAGATCCTCTACATCATGATCGGCGTCGTCGGCTTGTTCGCGATCACCGCCGTGATCATGGTGGTCATCCTGCTCAAGGGCAACAAGCCCACGCAGGTCGCCGAGAACACCAAGCCGACCGAAGGCGAGACCAAGGGCAGCGACAAGCCGGCCGAGACCAAGCCCGATCAGCCCGCCGCGACCGCGTCGGGCTCGGGCTCGGACTCGGGCTCGGCGGCGCCCAGTGCGGGCTCGGCGACGCAGGTCGCCGCCAATGACACCAAGGCTCCCGCGCATCCGACCACGACGACGACTCCGCAGCCGGCGGTGGCGCCGCATCACGACACGACGCCGGTGCACACGACCTCGACGCCGACCCACACGGTGGCGAGCAACACACCGCCGCCTTCGCATCACGAGAGCCCGTCGAAGACGCCGCCGTCCGGCGGTGGCGACGCGGGCGGGGGTGGTGGCAGCTGCGACGAGGTGTCGTGCGTGCTCAACAACTACGAAGGCGCGTGCTGCGCGAAGTTCAAGAAGGGCAAGAGCGGCGGCGGCGGCGGTGGTGGCGGCGGTGGTGGCAGTACGGGTGGCGGTGGTGCGAGCAACCTGCCCGACGCGCTCGACAAGGGGATGATCTCGGGCGCGATCGCGTCCGTGAAGGGCCGCGTCAGCTCGTGCGGTGACAAGTCGTCGGCGAAGGGCGTGGTCAAGGTCCACGTCAAGGTCGGCGGCGACGGCCGCGTCGCGAACGTGTCGGTGTCGCAGACGCCCGACCCGGCGCTCGGCGCGTGCGTCGCGGCCGCGGTGCAGAAGGCCAGCTTCCCGAAGACGCAGAGCGGCGGATCGTTCAGCTACCCGTTCGTGTTCTAATCGCGGGTGATGGACGACATCCAGGCGACGCAGCTCCAGCCCCGACAGCTCGAGCAGGTCGTCACGACGCTGCGCGTGGAGGTCGTCGATGGCCCCGACAAGGGCAAGCACGCGACGAGCACCGACACGCTCGCGATCGGCACCGCGAAGGACAACGCGCTCGTCGTCGGTGATTTCACGGTCTCGCGCTATCACCTCGAGGTGAAGGTGCGGCCGAACGGGATCGAGGTCGCCGACCTCGGCTCGACGAACGGCACGTACATCGGCGCCGTACGCATCGAGCGCGCGGTCGTGCCGCCGGGCACGGTCGTCAAGCTCGCCGGCACGACGGTGCGCATCGCCGACGCCGAGAAGCGCACGGTCAAGCTCGACGGCCGCTCGCACGAGCTCGCCGGCATGCTCGCGTGCTCGCCGCAGATGCTCAAGCTGTTCGAGGATGTCGAGCGCGTCGCCGCGACGCCGACGTCGGTGCTCGTGGTCGGCGAGAGCGGCACGGGCAAGGAGCGCGTCGCCGAGGCGCTGCACGCGCGCTCGCCGCGCGCGAAGGAGCCGTTCGTCACGATCGATTGCGGCGCGCTCGCGTCGACGCTGCTCGCGAGCGAGCTGTTCGGCCACGAGCGCGGTGCGTTCACCGGCGCCGATCGCGTGCATCAGGGCGCGTTCGAGCGCTCGGAGCAGGGCACGCTGTTTCTCGACGAGATCGGCGAGATGCCGCCGGCCGACCAGGTCGCGCTGCTCGGCGTGCTCGAGCGCCGCCGGTTCCGGCGCGTCGGCGGCAGCCAGGAGCTCGAGCTCGGCGCGCGCGTGATCGCGGCGACGAATCGCGATCTGCGCACCGAGGTCAACAACGGGCGGTTTCGTGCCGACCTCTACCACCGGCTCGCCGTGGTCGTGCTGCGCCTGCCGCCGCTGCGCGAGCGCCGCGAGGACATCCCGATCCTCGTCGAGCACTTCGCGCGCGAGCTCGGCACCGAGGGCTCGATGGAGTCGATCTTCGGCGCCGAGCTGCTCGCGCGCTGGCAGCGTCACTCGTGGCCGGGCAACGTGCGCGAGCTGCGCAACGCGGTCGAAGCCGCGATCGTGATCGGCTCGCCGCCGAACACGACCGGCGAGCTGCCGGCGATCACGAACGGCGTCTCGGCCGGTCCGCTGCCGCCGTACAAGGACGCGCGCGCGAAGATCGTCGGCGACTTCGAGCGCGACTACCTGACGCGTCTCATGGCCGAGACCGCCGGCAACGTGTCGCGCGCGGCGCGGGCGGCGCGCATGGATCGATCGCACCTGATCGACCTGCTCCACCGTCACGGGCTCAAGGGATGAGCGCGCCCGTGACCGACGCGCGCACGTACTGATACGTGGTCGGGGGCGAGCCGGTGATTGGCTGCAGCGATTGCATCGTCGGCGGGCCGTACTGCTCGTTTCCGAGGCCCCTGAACGTGTAGATCTCGAGCTCGTTGTCGATCGCGACGAGATCGAGCACGCCGTCGCCGTCGAGATCGCGCGCGACGACCGCGCGGTACAGCGGGCACTTCGGGGAGCTTGCCATGCCGGTGCCGATGCACGACGACGTGGGAGCGATGATGGAGGATTTCGGTGCGCTGCTCGCCGCGTCCTGGATGAGGTAGAGGACGCGCGAGCGAAACGTGGGTTGCGGCGTCGCTTCGGTGTCCAGCGTCTCGTTGTCGACACCGACGACGATGTCGATCGCGCCGCCGCTCGTCGGCACGATCGAGCCTACGAACCCGATGCCGGTCGACGCCTGGCCGTTCACACAGGTGCCGGCGACCTGCGGCGGCTCGCAATCGATCTTGTACGTCGGCACGTACGGCAACGGACCACCCGAGCTCGGTGCGAGGTGGATCGCGACCTGGCTGCCGATCTCGACGAGATCGAGGCGCTTGTCGCCGTCGAGGTCGTACCAGCCGAACGCGCCGATGTACGGCTGGTCGCCGCCCGCGGCCATCGTGCCCGCGTTGTCGTCGATCTGCCGGCTGTGGTCGCTGCGGTCGTCCGTGTTCGCGACGAAGTGGTAGGACGCACCGGATCCGGTCTCGGCGATCGCGTCGGGGAACGCATCGCCGTCGATGTCGCCCCACGATTCGAGCGGCGCGATGAGCTCCGAGGCGAGCGGGCGCGCATCGCCGGTGGTGAGATCGACCACGACGTGGGCGATCCCATCCGACGGCGACTGCATGATGTTGTTGCTCGACAGCATCGCGAGGTCGCGGCCCGAGCGGTCGAAGTCGACCGACGACAGCGTGTCGAACGTGCGCCCGGGCAGCAGCGTGAACGCGATCGGCGACGGATCCTCGCCGACGAGCAGGTGCGTGGCGTCGGGAGAGTCGAGGCCGGCGAGCCGCGGCAGCCCGAACGCGTCGTTCGGCGCCGGCGCGATCCACTCGAGGAATGTCGAGCGCGTGTTCGGCGTGACCTGCCACTGCGCGCCGTTCAATCGTACGTCGTACAGCACGTTCGCGTTCGGAACCGTCGGGTTGTGATTCCACGCCGTCACCGCGATGCGCGTGTCGCAGTGGAGTTGGAGCTGGACCTGCGCGAGCTGCACGCACGGCTCGCTCCAGCCGGTCGAGCAGCACGACGGCAACGGCCCGCACACGCCCGCGTACGAGCCGGTCGGCGACTCCGGCGGCTGGCCGGCCGCGCACGGATCGACGAGCGTCGTGTGCTCGACGTAGCATTGCCCGGACAGATCGCCGGAGTGCGGCGAGTAGCTGCGCAGCAGCGGACAGGCCTCGTCGTATTGCGTGCACAGGTGATCGAGCTCGCAGCGGCCGCCGGTGCCCAGGTTGCAATCGGAGTCGGCCGTGCACGCGTAGTGATCGTCGATGCAACCGGCGAGTGCGCCGAGCGCGAGCACCGCGAGCGCGGCGGGCTTCACAGCGGATGCTCCAGCACGACGCCGGCGTGCGTCGCCGACGCGTCGATCGTGATCGTCGTCGAGACGAGATGAAAGCGCCAGCGGATCACCGCGGCACCGAGCGCGAGCGCGCCGGCGGCGGTCGTCGCGATGGCGACCGAACGCGCGAGGTGCGCGTCGTTCACGCGCGTGTCGTAGCTGTGGAGCGTGCCCGAGCGATCGTCGGCGAGGAGGCTGCCCGTCACGAACAACCCGCCGCCCGTGACCAGCGCTGCGCCGCCGGTGATCGCGATCGCGGTGTCGAACGAATCCCAGTCGCGGTGCGGCGGGCCGGGCTTGGTGACGAGTACCGGCGCTTGCGGCGGCTGCTTGGTATCGGGTGGTACCGCGGCGAGCTTCATGCGCGCCGCGCCGATCGCTTGCTGCGCGAGCGCGGCTTGCTCGTCCGCCGGATTGGACGCGAGGAAGCGCTGGTAGTAGTCGATGGCCTCGCGGTAGTGGCCGAGGTTGAACTCGACCTGACCGAGCGGAAACAGCAGCTGCGGCGCCGCAGCGAGCGCGTACGCGCGCAGGAGGAGCTCGCGCGCCGTCTTGAAGTCGCCGGCCTCGTATGCGCGTCTGGCCTCGTCGACGAGCTCGATGCCGATCGGATGCTCGGGCTGAGCGGGTTGCGCGCGCGCCGCGGCGGCGGCGAGCGCGAGCAGGACGAGCGCGAGCGAGAGAGGGCGGGTCACTTCGAGGACGATCCGTTGGAGCCGGAGCCGGGATAGAACAGCCCGGGGTTCCATTCGACATCGCCGGGTTTGCTGGCCGGCGAGGGCGCCGCGGCCGGCGCGGAAGGTTGCGGTTCTGCTGCGGTGGAAGCCGCGGCGGGCGGAGAAGCGGAAACCGTGGGCGGTGAACGGTGGCGGTGATGGGGCGGCGGCGTGACGGGCGCGGAAGCCGGCGCGGGCGCGGGATCGGCGGCGGGGGCGGGTGCGGTGTCGGCGGCCGTTTCGGGTGCGGCAGCGGGAACGGCAGCGGGAGCGGGAACGGCAGCGGGAACGGCAGCGGGAACGGCAGCGGGAGCGGGAGCGGCAGCGGGGACCGTGGCCGGAGGCAGCGCGGGATCGGCGACGGGGGTCGGAGCCGGTTCGCCCACGCGGAAGAAGGCGAGGGCGACGAGCACGCCGGCGACGAGGCAGGCGAGGAGCGCGACGACGAGCAGGCCGATGCGGCGGCGAGGCGCGGGCGCGATGACCGGCATGGGCGGACGAGCGGACGGCGCGGATGGGACCTCGCCCTCCTCGGCATCGCGCTCGTCGGCGGGACCGAACGTGGGCAGGATCGGCTCGGCCTCGGGCGCGAGCGATTCGATCACCGCGACGAGCGAGGCTTCGTGGCGGCGCGGCAGGATGTCGACCGACGTGGTCGTGCCGATCCACGGCTCGTACTTGGGCCCGACGACGTCCTCGACCGTGCGCGCGACCTGGCGCGCACCGAGCACGTGACCCTCGGTCGCGGCCAGGCCCTCGAGTGCGTCGGCGAACGCGCGCGCGGTGTCGAAACGCTTGTGCGGCTCGCGCGCGATCGCGGTCATCACGACGTCCTGGAGTGCCGGCGACAGTGCGGGCTCGAGCTGGCGCGGCGGGATGATGTCGCCGGACAGCACTCGGTGCAGCGACGCGACGTCGTTATCGGCCCAGAACAGCCGCGAGTGGGTGAGCAGCTCGTACAGGATCACGCCGAGCGAGAACAGATCGGCGCGGCGATCGAACGCGTGGCCGCGGCACTGCTCGGGCGCCATGTACGTGACCGTGCCGTGCATCGAGCCCGACAGCGTCGCCACCCGGGTCTCCTTCGCGATGCCGAAATCGGCGACCTTGATCGAGCCGTCGAGGCCGAGCAGCACGTTGCCGGGCGACACGTCGCGGTGGACGAGGCCGAGCGGCGAGCCGCGCTCGTCGGTGAGCTCGTGTGCCTCGTGCAGGCCGCGCGCGATGTCGATCGCGATGCCGAGCGCGACCGACAGCGGGACCTCGCGCACGCCGCCGACGACCTCGCTCTGCATCACCGTGCGCAGCGACGCGCCGTGCACGTACTCGAGGACGAGGTAGTCGTAGCCGTCGTGCTCGCCGGCGTCGAGCACGGCGACCAGGTTGGGGTGGCGCAGCCGGCCGCCGATGCGAGCTTCGCGCCGCAGCGAGGCCGCGACCTGCTGCGACCCGCGCAGGTGCTCGAGCGGCCGCTTGATCACGACGTGGCGCTGGAAGTTGTACGCGCGATCGATGCGCGCGAGATCGATGCGCGCCGACCCGCCCGCGCCGATCGCACGGATCAGCTGATACGGGCCGACGCGCTCGCGCGGCTCGGGCGCCAGCACCTTGTCGCTCATGCGCGTGCTCCGAGGGGCGGCGTCACCGGCTCGATCGCCGCGCGCGCGCGGATCACGCGTACGAGCTCGCCGATCGCCTGGCGCGAGAAGCTCCACTTGCGCGCGGTCGCGACGCGATCGAGATCCTCGACCAGCGCGCGCGCGGTGGTGTAACGCTGGTTCGGATCGCGGGCGAGCGCGCGCCGCACGATCGCGGCGAGCTCGGGCGGATAACCGGGTCGGCGCGATGCCGGATCCGGCACGTCGCCGTCGAGAATCCGGATCATCGCGACGTTGTTGGGGTGCGCCGAGTACAGGCGCGTGCGCGTCGTGATCTCGAACAGCAGCACGCCGAGGCTGAAGATGTCGGCGCGCCGATCGAGCGGGTCGCCGAGGATCTGCTCGGGCGCCATGTACGGCGCCTTGCCTTTGATCGAGCCGGAGACGGTGTGATAGCTCCGCGAGCGCGCCTTCGCGACGCCGAAGTCGGCGATCTTGACCTCGCCGTGCACGCCGAGCAGCACGTTGCTTGGAGACACGTCGCGATGGACGAGGTTAAGTGCGGTGCCGTTCTCGTCGGTGGCCTGGTGCGCCGCGTCGAGCCCGGTCGCGAGCTCCGCGATGATCGCGACACCGATGTCGTAGCGAGGGGGCGCGCGCAGCAGGCGCAGCAGCGCGCGCAGATCGCAGCCGTCGACGTGCTCGCAGACCAGGAATGCACCGCCGTCGAACAGGTCGAAGTCGACGATCTGCACGATGTTGCGGTGGTGGAGGCCGGCGGCCATGCGCGCCTCGTCCACGAACATCAGCGCGACTCGCTCGTCCGCGAGCAGCTCGGTGCGGATGACCTTGATGACGATCGGGCGCTGGAAGCCGTGCGCGCCGACGATCCGGCCCATGTAGACCTCGCCCATCCCGCCGCGCGCGAGCAGCTGGTCGACTTGGTATCGGCCGAGCCGGGTGAGCACCTCGTCCGATCATGCCATGCGGACGGCCAGTTCAGTTGCCGGTGGCGGTTGTCCCCGCCGGTTTTGCTTTAAACGTATCGCGGGCTTGCGGTGGCATAGATCACGCACCTATGGCGATCCGACCTCGAGGCCCCCGCCAGTTCGGGCACCTCGTCGAGCGGCGGTCTCCTCCTGGGCCGCCGCTCTTTTTTTTCGGGCGATGTCGGCCTCGGGCGTCGGCCAGAGTACGGTTCGGTCGATGTTGCTCGCCGAGCTGGTCGAAACCAGCGCCGCCGTCGCTGCAACCCGCGGCCGGCTGGACAAGACCGAGCGGCTCGCGCGGTGTCTGCGCAAGCTCGATGTCGAGGAACGCGAGATCGGGGCGCGCTACCTGGCGGGCGAGCTCGGTCACAAGCTCGGCGCGGGATATGCGATCGCCCACGAGGTGGTCGCGGCGGCCGCGCCGGCCGAGGCGGCGTGGCTCACCCTCGGCGAGGTCGACCGCCGGTTCGCGGCGATCGCGGCGCTGCGCGGCGACGGCTCGGCCCGCGCGCGCAAGGACCAGCTCGGCGAGCTCTTGCACCTCGCGACCCGCGCCGAGCAGGAGTTCCTGGTCGGGCTCGCGACCGGTGGCGTCCGGCAGGGCGCGCTCGACGGCATCGTCGTCGAAGCGATCGCGAAGGCGGCCGAGCTGCCCGCCGATGCGGTGCGACGCGCGTACATGCTCGCCGGCGATCTCGGCCAGGTCGCGGCGGCCGCGCTCGCCGGCGGCGCAGCCGAGATCGGCCGGTTCGGGCTCACGGTGTTCCGCCCGGTCTTGCCGATGCTCGCGCAGACCGCAGAATCGATCGACGAAGCGCTCGCCGAGCTCGCCGGGCCGGTCGCGCTCGAGCACAAGCTCGACGGCTTTCGCGTCCAGCTCCACAAGGACGGCGGCGAGGTGCGCGCGTACTCGCGCGGGCTCAACGACGTCACCGCGGACGTGCCCGAGATCGTCGCGCAGATCGCGGCGCTACCGGCGCGCCGGCTCGTGCTCGACGGCGAGGCGATCTCGTTCGGCGCCGACGGCCGGCCGCTGCCGTTTCAAGACACGATGCGCCGGCGCGGTGATCGCGGCCGCGCGGAGCCGATGGCGCTCGCGCTGTTCGACGCGTTGCTCGTCGACGATCACGATCTGCTCGCCGCGCCGACCCGCGACCGCGTCGCGGCGCTCACCGCGCTCGCGCCCAAGCTCGTGGTGCCGCAGCTCGTGACCGCGGATCGCGACGCCGCGCGCGCGTTCTACGATGCCGCGATCGCGAGCGGCCACGAGGGCGTGATGGCGAAGGCGCTCGACGCGCCGTACGACGCGGGCAGCCGCGGCGCCGCGTGGCTGAAGATCAAGAAGGTGCATCGCCTCGACCTCGTCGTGCTGGCGGCGGAGTGGGGCAGCGGCCGCCGCAAGGGCTGGCTGTCGAACCTGTGGCTCGGTGCGCGAGATCCCGATGCGGGCTTCGTGATGCTCGGCAAGACGTTCAAGGGCATGACCGACGAGATCCTCGCGTGGCAGACCGCGCAGCTGCTCGCGCGCGAGACCCATCGCGACGGCCACGTCGTGCACGTGCGGCCCGAGCTCGTCGCCGAGATCGCGTTCAACGACGTGCAGCGCTCGCCGCGCTACCCGGCGAAGCTCGCGCTGCGCCTCGCGCGCCTCGTGCGCTATCGCGGCGACAAGACCGCGGCCGAAGCCGACACGATCGATGCGGTGCGCGCGATCGCGATCGCGGCCGGCGTCGTGCGCGAGTGACTACGGGGCGGCGTCGCCGCACGTGGCAGCGCAGCTCTGCGGCGCCGGCGACCTGCCGTCGACCGAGCCGAACACGTCGGCCATCTCCTGGGCCGACAGCACGCGGTTATAGATGCGCACCTCGTCGATCGATCCGGTGAAGAAGCTCGGGCTCCCGGTCGGGTAGCAGCCGATCGTGAACGGCTGCACGTTATTCAGCGGGCCGAGTGCCTGCGCCTTGCTGCACGAGCACACGCCGTCGACGTAGACCGCCTGGTTCGTGCCGTCCCACGACACCGCGACCTGATGCCACGAGGTCGGCGTCGGGATCGCGGCGACCGTCCACGCCTCGTTGTGCGGCATCGAGTCGGTGACGTTGAGCTGGACGAGGCCGGCGCCGTTCTCCATCTCGAGCTCGGGGCTCGGGCAGCCGGTGTCGCTCTCGTGGACGACGACCGGGCCGCTGCTCGAGCTCGACTTCACCCACGCCGAGATCGTGAACTGCGGATCGGCCCACGATGCCAGCCCGGCGACCGCGAAGCACGACGTCGAGCCGTTGAAGTGAGCGGCGTTGCCGAGCACGCCGGCGACCTGCGTCGGGCAGCCGGTGGTCGCGCTGCAATCGGCGTCGTAGCCGTTGACATCGTCCGGAGACGACTTGTTGGTGAGGCTATCGAAGCTCCAGTGCGCGACCAGGCCGCTGGTGGGCGCCACCGGCAGGTTGGTGGCGGCCGCATCGGGACCACCGCCACCGCCACCACCGCCGCCGCCGCCACCGCCGGGCTGGTCGGCGAAGCCCAGCCGGCCGCATGCCACGAGCAGCAGCATGCACGGCGTGATTCGCGCGACGAACCCCATCTTCTACGAGAGTACGTAAGGTGTGTTGCTGCGCGCAAGCGCCTCGATCTCGCCCCGCACCACGTGCTTGCGATCTTCGGCGATAAACGCGGCGTCGACCGCATTCGTCGCACATTGTGCGAGATCGGCGACGGTGAGCCCGAGCGCGTCTGCGAGCCGGCGGTAGTTGTCGGCGATGTAGCCGCCGAAGTACGCCGGATCGTCGCTGTGGATCGTGACGCGCACGCCGGCGCGCAGGAGTCGCGCGAAGTTGTGGGCGCGCAGGTCGGGGACGACGCACAGCTTCAGGTTCGAGAGCGGGCACACCGTGAGCGGGATGGCACGGCGCGCGAGCTCGGCGACGAGCCCCGGGTCTTCGTCGCAGCGCACGCCGTGATCGATGCGTTCGGCGCCGAGCAGGTCGAGCGCCTCGCGGATGTATTCCGCCGGGCCTTCTTCGCCGGCGTGCGCGACCGCGTGCAGGCCGAGCGCGCGCGCCTTCGCGAACACGCGCTGGAACTTCGACGGCGGGTTGCCGCGCTCGCCCGAGTCGAGGCCGACCGCGACGAACGCGTCGCGAAACGGGACGAGCGCGTCGAGCGTGGCGAGCGCGTCGGCTTCGGGCAGGTGGCGCAGGAAGCACGGGATCAGCTCGGACGTGATGCCCAGCCGCCTGCGCGCCTCGTCTCGCGCGTCGGTGAGGCCGCCGATCACGTCGGCGAGCGCGACGCCGCGCGCGGTGTGGGTCTGCGGATCGCAGAACAGCTCGACGTGCACGACGCGATCGGCATGCGCGCGCTCGAAGTACGCCATCGCGAGCGCGTGAAAGTCGGCGCGGTCGCGGAGCACGGCGCAACCGGCATAATAGAGGTCGAGGAACGACTGCAGATCGGTGAACGCGTACGCGGCCCGGAGTGCCTCGATCGACGGCGCCGGCGGCGGGCGGCCGTGGCGCGCGGCGAGCGCGAACGCGTGCTCGGGCTCGAGCGTGCCCTCGATGTGGACGTGGAGCTCGACCTTCGGAACGAGGCGGATGAACCGGTCGACTTCGGGGGCGAGCATCGGCCGAAGTTACCGCTTGCCCGCGGTGTTCGGCGCGGATACGGTCCACGCCCGCCATGACCGACGCTGCCGCTCCCGCCCCCTCGACGTTCGATCCGGTGCCCGCGCTGGCGTTCGCGCTCGGGTTGCCGGCCAGCGGCGTCGCGGCGGTCGTCGCGCTGCTCGACGAGGGCAACACCGTGCCGTTCATCGCGCGCTACCGCAAGGAGCGCACGGGCGGGCTCGACGAGGTTCAGATCCGCGCGATCGACGAGCGTCGCGGGTACCTGGTCGAGCTCGAGGACCGCCGCGCCGCGATCCTGGCGTCGGTGACCGAGCAGGGCAAGCTCGTGCCCGAGCTCGAAGCCAAGCTGCGCGCGGCGACGACGAAGTCCGAGCTCGAGGACCTCTACGCGCCGTACCGTCCGCGCCGCAAGACGCGCGCGCAGATCGCGCGCGAGGCCGGCTACGAGCCGCTCGCGCTGAAGATCCTCGCGCAAGGCAGCGACGGCGATCCGGCGGCCGAGACCGCCGAGGCGCTCGCCGGCGCGCGCGACATCGTCGCCGAGACGATCGCGGACACCGCCGAGGTGCGCGCGTTCGTGCGCCGCGAGCTCGCCGAGCACGGCAAGCTCGCGAGCGACGTCGTGCCGGGCAAGGCCGACGAGCCCACGAAGTTCGAGCAGTACTACCAGTTCGCCGAGGCGGTGAAGACCATCCCGTCGCATCGCTTCCTCGCGATCCGGCGCGGCGAGGCCGAGGGCGTCCTGCGCGCGCACGTCGCGATCGACGCGCACAAGGTCGAGGCGGGCATCCTTCGCCTCGCCAAGCATGACAAGGCGTCGCCGTGGGCGGCGCAGCTCGAGCTCGCGGTGACCGACGCGTACAAGCGCCTGCTCGGCCCCAGCGTCGAGAACGACGTGCGCGGCGAGCTCAAGCACAGGAGCGACCAGGCCGCGGTCGACATCTTCGCCCAGAACCTGCGCAACCTCTTGCTCGCGTCGCCGCTCGGCGCGGCGAGCGTGATCGGCGTCGATCCCGGCCTGCGCACCGGCTGCAAGTGCGCCGCGATCGACTCGACCGGCAAGTTCCTCGGCACGGTCACGGTCTACATCGCGCAAGGCGAGGCGCAGATGGCGAAGGCGAAGGACGACTTCGTCGCGTTCGTGAAGGCGCACGCGCCGCGCGCGATCGCGGTCGGCAACGGCACCGGCGGGCGCGAGGCCGAGGCGTTCGTCAAGCGCGCGCTCGGCGAGGCCAACCTGCGCGACGGTACGTTCGTCGTCCAGGTCAACGAGGCCGGCGCGAGCGTGTACAGCGCGAGCGATCTCGCGCGCGAGGAGTTTCCGGAGCTCGATCTCACGATCCGCGGCGCGATCTCGATCGCGCGCCGGCTGCAGGATCCGCTCGCCGAGCTCGTGAAGATCGAGCCGAAGTCGATCGGCGTCGGCCAGTACCAGCACGACGTCCACCAGCCGCTGCTCGCCAAGAAGCTGGGCGATGTCGTCGAGAGCTGCGTGAACTTCGTCGGCGTCGAGCTCGGCACGGCGAGCGCGCAGCTGCTCGGCTACGTCGCCGGCATCGGCAAGGCGCTCGCGAAGAAGATCGTCGCGTACCGCGACGCGCACGGCGCGTTCACGTCGCGCGCGCAGCTCATGGACGTGCCCGGGCTCGGCCCGAAGGCGTTCGAGCAGGCCGCGGGCTTTCTGCGCATCGGCGGCGCCGCGAACCCGCTCGACGCCAGCGCGGTCCATCCCGAGCGCTACGCGCTCGTCGAGCGCATGGCCGCGGACCTCGGGGTGTCGGTCGGCGAGCTCGTCGGCAACGCCGAGCTGGTCGGCAAGCTCGATCTCGCGCGTTACGTCTCGGGTGACGTCGGCGAGCCGACGCTGCGCGACATCGTCGCCGAGCTCGGCCGCCCCGGCCGTGACCCGCGCGCCGAGTTCGCGCCGCCGAAGTTCCGCGACGACGTCACGACGATGGACGATCTGAAACCGGGCATGGTGCTCGAGGGCGTCGTGACGAACGTGACCGCGTTCGGCGCGTTCGTCGACATCGGCGTGCACAACGACGGGCTCGTGCACGTCAGCCAGCTCAGCGAGAAGTTCGTCAAGGACCCGAGCGAGGTCGTGAAGGTCGGCGACAAGCTGACCGTGCGGGTGCTCGAGGTCGATCACCAGCGCAAGCGGATCGCGCTGTCGGCACGGCCGCCCCAGCCGCAGCAGCAACCGCAGCAGCAACGGCCGCCGCGCGGCGAGCGCGGCGAGCGCGGCGAGCGCGGCGAGCGCGGCGAGCGCGGCGAGCGCGGCGAGCGCGGCGGGCAGCCGCAGCAAGGCCAGGGGCCGCGGCGCGAGCGCGGCGAGCGCGGCGAGCGCGGCCCGCGCCCCCAGCAACCGCAGCCGCGCGGCGAGCCATCGCAGCAGGCGCGCCCGGATCAGCAGCGGGATCCGCGCGGCGATCAGCGCCGCGGTCCGCGCCGCGACGAGCCGCGCCGCGACGGCGATCGCCGCCCGCCGCCGCAGCAGCACCCGCAGCCCGACAACTGGGGCATCTCCGGCTTCACGAACAACCCGTTCGCGAAGCTGAACGAGAAGAAGCGGTGACCCAGCGCAAACCCGTGCGCGCGGGCGCGAAGAAGCAGAAGCCGGCAAAGCCGTCGACGGCGAAGGCCAAGGCGAACGTGAAAGCCAAGGCGAAGGCGAAGGCCAAGGCCAGGCCCAAGAAGGCGACCGCGAAGCGCGCCACGGCGGCGAACGACACCGGCTCCGATGTCGTGCAGGAGATCATCCAGCGCGCATTCGAAGCGCGCGACCAGGGCAGCTTCGCGGTCGGCGCGACCCTGTTCGAGCATGCCGCCGTGCTGAGCCCGTCGGACTGGCGCTTGCCGAACGAGGCCGGAGTCCTCTACTTCCGCGCGGAGCACTACGCGGACGCCGTGCGCTGCTTCGACGCGGCGCTGCGGCTCCGGCCGGGCGACCTCTTCGTGCTGTTCAACAAGGCGCTCGCGCACTCACTCGCGTCCGACGACGACGCCGCGCTCGCCGTGCTTCGCGACGTGCTCGCGGTCGATTCCACGTACGGACCCGCGCACTTCGAGATCGGCAAGATCTACCAGCGCCAGGACAGGCTCGCCGACGCCTACGCGTGCTTCGCGACCGCTCTGGCTGCGAATCCGAGCGCACCACCGCCTCCGCGACTCGTCGCGCTCGCGCTCCTCAACCAGGCGCGCATCCGGTTCGAGCAGAACCGCGACGCCGACGCGCTGGCGCACGTGCGCGCGCTGTGGGACGCCGTGCAGGACGGCCCGACGATCGTCAAGCTCGCCCGCGAGCTGAGCGCGGCCGGTCAGCACGAGCGAGCGCGCGCGGTGATCGACGTGCTCCTCGCCGTCGATCCCGGCGACGCCGATGCCGTCGCGATCGCACGCGTGTATCGCCAGAACAGCTAGCGATTGCCGGTCTAGCAGCCGCTCTTGCGGCGCTTCGGGAAGAACGGCGGCGGCTCGACGTTGCCGGGGTCCTTGCGGCCGTCCTGCTCGAAGCAGCCGATGCGGCGGAACACGGCGGGCTCGTTGACGGCCTGTCCGCCGTCGTTGTTCACGGCCTGGAACTCCTGCAGCTCGGGCTGCAGCTTGCCGCTGAAGTGATCGGAGTTGTACCCGATGTTGCCGCCGCAGATCTGCGCGGTGCGCGTGAACGGACCGCCCCAGAACTCGACCTGGCCGGCGACGAACGTGCCGGTGCCGTCCATCTTGCCTTGATAGCGCCAGCGACACGGCACCGGTGGCTCGGGCGTGTCGGCGTCGCCGATCCACGCGTCGATGTAGATCATGCCGGTGAGCGAGCTCGCGTCGTTCGGATCCTCGTGGACCTCGAGCGTGTACTGGTACCAGCTCGCCTGGCGCTCGTTGTACGTGAGCGCGCGCCACTTGCCCGACATCGGGCTCGTGCATTCGGCGGGGGGCGGCAGGCGTGCGCGCTGCGCCTCGATCGTCGCGGGCGCTTCCGATTCGTGACACGTGAGGGCGACCAGCCACGCCGCGATCGCGACGCCCGGCAAGCGCTTCGTCACGCGGAGGCCCGAGCCCATGTCCGCTGAGAATGACACGCACGCGCGCCGCGTGCAGCGCGATCTGCTACCGGCTGCCGACCGCGTGCTCGAAATGGTGGGCGGTGTCGGCGAGGTCCGACCGCAGCTTGTCGCGCCGCATCGCGGTCACCCGGGACGGGCGCATCAGGATGGAGGCGAAGCCGGAGACGTCGACGTACAGGTTCGCGTCGACGCGCGTGCGCTTGCCGCCGTCGATCGGCTGGAACACGTACTCGCCGTGGGCGTGGGCACCGGGCGGACCGCCGACGCCCAGGAAGCGAATCGCGCGACCGGGATCGTTGTCGAACTTCAGCTCGAAATCGTGGCCGAAGATGCGCGAGTGAAACCACAGCTTGGCGTCGCGCGGGCCGCCCGACTCGACGCGCACCCACTCGACGTCGCCGAACAGCCGCGGCCAGCGCGCATACTCGGTGACCTCCCGATAGACCTCGGCCGGCGGCGCGTCGATCGTGACCGAGCCGGCGGTGACGTGGTTCGGGAGCTCGCTGAGGACGACGGGGTCGGCACGCGCCTCCGCGACGTGGACGAGCCCTGCGACGATCGCCGCGAGCCGGATGTGTGTTCCCATGGTCGATCGCGAAGCAAGCAGCACGCCGGGGCTGGTCGTACAATCTCCGCCGTGATCCGCCTCGTCGCGTCGTGCCTGGTCATCGCCGCGTGCCACGGCGCGGCGACCACGCGCGACGACGCCGGCGCGGCGCCGCACGACACCGCGCAGCTCGCACGCGCACCGGCCGATGCCGCGGCCGCGCCGAAGCCGGCGCGCGTCGAGCACGCGGCGTGGAAGCTGGTCGACAACCGGCACGCGGCGCATCGCGCGGTCGACGGCGAGGTCGTGCTCGACGCGCGCGACCTCGGCTTTCTGCGCTACACGCGGTTCGGGCTGCCGGTCATGCGCTGGCGGCTCGGTCAGACCGTCGATGGCGAGCGCGCGGCGCTCGCCGACGCGCTCGCGTCGCTCGAGGTGCCGCTGTCGGCGTCGCAGGCCGCGGCGACGCAGATCACCGCGCGCGTGTACGGCGGCGTGAAGAAGCAGGTGCTCGACGTCAAGGTCAACGGACGCACCGGCGGCCGGCGCGCGCAGGTCGTGCTCGAGCCGGGCTGGCAGACGGTCGCGCTGCCGATCGAGCCCGGCCGGTTCGTCGTCGGCGAGAACGAGCTCGCGTTCGAGACCGTGACGCGCGGTGGCAAGCCGAGCGATCGCGTCGCGTTCGCGTGGATCCGGATCGGCACGTCGCATCCCAAGGGCGACGCCGATCCGCTCGCGGCCGCGACGTTCGACGCCAAGGCCGACGCGATCGAGCTCGCGAGCGGCGCCGAGCTCGCGTGGTACGTCACCGTGCCCGACGGCGCGAACCTCGTCGCCGACGTCGCCGCGCCGTGCCGCGTCGAGGTGTCGGCGCGCACGAGCGAGGCCACCGCGGCCGGCGGCCTGCTCGGCGGCGACTCCAGTCGCGTCGATCTGTCCGCGGTCGCCGGCCGCGTCGTGCGGCTGTCGCTCGCGGCGCGCGACTGTCCGCGCGCGCGCGTCGTCCACGCGCGCGTCACGCTGGTCGGGCCCGAGCCGAAGCCGTTGCCCTCCGCCGATCCGCCGCGCTTCGTCGTGGTGTGGGTGATGGACGCGCTGCGCGCCGACAAGGTGCCGGTGTTCACGCCCGGCGCGCGCGCACCGACCCCGAACCTCGTCGAGCTCGCGAAGTCGAGCGCGATCTTTCGCCAGTTCTACGCGCCGGGCGACGAGTCGCAGGTGCAGCTGCTCGCGAAGGAGCTCGCGCGCGCGGGCTACTACTCGGTGGTGGTCACCGCGAAGGGCAAGGCGAACACGATCATCCCGGGCGACGCGGTCGTCGACGCGGCGCTCGCGCAGCTCGAGAAGCATCGCGACGGCCCGATGTACCTGTTCATCGGCACGAGCGACGAGACGAGGGCGTGCCCGGCCAGCCCGCCGCCAGCGGCCGAGCTCGAGCGCCTGACCGCGAGCTACGACGCGGCCGTGACCGCGACCGACGTGCAGGTCGGCCGCCTCGTGCAGCGGCTGCAATCGTGGGGGATCTGGGATCAAACGTTGCTCGTGGTCACCGCCGATCACGGCGAGGAGCTGTTCGAAGACGGACGGTGCGGCGGGAGCGGCTCGCTGCGCGAGTCGCTGTGGCGCGTTCCTCTGCTCGTTCACGATCCGGGGCGGTTTCCCGGCGGCACGGTCGTCGACGAAGGCGCCGACGCGATCGACCTGACGCCGACGGTCCTCGCCGCGCTCGGCAGACCCGGACCCGACGATGGCGAGCCGCTCGAGTCGCTCGCCCAGGGGCTCGATCGCGGCTGGGCGCGGCCGTCGTTCGCGGCGATGGCGTCGGGCGCGTACGCGCTGCGCGTCGGGCGCTGGAAGCTGCGGGTCGGCGGCAACGGCGTGCCGGTGATCGGCGATCTCGCCGCCGATCCCGGCGAGACCCACGACTATGCGGCCGCGCGCCCGGTCGAGCGCCGGATGCTGACCGATCAGCTCGGCTTGCTCTTGCCGCTGCGCGCGCACTGGAAGAAGGCGGCGTGGGGCGTCACGACGAACATGACGGCGGAGGGCGCGGCGGCGCTGGACGACGCGAGCACGCCGTGACCGCGCGGACCGCCCTATAATGAACAGATGCGCTGGGTCGTGCTCTGGCTTGCGGCTTGCGGCCACGTCGGGTTCGACGGCACGGCGCGCGGCTCCGCCGACGCGGGAGGACTGTCGGTCGTGCAGATGCAGTCGATGTTGGTGACCGACTCCAGCACCACGCAGATCCCGCTCACGCCGACGCTCGCCGGCGATCTCCTCGTCGTGATGACGAACAACATCACCGACACGACCCCGTTGATGACGGTCAGCGACGATGCGGGCGACGCGTTCGTGTCGGTGAGCGTGACGTTCACGCACGACCTGGCGTCGTGCGGCGAGGTCTGGTACGTCACGAACGGCAACGGTGGTGCGGCCACGCTGACCATCGACGACGCGGCGTCGGTCGAGCGCGAGGTCTGGATCCTCGAGCTCGGCGGGGGCAGCGCGTTCGATGCCGTCAGCGCGACCAGCAACGAGCCCGAGAACGGGATGGCCGACGCCCCGCCGGTGTCGCCCCGCCGTGTACCGGCGGCGATCGTGTCGAGCGCGCTCCTGCCGGGGATGGCCGGTTCGCCGGGCCCGGTGTTCTCGGCACTGCCGGTGCTGCACGGCGACGATGCAGCGTTCGCGATCGTCACCGCGCCGGGAACGTACGCTCCGGTGTGGATGGATGACGAGAGCGGGAACTTCGGCGCGGCGACGGTCGCGTTCGACTGACGCTACAGCGACACGTAGCCGTGCTTGACGGCGAACCGCGTGAGCTCGGAGTTGTTCCGAAGCCCGAGCTTCTTCAGCACGTGACCGCGATGGGTATCGACGGTCTTGATGCTGATGTCGAGATGCTCGGCGATCTCGCGGTTCGTCATGCCGCGCGCGAGCATCTCCATCACCTGCTGCTCGCGCGCGGTCAGCGCGCTGGCAGGGTGACCGTCGCCCGACGCGAGCAGCTGCTCGATGCCGGGTGGGATGACTTGCTCGCCGCGGCTGACGGCGCGGATCGCGTCGAGCAGCTCCTTCGGCTCTACCGCCTTGTTGACGTACCCGTGGGCGCCGGCAGCGATCGCGCGCGCCGCGTAGCTCGGTTCGGTGTGCCACGTGAGCACGACCACGAGCGGCGCGGTCTCGATCTGCCTGAGCTCGGCCAGGACGTCGAAGCCCGAGCGGTCCGGAAGGGTTAGGTCGAGGAGCAGAACGTCCGGTTTTACGTTCTGGATCATCGCGAGCGTTTCCGCCGCGGTGCCTGCTTCCCCGACGACTTCGATGTCGTCTGCTTTGCCCAGCGCTTCACGTAGGGCCCAGCGAACGATGGTGTGGTCTTCAGCTAGTGCGAGTCGGATCATGGCGTACCTCGGCTCGCTCCAAGGAAGTAGCAACCCCCGCGCCTAGCCGAAGCGCGTTAAGGTGAGGTCGCTCTCCCATGGATCCGGTGCCCGCACAGCTCGGCGAATTTCGCATCGATGCCGTGCTGGGCGAGGGCGGCAGCGGGGTGGTCTACGACGCACAGTGGGGGCCGCGGCGCGTCGCGCTCAAGGTGCTGCACGCGCGCCTCGTGCGCACCGGCAAGGAGCGCGCCCAGTTCCTTGCCGAGGCGCAGCGGCTGCAGCAGATCGCGCACGCGTCGGTCGTGAAGGTGCTCGCCGTCGGCGAGCTGCCCGACGGCAGGCCGTACCTCGCGATGGAACGGCTCGACGGCGAATCGCTCGCGCGCGTCATCGCACGCGGCCCGCTGCCGCTCGGTCAGGCGCTCGCGCTGTTCGACGAGCTGTGCGCCGCGGTCGCGGCGCTGCACGACCAGGGGCTCGTGCATCGCGACCTGTAGCCCGAGAACGTGGTCGTCGTCGCCGGCAAGCACGCCGTGTTGCTCGACTTCGGCATCGCCAAGGATCTGTCGGCGCCCGCTTCGACCACGACGCAGGAAGGCAACGTGCGCGGCACGCCCGCGTACATGGCGCCCGAGCGCTTCTTCGGGCAAGCCGCCGGCATCACGACCGACGTCTACGAGCTCGCCCTCGTGCTGTACGCGATGCTGTCGGCGCGCTTGCCGTGGGACGACAGCACGGACCCCGAGGCGCGCTTGTTGCCGCGCCCGTTCGGCGACCTCGGCATCGCCGTGCCAGCGGCGCTCGACGGCGAAGTGCGGCGCGCGCTGTCGACGCGGGCGCAAAATCGCCCTCCGAGTGCGCGTGCGCTCGCCGAGGCCGTCCGCGCGGCGGCGAGCGGATCTGCCGCGGCACAGGAGCCCGCCTCGACGGCGCGAATGCGGCCCGCTTCGGAGGCAGAGCGCACGGCGGGCGAGCACGCCGCCACCGCGGCGGTGCCGGGCGAACAGCAGACGCCGCTCGCGTGGGCGCCGACGGCGAAGGCCGAGACCGCGCGCAAGTCGCGGCGGCCGTGGGTGCTCGCCGCGGCGCTCGCCGTGGTCGCCGCGGGCGGCGGCGCGTGGTGGCTGCGCGGCGACGACGCGGTCGCGCCGAGCCCGAGCCCGAGCCCGGGTCCGAATCCGGCTCTTCCCAGGCCCGCCGTCGCGGCGCCCGCACTGAAAGACGACCCGTGGGCCACGCCGCCGCCGCCGAAGCCGGAAACGATCCCGCTGGTCGAGCCGACGCTGTCGATCGAGACCTATCGCGCCGAGCTCGCGGCCGCGGTCGCGCGGCTGCCCGGCGACACGCGGTTCCTCGCGGCGATCGAGCTGTCCGAGCTGCGCGACCAGCCGCAGGTCTCCGAGCTGCTCGACAAGCTGCCGCGCGATCCGCGCATCGCGCTGCTCGCGAACATGCTGCCGACCTGCGTGCGCGCGCTGCTCGACCACGCCGAGTGGGTCGCGTTCGGCGCGCGCTCGGCGAACGATGCGAATCACGGCACGATCGTCGTGCGCGGCCGCTGGAAGCGCGCGTCGGTCGAGCAATGCCTCAGCGACACCGCGAAGCCGGCCACGACGAGCGATCACGCGACGGTCTATCGCCTGAACGACGACGGCTGGCTCGACTTCATCGACGAGCACACGGTGTACGTCGCGGCGCGCTCCGACCTCGACGCCGACACCGTGCACGATCTCGTGCGCCACGGCGCGGGGCCGAAGCAGCACGCGCGCGACCTGTTCGCGCGGCAGCCCGCCGATCGCGCGGTCGCGATCGTGCTCGACGGCGGCGGCGGCGACGACCTGTCGGGCACGCTCGGACTGCCGAAGGGCACCGATCTCGCGGGCTGGCTGCGCATGGAGAAGAGCGGCGTCGCGCTCGATCTCGGCGCGGACCCGCACGACGCGGCCGCGGCCAAGCGCGCGGCCGACGCGCTGCACGCGCGGATCGACTCGCTGTTCGCGAGCGCGCCGCCCGACGCGATCGGCAAGCTCGAGGTCAGCGTCGATCCACCCTCCGCGCCGCCTGTCGACGGCGCTGCGCGGTCCGGCAAGGCCGGACCTTTCGATCACACCGCCGTGCACGTGCGCGGCAAGCTGAGCGCGCTGCTCCTCCACATCATCTCGGGCTCGATATGACCGCCGGGATCGATCGGCCGTGGATCGTCGGGATCGCGGGCGGCACCGGGTCGGGCAAGACCACGGTCGCGCACAAGCTCGCGGCCGCGATGCCGGAAGGCCGCTGCGTGACGATCGAGCACGACGCGTACTACCGCGACCAGGGTCACCTCTCGCGCGCCGAGCGCGAGACCATCAACTACGACCATCCGGCTTCACTCGAGAGCACGCTGCTCGCCGAGCATCTGCGCGTGCTGCGCGCGGGCCGCGCCGTCGACGTACCGATCTACGACTTCGCGACCCACACGCGGCGCAGCGACACGCGCCGCGTGGAGCCGGCGCCGGTCGTGATCGTCGAGGGCATCCTCGTGTTCGCCGAGGCGGCGCTGCGCGAGCAGATGGACGTCAAGATCTTCGTCGACACCGATCCCGACATCCGCCTGATGCGCCGCATCCGCCGCGATCTCGAGCAGCGCGGCCGCACGTTCCAGTCGGTGCGCGACCAGTACTACGCGACCGTGCGGCCGATGCACATCGAGCACGTCGAGCCGACCAAGCGCTGGGCCGATCTGATCGTGCCCGAAGGCGGCGACAACCGCGTCGCGCTCGACGTGTTGCTCGGGCGGCTCGGGCGGATCGGGTTCGGGGGATCGTGATCGTGGTTGCCCCGCGATCACGATCACGGGATCGATCACGTCCACGGTCTAGGGAATCAACACGCTCTGCCCGGTCGTGCGGCGCGCCTCGAGGTCGGCGTGGGCGCGCGCGGCGTCGGCGAGCGGATATTCGCGCCGGGCGGCGATGCGCACGCGGCCGGTCGCGACCATGTCGAACAGCTCGGCCGCCATCGCGCGCGACGCGCCCGGCTGCGCGACGTGGGTCTGCAGCGTCGGGCGCGTGACGTACAGCGAGCCCTTCTGCATCAGCGAGAGCAGCGAGATCGGCGGCACCGCGCCCGACGCGTTGCCGAAGCTCACGATCAAGCCGAACGGCGCGAGGCAGTCGAGCGAGCGCTCCCACGTGTCCTTGCCGACCGAGTCGAACACGACCGGCACGCCGCGGCCGCCGGTGAGCTCGCGCACGCGCGCGACCACGTCCTCGCGGTGGTAGTCGATCGCGTGCGCCGCGCCGTGCGCGAGCGCGAGCGCGCACTTCTCGGGCGAGCCCGCGGTCGCGATGACGACGTAGCCGAGCGCCTTCGCCCACTGGCACGCGATCAGGCCGACGCCGCCGGCCGCGGCGTGCCACACGATCGAGTCGCCTGGCTGCAAGCCCGTGCGCGTGCGCCGCAGCAGGAACTGCACGGTCATGCCCTTGAGCATCATCGCGGCCGCGCGCGCGAAGTCGATCGTCTCGGGCAGCCTCGCCACGAGCGCGGCATCGAGCACGCGCGCTTCGGCGTAGCTGCCGGGCAGGCGCGCGGCATAGGCGACGCGATCGCCGACCGCGACGTCGGCGACGCCGGCGCCCACCGCGTCGACGACGCCCGCACCTTCGACCCCGAGCACGAGCGGCAGCGGCGCCGGGTAGAGCCCGGTGCGCGTACACGTCGGTGAAGTTGAGCCCGATGGCGCGGTGGCGCACGCGCACCTGGCCGGCGGCCGGCTCGGGCTCGGGCACGTCGACCGCGCGCATCACGTCGGGACCACCGAATCGATCGATCTGGATCGCGCGCATGACGAAGCGCGTATACCAGCTATGCTGTGCTCGTGCGTGCTTTGCCGATCGTGGTGGTAACAGGGGGCGCCGGGTTCATCGGATCGCACGTCGTCGATCGCCTGCTCGAGACCGAGCACCGCGTCGTCGTGCTCGACAACTTCTCGACGGGCAAGCGCGCGAATCTGGCGCGCTGGCTCGACCATCCCGCCCTCCACGTCGTGCCGTGCGACGTCGCGCACGGGATCTTCGCCGCCCTCGAGCCGATCACGCGGGAGCACGGGGCGATCGAGCGCGTCGTCCACCTCGCGGCGCAGGTGTCGGTCGTGCAATCGCTCGCGAATCCGCTGCAGGACATGGCGGTCAACTACGGCGGCACGCTGCACGTGCTCGAGTACGCGCGCGCGATGGCGGTCAAGAAGGTCGTGCTCGCGTCGTCGGCGGCGGTGTACGGCGACGTCGCCGCGCTCCCGGTCGCCGAGGACGCGCCGTGCCGGCCGGTCTCGCCGTACGGCGCGCACAAGCTGGCGTCGGAGCGCGCGCTCGACTGCTACGCCGCCGTGCATCGCGTGCCGGCGGTCGCGCTGCGGTTCTTCAACGTCTATGGCCCGCGCCAGGATCCGTCGAGCCCGTACTCCGGCGTGATCTCGATCTTCATCGATCGCGCACGCACCGGCCGGCCGCTCGTGATCTTCGGCGACGGCACGCAGACGCGCGACTTCGTCTACGTCGGCGACGTCGTGCACGCGATCGCGGCCGCGCTCGCCGACCGGCCGGGCGGCGATCGCTTCGAGCTCGCGAACGTCGGGACCGGCAGCGAGGTCAGCGTGCTCGAGCTCGCGCGCGCGGTGATCGAGCTGTGCGGCCAGCGCGTGCCGATCGAGCTCGCGCCGCCGCGTGCCGGCGAGATCTCGAAGTCACGCGCGCGCGTCGATCGCCTGCGCGACGTGTTCGGCGTGGTCGCGCGCACGAGCCTGCACGACGGCCTGCGCGAGACGATCGCCTAGGGTTAGGGCGCGACCCAGGCCGCCGGCTCGGGGAAATCGATCTTCCACGCCGGCGCCTGGCGGCCGAGCGCTTGCTCGAGCGCCGCGATCTTCTCCACCGCGCCGGCACCGGCCGCGCCGAGCTCGGCGGCGTGCGTCTTCCAGTTGGAGAGCGCGAGCACGAGCAGCGCGTCGTCGTGGTCGTCGCGGGCGAACGTCGTCACCTTCGTCATCAGGTCGTCGACCGCAGGAGCGGCGGCGGCCTTCTCGGAGCGCAGCGATTGCAAGAACGCGGACAGCAGGAAGTACAGCATCAGGTCGCGCACCGCGACGCGGCCGCTGTCGAGCGCGTAGATGCCGATCCCGAGCGGTGCCTCGGGCGTCGACCGCCAGATGCTCGACGCCGCGCCGATGCTGCCGGCCCGGACTTCGCACAGGAGCAAGCCGAGCGCGACCTTCGCCATCACGAACGCGTCGACGTGTTGCGCCTGGACCATCGCGCGCGCGATCCCGAGATATGCGGTGCGCGCCGTGCCGTAGTGGCCGGAGGCTTGTAGGCGATCCGCCTCGGCGCCCTGGCGCGTCCATTCGTCGATCTCGTGCATGCGAGCGATATACTCGCACGATGAGCGGCGACGTCGACGTGCTCGTGGTCGGAGCTGGGCCGACCGGCCTCGTGCTCGCGGGCGAGCTCGCGCGGCGCGGCGTGCGGGTCCGGCTCGTCGACAAGAACCTCGCGCCGACGACGCAGTCGCGCGCGGTCGGCGTTCACGCCCGCACGCTCGAGATCTTCGACGAGCTCGGCATCGCCGACGAGCTCGTCGCGCGAGGCGTGCCGGTCGGCGGCATCACGATGAGCGCGGGCGGCAAGCCGCTCGTCGAGATCGAGTTTGAAGGGCTCGCGTCGCGCTTTCCCTTCGTGCTGTGCGTGTCGCAGGTCGAGACCGAGACCGTGCTGCACGCGCTGCTCGAGCGCCGCGGCGGCGCGGTCGAGCGCGGCAAGGAGCTGGTGTCGTTCAGCCAGGACGCGCGCGGCATCGAAGCCGTCTTGCGCGGCACGACCGGTGACGAGCGCGTGCGCGCGAGCTGGATCGTCGGCTGCGACGGCGCGCACAGCGCCGTGCGCCACTCGCTGGGCGCGACGTTCTCCGGTCACACGTACGAGGACACGTTCGTGCTCGCCGACGCGGCGCTGACCTGGGAGCTCGCCCACGATCACGTGTGGACGTTCATCGCCGAGGATGGCGTCGCCGCATTCTTCCCGCTGCCCGGCGATCGCTGGCGCGTGATCGCGAGCGCGGCCGGCGGGCAGGACGCCGAGCCGACGCTCGCCGCGATCCGCACGCTCGTCGAGCGCCGCGCCGGCCGCAGCGTGCCGCTGCGCGACGCCGCGTGGACCGCATCGTTCAAGATCCACTGCCGGCAGGTCGAGCGCTATCGCCACGGTCGCGCGTTTCTCGCCGGCGACGCCGCGCACATCCACAGCCCGGTCGGCGGCCAGGGCATGAATACCGGCATCCAGGACGCGCACAACCTGGCGTGGAAGCTCGCGCTCGTCGTGCACGGCCGTGCAGGCGACGCGCTGCTCGACAGCTATCACGCCGAGCGCCACGCGATCGGCCACCGCGTGCTCGCGCAGACCGATCTCGCGACGAAGGTCGGCACGCTCAAGGGCGTGCTCGCGCCGGTGCGCAACCAGCTGCTTCGCTTCATCACCAGCTTCGAGCCGGTGCGCCGCAAGATCGTGCGCGACGCGTCGCAGATCACGGTCGCCTACCCCGGCAGTCCGATCGTCGGGGAAGCGGTCGGCTCGTTCCTCGGCGCGCGCGTCGGCCGCACCAGCACCGGCGAGACGCCGACGCTCGGCTCGCACCGCGCGTTCGCGGCCGGCCCGCTGCCCGGCTCGCGCGCGCTCGACGGCGAGTGCGTCCTCGTGCGCGGCAGCGAGCGCACGCCGACTCGCCTCGCCCGCGTCGTCGACGGCGACGCGTTCACGCTGCTCCTGTTCGACGGCAAGAGCCCGAGCGCGGCCGGGTACGAGACGCTGTCGGCGATCGCGCGCCGCGTCCGCGACCGGTACGGCGCGGCGATCGCGACGTTCGTCGTCACTCCGCGCGGCGATCGCCCGAGCGAGCTGCCGCCGGATCTCGCGGTGCTGCTCGATCGCGCCGGCGCGCTCGAAGACGCGTACGGCGCGGCGACCGAATGCCTCTACCTCGTGCGCCCGGATCTCTACATCGGCTTTCGCAGCCAGCCCGCGAACGGCGATGCGCTCGACGCGCACCTCGCGGCGATCCTCACATCGCCTGCGTCTTCTTCCCCGCGCTGACCCAGCCCGCGATGCCCTGTGGCATCACCTTGACGTTGGTGTAACCGGCGAGGATCGCGCGTGACGCGGCGTGGTGCGACGCGCCGCAGTGCGTGTTCGCGCAATAGAACACGAGCTCCTTCGACTTGTCGGGCGGCAGCAGCTCGAGGTCGTAGCTGTCCTCGTCGGTGAGCAGCACCGCGCCGGGGATCACGCCCATCTTCTTGCGCGTGCCGTCGCCGTTCGCGTCGACCGGCGTGCACGAGCCGGCGGCGAGCGAGTGGTCGACGTCGTCGACCGTCACCGTCGGGATGTTCGCCGCGGCCGGGTCGGCTTGCGTGGCCGGCGCGGGCGCGCTCTTCTGGTGGTCGCTCTGCTTCGCGCAGGCGGTTGCCGCGACGAGCGCGGCGGCAAGCAGGATCTTTCGCATGCGCGCAGGATACACTTTGCAGCCTCGGTGTCACGCGCTGTCCTAGCCGCCTACCTCGCGTGTGCGCTGATCTGGGGCACGACCTGGTACGCGATCCGCGTGTGCATCGGCCCGGGTGGCTATCCGACGTTCGCGTCGCTCGGCCTGCGGTTCGCGATCGCGTCGGCGGTCCTCGTGCCGCTCGCGCTGCGCGCGCGGCCGTGGCCGCGCGGCGCGCAATGGCTGCCGCTCGTGATCGCCGGCGTGCTCGACGCCGGGGGCTACCTGCTCGTCTACCTCGGCGAGGAGCGGGTGTCGGGCGGCATCGCCGCGGTCGTGTACGGCACCCAGCCGCTCGTGCTCGCCGTGCTGCTCGCGACCACCCGCATGGAGCGGCTCACCGGCAAGCACGTGATCGGCGCGTGCGTGTCGCTCGCCGGCGTCGCGGTGCTGTTCCTCGATCGGCTCGACGTGTCGGCGCGCCAGGCCGTCGGCGTCGCGCTCGTCGTCGGCTCGGTCGTGGTCGCGACGATCTACTCGATGATCATGAAGCGCAGCGGCGGCGCGGTGCCGACCCTGATCGCGACCACGATCTTTCTCGCGGTCACCGCGCTCGTGCTCGGCGCGGTCGCGCTCGCCGCGCGCGAGCCCGTGCCGTGGCCGCCGCCGGTCGCGCCGACCGCGGCGCTCGCGTACCTCGCGATCGTCGGCTCGGTCGTCGCGTTCCTCGTCTACTTCTGGCTGCTCGATCGCACGTCGCTGCAGACGACGAGCACGCTCGTGTTCGTGTACCCGCTCGTCGCGCTGCTGTGCGACGCGCTGTTCGAGCGAGCGATCTCGCTCGGTGTGCGCGCGTACCTCGGCGCCGCGATCACGCTCGGCGGGCTCGCGGTGAGCTTGCGTCGCGGGTAAGGTCTCGTCGTGACCGACCGGCCGTGGATCTTCCGCACGTACGCGGGCCACACCTCGACGCGCGCGTCGAACGAGCTGTACCGGCGCAACCTCGCGGCCGGCCAGACCGGGCTGTCGATCGCGTTCGACCTGCCCACGCAGTGCGGCTACGACCCCGATCATCCGCTCGCGCGGCCCGAGGTCGGCAAGGTCGGCGTGCCGATCGCGTCGCTCGACGACATGCACGCGCTGTTCGACGGCATCCCGATCGAGCAGATGAACACGTCGATGACGATCAACGGCACCGCGGCGTGGCTGCTCGCGCTGTACGTCGCGCTCGCGCGCGAGCGCGGCGTCGACGAGCGCACGCTGCGCGGCACGACCCAGAACGACATCGTCAAGGAGTACCTCGCGCGCGGCACGTACATCTTCCCGCCCGAGCCGTCGCTCGATCTCACCGCCGAGACCTACGAATTCGGCGTCGCGCGCCTGCCCGAGTGGAACCCGTCCAACATCTGCAGCTATCACCTGCAAGAGGCCGGCGCGACGCCGGTGATGGAGCTCGCGTTCGCGCTCGCCGACGCGATCGGCGTGCTCGATCGCGTGCGCGCGCGCGGCCGCGTCGACGCGGGCGCGTTCGCGCGATGCGTCGGCCGCGTGTCGTTCTTCGTCAACGCCGGCATGCGGTTCGTCGAGGAGATGTGCAAGATGCGCGCGTTCGGCGCGCTGTGGGACGAGATCTGCCGCGACCGCTACGGCGTGACCGACCCCGAGCTGCGCCGGTTTCGCTACGGCGTCCAGGTGAACTCGCTCGGCCTCACCGAGCAGCAGCCCGAGAACAACGCTTGGCGGATCCTGATCGAGGCGCTCGGCGTCACGCTGTCGCGCGACGCGCGCTGCCGCGCGCTGCAGCTGCCGACGTGGAACGAGGCGCTGTCGCTGCCGCGGCCGTGGGATCAGCAGTGGTCGCTCCGGCTGCAGCAGATCCTCGCGTACGAGACCGATCTGCTCGAGTACGCGGATCTGTTCGCGGGCAATCCGGTCGTCGAGGCGAAGGTCGGCGAGCTGTGCGCGGCGGCGAAGCGCGAGCTCGCCGCGATCGACGCGATCGGCGGCATTCGCGGCGCGATCGAGACCGGGTACTGCAAGCAGGAGCTCGTGCGCGCGATGGCGGCGCGCATGGCGCGGATCGAGCGCGGCGAGCAGACCGTGGTCGGCGTCAACAAGTGGACGGAGGGGCTCCCGTCGCCGCTCGTCGGCGACTCCAGCGGCGGGATATTCCGCGCCGATGCGGCGGAGGCCGATGCCGCGCTGCACGCGCTCGAGGCGACGCGGGCGCGGCGCGACGCGGGCCGTGCGCGCGAGGCGATCGCGCGGCTCGAGGCGTGCGCACGTGCCGGCGAGCCGATCATGGACGCGTCGATCGAATGCGCGCTCGCGCGCGTGACCACCGGCGAATGGGCGGGCGCGCTGCGCGGCGTGTGGGGCGAATATCGCGCGGTGACCGGCGTGGCCGGCGCGTCGATCGGTTCGGGCGGCGATGGCTGGGCCGCGCTCCGCGCGCGCGTCGCGGCGCGGTCGCGCACGCCGCGGCTGCTGGTCGGCAAGCCCGGGCTCGACGGCCACTCCAACGGCGCCGAGGTGATCGCGGTCGCCGCGCGCGATGCCGGCTTCGAGGTCATCTACGCCGGCATCCGGCTCGAGCCCGCCGCGATCGCCGCGACCGCCGTGCAGGAGGCGGTCGACGTCGTCGGGCTGTCGGTGCTATCGGGCTCGCACGTCGAGCTCGCGGCCGCCGTGCTCGCCGAGCTACGCGCGCGCGGCGCCGCCGACTTGCCGGTCGTGCTCGGCGGCACCGTGCCGCGCGCCGATCACGAACGCCTGCGCGCGCTCGGCATCCGCCGCGTGTTCACGCCGAGCGACTTCCGGCTCGTCGACATTGTCGGCGAGCTGCTCGACCTGTGCGATTAGAGCGTTCAGCGCGATGCGACGGTCGGCACGACGTGGCGCGCGGCATCCGCGACCGCGGCGGCGATCGACGGATCGCGCGCGAGCTCGGGATGACGGCGTACCATGCGCGCGATCTCGACGAAGTCGGCGGCGGCGCGATCGAACCAGTGATCGACGCGCTCGCGCAGCGCCAGCACGCGCAGGTCGTGCTGCGCGATCAGCTCGGGCGATGCCGACGCCGGCAACGCCTTCACCGTGCCGAGCGCACGCACCGCGATCCCGATCCAGATGTTTGCATCGGCGTCGAGCGCGGCGACCTGCGACGCGAGACCCGCGCGCGCCTGGACATCGCGAAGCAGCTCGAGACACGGCACCACGGCTGCCATCAGCTCCCGCACCGACCGTTCCTGATCGACGAGCGTGACCGTGCGCGTGCGCTCGTGCGCCTCGCACGACGCGAGCGAGATCTTGGCCGACGCGTTGCCGGCGGCCGCGGCCGGCACGAACCCCTGGCAACCGGCGTGGACCGCATCGAAGTGCAGCCGCGCCGTGACACGGGGGGCGGGCGCGGCGCTCGCAGCGGTCGATGCTCCGATCAGGCACAGGATGAGGAGGCGCTGCATATAGCGCCACGCTGCACCACACATGCCACCGGTGCGAGTTTTTGGCAGAGCGCGCGCTATAGTCCCGTCGATGTTCGTCGGGATCGATCACGTCCAGGTCGCGGCGCCGTCCGGATGCGAGGCCGCGGCGCGCCGCTTCTACGGCGAGCTGCTCGGGCTGCCCGAGATCCCGAAACCGGCCGAGCTCGCCGCCCGCGGCGGCCTGTGGTTCCGGTGCGGAGCCCACCAGCTCCACGTCGGCATCGAGTCCGAGTTTCGGCCCGCGAAGAAGGCGCACCCCGCGCTCCGGCTGGCCAACCTGGCTGCATTCGAGGCGTTGCGCGCTCGGCTGGCCGCCGCCGGCGTGCCGACCCGGGACGACGTCGACGTCGACGGCCAGGCCCGGTGCTTCGCCGACGACCCGTGGGGCAACCGCATCGAGCTCGTCGCCTCGCGCGCCCCTTGAGCGGGCCGCCGCGATCCCCTAGATTGCGCCCCTGCCATGGGGATCGCAGATCTGTTCCGCCCCAAATATCGCCACAGCGACGTTCGCGTGCGCACCGAAGCCGTCAAGGCTTTGACCGCGGACGACGCTGCCATCATCATCCAGATCGCTCGAACCGATCGCGACAGCGGCGTGCGCCGCATCGCGATCGAGAAGATCGACGCCGCCGACGTGCTCGCCGAGATCGCGTCGGCCGAGCGCGAGAGCAGCCTGCGCGACTTCGCGGGCGAGCGCGCAGCTCGCTTGTGGGTGCAAGGCGCGTGCGGCGACGATGCCGACGCGGCCGGCGCCGCGCTCGGCGGCATCATCAAGCTCGGCGACCAGGCCGCGCTCGTCGACGTCGCGATGCGTGCCGCGCAGCCGGCGATCCGCAAGCGCGCGTTCGGCGAGCTGCGCGATTCGCGCTCGCTCGCGGATCTCGCCAAGCGCGACGCGCCCCAGGACATCCGGCTCGCCGCGGTCGGCCGCATCGACGATGCCGACACGCTGCGCGCGCTCGCGACCGACACGACGCAGAAGGAAGTCGCGCTCGCCGCGGTCGAGAAGCTCGACGACAAGGATCGGCTCGAGCAGGTCGCGCAGAAGGCGAAGAACAAGGCCGTGCGCCAGCGCGCGCGCAAGATCGTCCAGCAGATCGACGAGGCGGAG
The DNA here is from genome assembly GCA_035500135.1 of Kofleriaceae bacterium. GTDB lineage: Bacteria > Myxococcota_A > Polyangia > Haliangiales > Haliangiaceae > JABFXX01. The sequence continues at coordinate 37,616 of DATJXL010000282.1, forward strand.
GACAAGAAGAAGCCCGGCCTACCCGACGAGGTCAAGCGCCGGCGCGCCGAGAAGGCCCAGCTCGTGCGCGAGCTCGAGGCCGTCGCCGATTCGTACGACTTCGCGACCGTCGCGCCGCAGGTGCGCGCGATGGAAGAGGCGTGGGGCAAGCTCGGCGAGGCCGCGGATGACGGCGACGAGCGCTTCGCGAAGGCCGCCGAGCGGTTCTGGCGGCGCAAGGACGTGCACGACCAGCAGGCGCGCAGCTCGCAGGAGCTGCGCGTGGTCGAGCGCGAGGCGCGTGAAGAGAAGGAGCGTGTGCGCGCGACGGTCGAACGCACGCCGGCGCCGGCTCCGGCTCCGCGCGACGAGATCGAGACCAAGCCCGAGCCGGCGTTGCCGCGCGACGACGACGCCGCGCGCGCGGAGAGGGAGGCTCGCGAGGCCGCGCGCGAGGTGAAGAAGAAGGAAGACGCCGAGCGCAGCGCGTCGATCGCGGCGAGCCTCGCCGCGATGTGCGAGGACATGGAGAAGCTCGCCGAGTCCAAGCAGGGCAGGGAGATCGATCGCGTGCTGCAGCAAGCGCAGCGCGCGTTCGAGCAGATCGGCAAGGTGATCGGCGCCGAACGCGACGCGCTGTCGGATCGCTACACCGCGGCGCGCGGCAAGCTCGTCGTGCGCGCGCAGGAGCTGCGCGAGGCCGAGGACTGGGCGCGCTTCCAGAACGTGCCGAAGGCGGAGGCGCTGATCCAGACCGCGAAGGAGCTCGCGGCCGCGCCGGCGACGCCGGATCTCGGCAACAAGCTGCGCCAGCTGCAGGCGCTGTGGAAGGAAGTCGGCGCGATGCCGCAGCGCCGCAGCAAGGAGCTGTGGGAGCAGTTCAAGGGGGCGTGCGATCAGATCTACGAGATCGTGAAGGTGCAGCGCGCGGGCGAGCAGGAGAAGTTCGCCGAGGTCGCGAAGATCAAGGAGGCGCTGATCGCCGAAGCCGAAGGCCTGGCCGACGCTTTCGACTCCGCGGTGCCCGCGGACTCGACAGGATCGGCGACACGGGGCGACTTCGCGGCGACCGCAGAGAAGCTGAAGGCGTTGCAGGCGAGCTGGAAGGAATCCGGCTTCTTGCCGCGCAAGCAAGGCGACGAGCTGTGGAAGCGGTTCCGCGGCGCGTGCGATCGCTTCTTCGAGCGGCGCAAGCCGCTGCTCGACGCGCGCCACGCCGAGGAGGGCGAGAATCTCGCGAAGAAGCAGGCGCTGATCGCGCGCGCCCAGGCGGTGGCCGATGCCGCGCCGGGCGGCGGCGGCTGGGGCAAGGCGATCGCCGAGGTCAAGGAGCTGCAGCGGCAGTGGAAGGACATCGGGTTCGTGCCGCGTCGCGATGCCGACGCGGTGTGGACCGCGTTCCGCCGCGCGTGCGACTCGCTGTTCGAGAAGCGCGACGCCGCGCGCGACGCCGAGGCCGACGCGCATCGCGCCGAGCGCGACGCCGTGAAGGCGGAGCTCGCGGCCGTGATCGCGGGCGGCGACGACGTGGTGAGCCGAGCCGTTGCAGCGCGCGCGAAGGCGCGCGAGCTCGGCGGTCTCGCCCGCGAGATCGAGGACATGGTGCGCCACGTGATCGCCACGCACGCCGATGCCATCAAGGGCAGCGAGCTCGATCCGACCGCGCTGCGCGCCAGGCGCGGCAAGCTCGTCGACAAGGCGGCCGAGCTGCTGCCGAAGCAGCCCGAAGCGGTCGCGGCGGGCGCAGCGCCGGCCGACATCGCGGCGCAGCTGCAGCAGGCGATGCGCAAGAACGCGTTCGGCGATCTGCGGTTCTCCGGCCGCGATCCGATCGAGGTCGTCGACGAGCTGCGCGCGCAGTGGGCCGAGATCGGCCCGATTCTCGACGACGACGATCGCGCGCTCGCGGCGAAGTTCGAGGACACGTGCGTGCGCGTGCTCGAGGCAGCCGGCGGCGGTGCGAAGCCGGCGCGCGAGGAGCGCGACGACCGCGGCGACCGCGGCGATCGCGAGCGCGGCCGCCGCCGGCGTCGCCGTTCGGCCGAGCAGCCGATCACCGCGGCGCCCGAGACGTCGGCCGCGCCGATCGCGCCGGTCCCGTCCTCGGAAGCGATCACGCAGCCGGCGAAGTTCGAGCCGGCTGCCGCGCCCGCGGTGCCGGCACCGCCGGTGGTCGCCGAGGCCGCTCCGAGCGCCGAGCCGCCGCAGCGCCGCAAGTCGGCGTCGACGCTACCGCCGATGGACGAGCTCGATACCGCGTGGGACCTCCCCGAAGACGATCCGACCGCCCGAAAAGACGAACCCGCGCCGCCGTCCGCCTCGGAGATGGCGGGCGACAGCGCGACCGGCGGTGACGGCATCGACGAACCGGGCTGGGACTGAGTCGTCACTGGCCGGGCAGCGTCGCGACGCCGCCGTTCCAGGTCATCGCGGTGCTGGTATCGGGCGACGGGCCGTACGTCACGGCCGCGAGCGGCACGCTCGTGCCGACGGCCGTCTTCACCGTCGCCGAGATCGCGCTGAACGCCAGCGATGCCGCGCCGAGCGCCTGGATGCGGCCGTAGGTGGCATACGCGCACGTGTATTCGTCGATCCCGTTCACGACCTTGGTCGTGAGCTCGGTGCAGTGCGACACCTCGCTCGGCATGTACAGACCGACGAAGCTGTCACCGCTCACGTCGTACTCACCGAACGGACCGGCCACGGCGGGCCACAGGTCCGAGACGTTCTCGAGACCGATCGCGAAGCGATACGAGTGCGGCGCGGCGCCGAGCGCGCGAGCCGGAATCGTACAGGTCGCGTGCAGCCCCGTGATCGTGCAGGCGCCGTCCATCGTGCCGGCGGTCTCGTCGTAGACCGACAGCCCCCACTGGCCCGAAGCGAGCGTTCCACTCGACGCGACATCCGAGCCGTGAGTGATCGTGAGCGTGCTGCACCGCTGATCGGTCGACCTCGTTTCGTTCGTGCCGCACGACAGCGTGCCCGTCGCCTGCTGCACGTAACGCGTGGACACGGTCTTGGTCCAGGTCGCGGTCGGCTGCGCGAATGCGACGTCGAGCTCGATCGGCTCGGCGGTGTACTGGACGAACCGCTGACGCGCGATGGCCACGGTCGGCGCGCCGCCGAGCTGGTTCAGCATGTCCTGCAGGTTCGTTCCGTTCGAGACGGTCATCGCCCACAGCGGCGGATCGAGCTCGGCGACATCCTCCTGCGCGATCGGCGCGATGTCGAGCGGCGCGGCGAGCGGGTGATACGAGATGCACGCGGTCGCGGTCGCTTGCTGCGCGAGCACGTCGCCGTAGCGCACGTCGATGTGGATCATCTGAGCTGTGGTCTCGAGCGCGGCGATCCCGCTCTCGCCGTCGCGATGCAGCGCGATCGCGCCCGCGCCGTTACCGTCGACGGCGAGCGGCGTCCAGTCGAGGACAACGGTGTTGCTCGCGTCGCGCACGCGATACGCGACCGCGTTCGGATCGATGCCGACCGGCGACGCGCCGGTGACTTGCACGGCGAGCGGATTCGGCGACGTCTCGCTGCCCCAGAGCGGCGCGCCGGCGCTCGTCAGATACGCGTACTTGTAGACGTCGGGGCAGCCGGTGCCGAACGCGACCGGCGTGCCGCCGTGCGTGTGGACCGGCGCGCCGCTCGAGAAGTCGATCGAGTCGCTGCGCTCGTCGAACATCGAGCCGCCGAACGTGATCGCGACGTTGCCGGTGTCGAGGTCGAACAGCTGCTGCTGCGTGACCTCGTCCTTGCCGGGCGCGCCGAGCACGAGCGCGATCGTCGTGTCGCCGGCGCCGATCGTGCCGTCGGGCAGCTGGAGCGACCACGTGTTGCCGTCGATCGTCGCGGGCGAGCCGACCGGCACGTCGCCGACCGTCGCGATCAGCTTCGCGTCCGCTCCGGCATCGATCCGGCCGAGCAGCTGCGGGCCGCTGGTCGGCGACCACCAGCGCGAGCCGTCCACGATGAAGCCCTCCGGATCGAGCTCGAACGTGCCCGCCGAGTCCGAGCCCGAGCCCGAGCCCGAGCCCGAGCCCGAGCCCGAGCCGCTGCCGTGGTGCACTCCCGATGGAGTCGTCGCGCACGCCGCCAGAGAAGTCGCGAGGATCCAGCCGATTTGGTTGATTGTCGTCATGCGAGGGTTATCGGCAGCGCGTCGCCGCGGTTGCGTGGTCGTGTAACCCCTCGGTATGGTTCGCCGCCTTGACGAGCGCGACCCAGAGTTTGCTCACGCCGCACGATCTCTTCCTGTTCAACGAAGGGACGCACTATCGGCTGTACGAGAAGCTCGGCGCGCACGTCGTGGCCGGCGGCACGTACTTCGCGGTGTGGGCGCCGAACGCCCGCAACGTATCCGTGGTCGGCGACTGGAACGGCTGGCGACACGGCGCGAACCCGCTGCGCCCGCGCGAGTCGAGCGGCATCTGGGAAGGCGTCGTGCCGAACGTCGGGCACGGCACGCGCTACAAGTTCTCGATCACCGGCCCCGACGGCCGCACGTTCGACAAGGCCGATCCGTTCGCGGCGCGCGCCGAGCACCCGCCGACGACCGCGTCGATCATCTGGACGCCGCAGCACGAGTGGCGCGACGCCGCGTGGATGAAGACGCGCGGTGCGCGCTCGGCGCGCGACGCCGCGATGTCGATCTACGAGCTGCATCTCGGGTCGTGGCGGCGCCAGCGCCACGACGTGCTCGGCTACCGCGAGATCGGCGCGCAGCTCGCGCATCACTGCACGCAGCTCGGGTTCACGCACGTCGAGCTGATGCCGGTGATGGAGCACCCGTTCTACGGGTCGTGGGGCTATCAGGTCACGGGCTACTTCGCGCCGACCACGCGCTACGGCGCGCCCGAAGACTTCATGGCGATGGTCGACGAGCTGCACCAGCGCGGGATCGGCGTGATCGTCGACTGGGTGCCCGCGCACTTCCCGACCGACCAGCACGGGCTCGGCGAGTTCGACGGCACGCACCTGTTCGAGCACGCCGATCCGCGCCGCGGCTTTCACCCCGACTGGACGAGCTACATCTTCAACTACGGGCGCCACGAGGTGCGCGCGTTCTTGATCTCGTCCGCGATGAGCTGGCTCGACCGCTATCACGTCGACGGGTTGCGGGTCGACGGCGTCGCGTCGATGCTCTATCTCGATTACTCGCGCAAGGCCGGCGAGTGGATCCCGAACGAGGACGGCTCGAACCACGATCGCCAGGCGATCTCGTTCCTGCAGCAGTTCAACCACGCCGTCTACACCGCGTTTCCCGACGTCCAGACGATCGCGGAAGAGTCGACGGCGTGGGGCGGCGTCACGCGGCCGCCCGATCACGGCGGCTTGGGCTTCGGTTACAAGTGGGACCTCGGCTGGATGCACGACACGCTCAAGTACCTCGAGCACGAGCCGGTTCATCGCAAGTGGCACTACGACGAGCTGACGTTCCGCGCGATCTACCAGAACAGCGAGAACTACGTGCTGCCGCTGTCGCACGACGAGGTCGTGCACGGCAAGGGCTCGCTGATCTCGAAGATTCCCGGCGATCCCTGGCAGAAGTACGCGACGCTGCGCCTGCTCTACGGCTACCAGTGGTCGTTGCCCGGCAAGAAGCTCCTGTTCATGGGCGACGAGATCGGCGTGTGGAACGAGTGGAACCACGACCAGCAGCTCGACTGGGCGGTCGGCCTTCACCCGGCGCACGCCGGGATCGCGCGCTGGGTCGGCGACCTGAACCGCGCGTATCGCGAGCACCGCGCGCTGCACGCGCACGACTGCGATCCGGTCGGCTTTCAGTGGCTCGTCGGTGACGATCGCGACGCGAGCGTGCTCGCGTACGTGCGCACCGGCGATGCCGGCGATCCGCCGGTCGTGATCGCCGCGAACTTCACGCCGGTGCCGCGCGACGGCTACCGCATCGGAGTGCCGCGTCCGGGATTCTGGAAGGAGATCCTGAACAGCGACGCCGCGCCGTACGGCGGCGGCGGAATCGGCAACCGCGGCGGCATGCCCGCGGAAGCCGTGCCGTGCCGCGGCCACGACCAGTCGCTGGTCATCACGGTGCCTCCACTCGCGATCGTGTACTTCGTCGCCACGTGATAGCGTCGCCGCGTGGCCGCCGAACCTGCACGCGTCGAGGTCGACCTCGGCTTCTTTCCGCTGATGTGGATCCTGTTCCTGATCACGCCGTATCTGGCGATCGACGGGAGGGCCGAGCGACGGCCATGGGGCAAGCACCAGCTGATGGTGCCGCCCGGTACGCATCACTTCGAGGCCTGGTATCCGTACATCTTCCGCTCGCAGACCTCGATCGGTGCGATCACGCTCGATCTGTTGCCGGGCGCGTCGTACCTGCTCAAGTATCGGCCGGCGTGGCTCGTGTTTCTGCCCGGCAAGATGACGCTCGTCGAGCAGCCGATGCTTCCGGTGGCGACGGCACGTCAGGCGTAGCCTGGACCGATCTAGGGGAGCGATTCGATCGCGCCGAGCTGTGCGAACGTCGAGTCGGTCGCCGCGCGATATTCGGCGTCGAACCACGCGGCGCCGCGGACCTGCGAGCCGATGCGCAGCTCGTCGATGTCACCCAGGAAGTAGCGGTCGGGGGGGGCCGCCGCTTCGACGTTGTGACCGATGACCACCTGCGCGGACGACGTCGCGATCGCGGTCGAGCTGTCGGTCTGCGCGGTGCCGCCGTCGACGTAGATCGTCTTGTGCGCGCCGTCGTATTCGACCGAGACCAGGTGCCAGGCGCCACCGTCGACGTTCTGGCTCGAGTCGAGGTTGTCGTTCGCGGTGGAGCCGCCGGCCGCCGGCGTCGTACCGAAATCGGCGTGCGACGTCGTGTTGCCGCGGTGGATGCGCCAGGCGTTGTCGCCCTTGCACACGATGCACTCCCACTGGATCTGCCACGTCGTCAGCTTGATCCACACCGAGGCCGAGAGCGCGTTCGCGAGATCGTACGCAGTCGTCGTCGCGAGCGGGAGCGCGTCGTCGGTGCCGTCGAACGCCAACGCCGTGCCGATCTGGCCGTCGGCGGCCGTCGGCGTCGTGCTCGCCGACGTCGGCACGCCGGTGTGGCCGTTCCCGGTCGAGTCGGCGAAGGTGGCGTCGAGGTGATGCACGCTGACGAACGTCGACCACACCGCGTGCGGGTTCGGAGCCGGACCGGCGCCGCTCGTGTCGGCGAAGTAAACCCAGAGCGTGGGCGCGGCCGCGGGCATCGCCGGGATGTCGACCGGCACCCAGAACAGCGCGCCGGCCGCGCTCGAGGTGTCGACGTCGTACGCGATCACCGTCGCGTGATCGGCGGCGATGAAGCGTACGTCGGTGCTGGTCGCGCCGAGCAGGTCGTCGTTGGCGCTCTGCACGAGCGAGATCAGCACGGGAAACGCCGACAGTGGCTGCGTGACCGTCGAGTTGTCGATCGTGATCAGCCGGCGATGCGTCCAGCTCGTGTCCCACCAGTCGGCCGGGATCTGCTGCGAGTCGAGCGCGTCGACCTCGCGCGCGTCGATGCTGGAGGGTGCGTCGGTGGTCGGCGGCGTCTGCGACGACGTCCCCGACCGGAACTGACACCCGCCCAGCACGATCGCGATGACCCAGGATCGCACCCCTTCACGATACGCCGGCCCGGCGCGCGCGTGTTATGCAAACACGAGATGACCGCGGAGAAGTGGATCTGCATCCACGGCCACTACTATCAGCCACCGCGCGAGAATCCCTGGCTCGAGGCGATCGACCCTCAGCCGAGCGCGCGGCCGTATCACGACTGGAACGAGCGCATCACGGCGGAGTGCTACCGCCCGAATACCGCGGCGCGCGTCGTCGATGGCAACGGCTTCATCATCTCGATCGTCAACAACTACGAGCGCACGAGCTTCAACTTCGGGCCGACGCTCATGTCGTGGCTCGAGCTGCACGCGCCCGACGTCCACGCCGGCGTGATCGCGGCCGATCGCGCGAGCATGAATCGGTTCGGCGGCCACGGGTCGGCGATCGCGCAGGCGTACAACCACCTGATCATGCCGCTCGCGTCGCCGCGCGACCGCGCGACGCAGGTGCGCTGGGGCATCGCCGATTTTCGCAAGCGGTTCGGCCGCGCGCCCGAAGGCATGTGGCTGCCGGAGTGCGCGGTCGACACGCCGAGCCTCGAGGCACTCGCCGCCGAGGGCATCGCGTTCACCGTGCTCGCACCGCATCAGGCCAAGGCGTGGCGACCGCCGAACGGCGACTGGCGGACCAGCCCGGTCGATCCGGGCCGCGCGTACAAGTACAAGTTGCCCTCCGGCCGCACGATCGATCTGTTTTTCTACGACGGGATGACGGCGCAGGCGGTCGCGTTCGAGCGGCTGCTCGTCGACGGCCACCAGATCATCGCGCGCATGACGAACCGCACACCGGTCGAGGGCGGCGGTCCGACGTTGTGTCACATCGCGACCGACGGCGAGACGTACGGCCATCACCACCGCTACGGCGACATGGCGCTCGCGTGGGCGCTGTCCCAGGTCGAGCGCGGCTGGGACGGCACGCGGCTGACCAACTACGCCGAGTTTCGCGCGGCCGTGCCGGCGACCTGGGAGGTCGAGCTGGTCGAGAATTCGTCGTGGAGCTGTGCGCACGGGACCTCGCGCTGGCGCGAGGACTGCGGCTGCAACTCGGGCGGCCATCCCGGCTGGAACCAGGCGTGGCGGCGGCCGCTGCGCGACGCGCTCGACTGGCTGCGCGATCGCGCTGCCGCCGCGCTCGAGTCGGTCGGAGCGCAGCTGTATCGCGATCCGTGGGCCGCGCGCGACGCGTACGTCGACGTCGTGCTCGGCGGGTCGCGCGATGAATTCTTGGCCGCGCACGCGTCGCGTACGCTCGATGCCGGCGATCGCGTGCGCGCGCTGTCGGTGATGGAGATGGCGCGTCACGCGATGCTCATGTACACGAGCTGCGGCTGGTTCTTCGACGAGCTGTCGGGGATCGAGACCGTGCAGTGCATGCAGTACGCGGCGCGCTGCGCGGAGCTGCTCGAACAGCTCGGCGGCGCGCCGGTCGAGCCCGAGCTCGTCGACCTGCTGGCCGCGGCGCGCTCGAACATCGACGACGAAGGCGACGGCCGCCGCGTGTGGCAGCGCCGCGTGCGCACCGCGCGGATCGATCCCGAGAAGGTGTGCGCGCACGTCGCGGTGCACGCGCTGGTCGACGACCTGCCGGCGGTCGACGTCCACGCGTACCGCGTCGAGCTCGTCGATCGCATCGATCGCAGATCCGGCCGCACGCGGATGATCGCGGCGACCGCGCGCGTGAAGTCGCGGCTGACCGAGGCGTCGTCGCCGTGGTGCTTCGCTGGGCTGTACCTCGGCGAGCAGCACGTCACCGGCGGCGTGCGGCCGCCGCCCGAGCGCGCGGAGTGGGAGCAGACGGTCACCGAGCTGCTCGCCGCGCTCGAGACCGCCGACGTGTTCGCCGCGCAGCGCGTGATCGATCGCCGGTTTCCGGGCGCGCAGCTGTCGCTGTCGGCGCTGTTGCCCGGCCGCCGCGAGCCCGTGCTCGAGGCGGTGCTCGGCGACGCGATCCACAACGCCGAGGACCAGCTCGCCGACGCGTACGAGGAGCACGCG
>DATJXL010000283.1:0-20202 GCA_035500135.1 Kofleriaceae bacterium
TCGCGAGCGAGCGAGCGCCAGTCCTCGTCGACATCCGCGCGATGCGCCGCGGCGAACCGCTTCGCGAGCGCATCCCGCGTCGCGGCGTCCCAGACGCCGGCGAGGCGCTCGCTCGCAGCTCCGCAGTCGTCGTCGGGCGGCGAGCCCACGGCGTGCCACGCTCCGAACGCGATCGCGCTCGCGACTACCGCCGCCGCCGCCGCCGCGATCGGCGCGCGCCGGCGCCGCACCGCCTTGCGCGCGCGGTACAGGAGGCTCGGCGCATGCGCCGACACCGGCGCGCCGGCGAGGTAGCGCCGCAGATCGTCGCCGAGCGCCGCCGCACTCGTGTAGCGCCGCGCCGGCTCGTCGTGCAGCGCCTGCGCGGTGATCGCGTCGAGGTCACCGGCGAGCTCGCGCTGCCGCGCGGCGATGCTCGCCAGCATCGGTGCCTCGCGACCGATCTTGGCGAGCAGCTCCTGCGGCGACCCCGTGTGTGGCGGCCGCCCGGCGAGCAGCTCGTAGAGCACCGCGCCGAGCGAGTACACGTCGCTCGCGACGCCGGTCGGTTCGCCGCGGGCCTGCTCGGGGCTCGCGTACTCCGGCGTGAACATCAGCGCGCCCGGCCGCGTGTGCGCCTCGCGCGCGGTCTCGTCCGCGAGCGGCCGCGCGATGCTGAAGTCGAGCAGCTTCGGCGCGCCGGTCTCGTCGACGAGGATGTTGCTGGGCTTGAGGTCGCGGTGGATCACGCCGCGCTCGTGCGCGTAGTGCACGGCCGCGCACACGTCCGCGACCAGCCGCACGCGCGCGGCGACCGCGAGCTCGCGCGCCTTCGCGAACGCGGTGATCGACACGCCGCGTACGCGCTCCATCACGATGTACGGCAGCTCGTCGTCGGTGCTGCCGCCGTCGAGCAGCCGCACGATGTTCGGATGCTCGAGCGTCGCGAGGATCTGGCGCTCGTCGCGAAACCGCGCGATCGCGTTCGGCGAGCCGAGCCCGTGGCGCAGGATCTTGATCGCGACGCTCTGGCGGAACTGGGCGTCGTCGCGCGATGCCGCGTACACGACGCCCATCCCGCCCTCGCCGAGCAGCTCGTCGACCCGGTACGCGCCGATCCGCGTGCCCGAGCGCGCGGTCCAGGTCTCGGCGAGGCGCGCGATCTCGGCGCCGATCACGTCGTGGAACGAGATCGCGCCTTCGCGCGCGCTGTCGAGCAGCGACTGCACCTCGCGCGCGAGCTCGCCGTCATCGCCGGATTCGCGCTGCACGAACTCGGCGCGGGTCGCCGCCGGCTCGTCGAGCGCGCGCACGAACAGGTCTTCGACTTGCGTCCACCGCGGGCCGGTCATGGCGATACGTGCGCAACCGCCGCACGAAACCCACCATGCTCGGCATTGTCTCGTGGAGTCAAGCGGTTAAGATGGCGGCGATGGGGGACGAGCCGCGGACGGTGACCTTGCTGTTGCGCGACTGGCAGGGCGGCGACCGCGCGGCGCTCGACGAGCTCGTGCCGCGCGTGTACGGCGAGCTGCATCGCATCGCGGCCGGCTATCTCCACGGCGAGCGACCCGGCCACACGCTGCGCCCGACCGACCTGGTGTCGGAAGCGTACGTGCGGCTCGTCGGCAGCGCGCACCCCGAGTGGAACGACCGCGTGCAGTTCTACGCGATCGCGGCGCGCACGATGCGGCAGGTGCTCGTCGATCACGCGCGCAAGCGCGACGCGGGCAAGCGCGGCGGCGGCGTGCGGCCGATCGAGCTCGACGACCGCATCGGCCAGGACGCGCGGCCGATCGAGCTGCTCGCGCTCGACGCCGCGCTCGAGGCGCTGGCCGAGCTCGACGACCGCAAGGCGCGCGTCGTCGAGCTGTCGTACTTCGGCGGCCTCACCCACGACGAGATCGCGAAGGTGCTGGACGTACATGTCAACACGGTCGCGCGCGACGCCAAGGTCGCGGAAGCATGGCTGCGACGCCGGCTGCGCGAAAAATAGTGGTGGGTTTCGCGCGGCGTCTGCGCCTGGTGGCTCATGCGCCACTTCATCCTCGTTCTGGGTTTCGCCACCGCGTGCACGTCGCGCTCGTCGCAACTCGATCCGTGCGCCGGGATGGGCGCCGGGTCGCACGACCAGCGTCCTAGCCGCGCTTGCGCTGCTGCTCGTTCGGACACGCGCCCGATGGATCGCCCGCTTGCTTTGGACACAACCCGTACAGCTCGTGGCGGTGGCGCAGCACGGTGAACCCGCCGAGCCGCGTCGCGATGCGATCTTGAAGCCGCTCGATCTCGTCGTCCTCGAACTCGAGGATCAAGCCGCAGTGGACGCAGATCAGGTGGTCGTGGTGATCGCCGACGACCTCGAACCGCGCCTGGCCGTCGCCGAACTGGCGCTCGACCGCGAGCCCGGAGTCGACCAGCAGCTTGAGCGTGCGATACACGGTCGCGTAGCCGACCTTGGGCTGGCGCTTACGCACCTTCGTCAGCAGCTCGTCGATCGACACGTGGTCGCGCGTGCGCAGGAACTGCTCGACGATCGCCTCGCGCTGCGCGGTGACGTTGAGCCTGCGGTCCTGCACGTACGTTCGCCAGCGCTCCTTGAGCTCGCCGGTGTCGTTCGGCCGAAAGTCGGACCGCTCCGCCATGGGAATCAGCTTCCCGGAAGGCTGTCGATGCGTCAAGCGATGCTATGGTGCCGCCGTGGCCGAGTCGAACGAGCCAGGTTTCGACGTCATCCTCGCGCGCCTGCGCGAGGTCGTGCAGCGCCTCGAGACCGGCGAGCTCTCGCTCGAACAATCGCTCGCGGTCTACGAAGAAGGCGTGCAGCTCGCGCGCAAGGGCCAGCAGCTGCTCGTCGCCGCCGAGAAGCGCGTCGAGATTCTCGTGAGCGCGGCGGGCGGCGTCGAGACCGTGCCGTTCCAAGAAGGTTCCGAGGAGCCATGACCACGCTCGCGCCGGCGAGCGCGCCGCCCGAGCTGGCGGCGTTTCTCGACGACGCGCGCGTGCAAGTCGACGCCGAGCTCGCACGCCGGCTCGCGCCGCCTGCCGACGATCCCGGCCGGCTCGCCGAGGCCATGCGCTACGCCGCGACCGGCCCGGGCAAGCGGCTGCGCCCCGCGATCGTGCTCGCAGCCGCCGAGGCGTGCGGTGCGCCGCGCGCGGCCGCGATGCCCGCGGCGTGCGCGATCGAGATGCTCCACGCGTACACGCTCGTCCACGACGATCTGCCCGCGATGGACGACGACGACATGCGGCGGGGCCGGCCGACCGTGCACAAGGCGTTCGGCGAGGCCATCGCGATCCTCGCCGGCGACGGCCTGCTGACGCAGGCGTTCGGCACGCTCGCCGAGCTCGGGCCACGCACCGGCGAGGCCGTCGCCGTGCTCGCCCGCCGCGCCGGCGTCCGCGAGTTGCTGGCAGGTCAGGCGATCGACCTCGCGCGCCAGAGTGAATCCGGCGGGCTCGATTGGGGGCCGGGCCGGCCGCCGCGCGACCTGGCCGGCATCGAGCGCATGCACGCAGCCAAGACCGGCGCCTTGTTCGCGGCGTCGGCCGAGCTCGGCGCGATCGCCGCCGGCGCGCCGCCCGCCCACCGCGAGGCGCTCGGCCGCTACGGGCTGGCCATCGGCATCGCGTTCCAGCACGCCGACGACCGCGACGACGCCGAGCTCGCCGAGCACGCCGCCGCCGCGGCCGACCGCATGCGCCGCCTGTGCGAGGACGCGCGCGCCCAGCTGGGGCCCCTCGGGGACCGGCCCGCGCTGTTACACGCCATCGCCTCCTGGATCGCCGCCCGAGCCTAGCACCACCTGATCAGATCATCGCCGGCTGCGACCGTCACGCTCCGGTCACCTCGCGGCGTACGTCCGCGCTTCGCTCGTCACGTGGAACCACCACGCTCCTCGTTCCAGTGCGGGCGTGCGCCGCGATCTGCCTCGGATCGCTCGGTCTCGCTCGACGCTGATCTGACCAGGTGGTGCTGGGCGAGCCTCGGCAAGCCGCCTTCGCGGTCCTAGCCGAGCGCCTGGCGATGCGATCGAAACGACGGCGGCCGTTTGAAATACGGCCTCCTAGTGATAAGACCGCCTTCGGTGTCCGACGAGTGGGACGAGGATACGAACGCGACCGACGTCGAGGAGATCCAGCGCAAGGTCTCCGAGGCGAGCGCTCCCCGTCCGTGCTTGACGGTCCTGACCGGCGGCGCCGCCGGCCAGATGTTCAAGGTCGGCACCGGGCTCCTGCTCGGCCGCATCCAGGGCGCCGAGGTCCGGCTCGACGACGACGGCATCTCGCGCAAGCACGCGCAGGTGCGCGTCGAAGGCGCCAAGGCGTCGATCGAGGACCTCGGCAGCCGCAACGGCACGTTCGTCAACGGCACGCGCATCACCGGCAAGATCCAGCTCAGCGACGGCGACAAGATCCAGGTCGGCCGCGCGACCGTGCTGCGGTTCGGCCTCCACGACGCGCTCGACGAGTCGTTCCACGAGAGCCTGGTGTCGTCGGCGCTGCGCGACGGCCTGACCCGCCTCTACAACAAGCGCTACCTGATGGAGCGCCTCGACAGCGAGCTGAAGTTCGCCCAGCGCCACGAGACGGCGCTGTCGCTGTTGCTCGTCGATCTCGATCACTTCAAGAAGGTCAACGACACCCACGGCCACCTCGCCGGCGACGCCGTGCTCGCGCAGCTCGCGTCGGTGATCGCCCGCGCGGTGCGTAACGAGGACGTCGTCGCGCGGTTCGGCGGCGAGGAGCTCGCGGTCGTGTTGCGCGCGACCGGGCTCGACCCCGCGCTGCACACCGGCGAGCGCCTGCGCAAGCTCATCGAGCAGACCAAGGTCTCGTTCCAGGGCCTCGAGCTCGGCGCGACGTGCTCGATCGGCGTCGCCGGCTTTCCGTCGTGCCCGGCGCACTCGCCCGAGGAGCTCGTCGACGCCGCCGACCGCGCGCTCTACCGCGCGAAGCACGCCGGCCGCAACCGCGTCATGCGCTGAGCGTGATGCGCGGGGCGCGCGGAATATTGGCGCGCGGCTGGCACGTTGCTACGGTCGTACGCATGCGCAGTGCGCTCCCGATCGTCTGCTTCGCGTGTGCGTGTTGCTCGGGCGATGGCACGCGCCGCGCGTCGCCGACGGCTCGCGCGCAAGGCTCTGCCGGCGATGCGGCGGTCGCGACCGCGCCGGCCGACGCCGCCGCGCCCGAGCAGGCCGGCGCGCTGTCGGACTCGCTCGTGCAGCCGTACTGGAAGTCCGCCGACGAGATCGAAGGCGCGGCCCGGCTCGCCGCCGGCGACTGGGAAGCCGCGAAGGCCGCGTTCGGCAAGGCGCGCAGCGCGCCCGGCGACGACACGCGCGCCGCGCACCTCGAGCTCGTGCTCGGCATCTGCGACGATCACCTCGGCAACTACGACGATGCCGCGCAGCACTACGGCGCCGCGCTCGCGAAGCTGCCCGTGCTCGCCGATTACCTCGAGTACCACCAGGCACGCGTGCTGTGGCTCGCGCATCACGCCGAGCTCGCGCTGCCGCTCGCGCAGAAGGTCGACGCCAGCTCGATCGTCGGGCCCGATGCCGAGATCCTGATCGGCGACCTGATGCAAAGCACCGGCGATCGCGCCGCGCTCGAGAAGCACTACCGCGACTACCTCGAGCACCACCCGAACGGCCCGTTCCGCAGCGAGGCGCGGTTTCACCTGACCGAAGCCCTCGCCGATCGCAAGGAGCAGGTGAAGCTCCTCCGCGAGATCGAGATCGACGACCCGCTGTCGTCGTGGGCGACCAAGGCGCACGCGCAGCTCGTCGCGCTCAAGGCGACCCCCGAGAAGCTCACCGCGGCCGAGCACATCGCGCAGGGCATGGTGCTGTTCGATGCGATGCGCAACCCGGAATCGGAGAAGGCGTTCGACGACGCGCTCGCCGACCGCAAGATCTCGAAGGCCGACATGTGCATCGCCGCGTATCACCGCGCGCAGTCGCGGTTCAAGGCGCGCGATCGCAAGGGCGCGGCGCCGCTGTTCGACGAGGCGATCACCGCGTGCAAGGCCGCGAAGAACACCGACCTCGAGATCAAGAGCGAGTATCAAGCCGGGCGCTCGTACGCGTACATCGGCGAGCACGAGACCGCGATCGAGCGCTACCGGCTCGCCGAGAAGATCGATCCGAAGCACAGCTACGCCGACGACGCGATGCTGCGCGAGGGCGAGGAGTGGGCGTCGCTCAACGACGGCGCGCAGGTCGAGGCCGTGCTGTCGGCGCTGCCGACCACGTTCCCCGACGGCGACAACGCGGTCGAGGCGATGTGGCGGCTGGGCTGGCGGGCGTGGCGCGAGCAGCGCTACGACGACGCGATCAAGTGGTGGAAGCAGCAGCTCGCGGTCGTGCCGGCGACCGGCAGCTACGACGGCGTATTCGGCGACGACTCGCGCGCCGAGGCGACGTACTGGCTCGGCCGCGCGTACGCCGCGAAGCAGCAGCTGCCCGACGCGATCGCGGCGTGGCAGGACTGCGCGCGCAAGTATCCCGCCGCGTACTACGCGCTGCAGGCGCTCAACCGGCTGCGCGAGAACGCGCCGCCGCAGTTCCAGCAAACCGTCGCCGAGATCTCGGCCGATCCGGCGGGCTTCGATCCGAAGGCGCCGGCGTTCGCGTTCAAGGACCGGCCCGAGTGGCACGCGCCCGGCTTCGCGCGCGCGATGGAGCTCGTGCGGCTCGGCCTCGGCGAGCCGGCAGGCCAGGAGCTGCGCAAGCTCGGGCTGGTCGCGCCCGGCGACAAGAAGGCCACGACCGATCCCGACCAGCTCGACAAGCTGTGGGCGACCGCGTGGCTGGACGATCGCGCGAACCGGTGGGCGCAGTCGGTGTGGGCGACGCGCTGGCACCTGCTCGATTACCGCGCGAGCTGGCCGGTCGGCGCGAACCGCGCGCGCTGGCAGATCGCGTATCCGAAGGGCTACTGGGAGCTGCTCACCCGCCACGCGGCGCTCAACCACGTGCCGATCGCGATGCAGATCGCGATCGTGCGCGAGGAGAGCGGCTTCGATCCGCTCGACGAGAGCTACGCGAACGCGGTCGGCCTCACGCAGATGATCCCGCCGACCGCGAAGGACTTCAGCAAGGGCACCGGGATCGATCCGACGCGCGAGAACCTGCGTGACCCCGAGAAGAACGTGACGATCGGCTCGCGCTTCCTCGGCTCGTTGTTCAAGGACTGGAACGACTTCACGCTGCTCGTGCCGACCTCGTACAACGCCGGCCCGGCGGCGGTGCGCCGCATGCTCAAGGTGCGTGGCACGTGGGATCCCGACGAGTTCGTCGAGGGCATCGTCGACGATCAGGCGCGCAACTACACCAAGCGCGTGCTCGGCTCGTTCTTCACGTACACGTGGCTGTACGAGCACGTCGTGCCGGAGATCCCGAACAAGTTCCCGGCGGATCTGGCACCGACGAAGTAGTGGGAAGCCGCAGGTCGAACCTCAGCTACTTCGGCGGCATCCGCAGCGCGCCGTCGAGCCGGATCGTCTCGCCGTTCAAGTAGCCGTTTTCGACGATCGCGGCGACCAGCGCGCCGTACTCGGCAGGCGAGCCGAGCCGCTTGGGGAACACGACATCGGCGGACAGCGCGGCGCGCTTGTCGTCGGCGAGCGCGCCGAGCATCGGCGTGTCGAAGATACCGGGCGCGATCGTGACGACGCGAATTCCGGCCGGCGCGAGATCGCGCGCCGCGGGCAGCGTCATGCCGGCGACGCCCGCCTTGCTCGCCGCGTACGCGATCTGGCCGATCTGGCCGTCGAACGCCGCCACGCTCGCCGTGTTCACGATCACGCCGCGCTCGCCATCCACCGCATCCGCCTTCGCGATCTGCGCCGCCGCGAGCCGCAGCACGTTGAACGTGCCGACGAGGTTGATGCCGATCACGGTGCGAAACAGCTCGAGGTCGTGCGGCTTGCCGGTCTTGTCGAGCGTGCGCGACGCCCAGCCGACGCCCGCGCACGACACCGCGACCCGCAGCGGCCCGAGCGCGGCGGCCGCGGCGATCGCGGCCTCGACCTGCGCGGGGTCGGTGACGTCGGCCTTCGCGAACGTCTGGCCGAGCTCGCGCGCGAGCTCGCCGCCGCGCGCCTCGTCGCGATCGACGAGGACGACCTTCGCCCCGCCCTCCACGAGGCGTCGCGCGGTCGCCGCGCCGAGCCCCGATGCACCACCCGTGACGAGCGCGACCGATCCCGATAGCTTCATGCGCGCGACTATAGATCGTCGCAGACCGCTCCGAGCGGCCCGTAGATGCCGAGGTCGCGGTAGATGAGATAACGGTTGTCGACCGCCTCGAGCACGGTGAGCTCCGTCTTCTTGCCGCTCTTGATCCAGTACCCCTTGCCGTCCTCGCCGTGCACGATCTTGAGCTGGCCGGTCCGGGTCGCGAAGATCTCGCCGCCGCTGTCGCTCACGACGTTCGTCATCGCGAGCTCTTTCATCGCGCCCTTGACGCCGACGAACACGCGGAAGCCGTTGCCGCCGATCTCGTCGCGCAGCTGATCGACGTAGTAGTAAACACCTTCGTCGTCGCGCGCGAGCAGGTGCGCCTGGCGCTGCCACAGCGGCGGCCAGAACGTCGCGTGCGCGAGCGCCGTGCGCGCCTCGTCGGCGTTGAGCGCGGTGAGCACGCGCACGCCCTCTTTCGTGTGCCGGCAGCGCAGCTGGTACTTGTTGTCGGCGTACTCGATGCGCGCGACGTTCATGCCCTTCGCGCGTGGCGCCCACAGGTCGAACTCGTACTGCTTGCCCTGCTCGCCCGAGGCCCCGATGATGCGCTGCTGATACAGCGCCTTGCTGTCGCCGTAGAACACCCATTGCTGCGCGTCTTCGAAGCTGAACGCGTCCGGCCGGGGCAGGACGTACAGGTTGCCGAGCTCGTCGCGAAACACCTCGAGCTTGTCGACGACGGCCTTGGCATCGATCGGCTTGGGCTTGTCGGCATGCGCGAGCGCCGCGGTGCCGCACACGAGCGCGACTACAAGTTCTCGCATATCGTCCCCACGAAGCCGTAGACCCCGAGGTCGCGGTAGATCAGCGGTGAGTTGGCGTCGACGTCGAGCAAGAACAGCGTCGTGCGCTTTTCGCCTTTCACCCAGACCGCGGTGTCGTGCGAGGCGTCGTTGAACACGCGCACGAGGCGCAGATCGCCGGTCTTGGTCGCGAACACGTCGCCCGCGGTGTCGGTCGCGACATCGACGAGCGGGATCTCCTTCATCGCGCCCTTCTTGCCGACGAACACGCGATAGCCCTTGCCGCCGTACACCTGGCGAATCTCGTCGACGTAGTAGTAAACGAGCGAGTCGTCGCGCGCGAGCCAGCGCGGCTTGCGGATCATCGCCGACGTCATGAACGTCGACTTGTCGAGCACCTTGGTCGCGGCGTCGCCGGTGCGCTGCACGAGCTGGACGCGCCCTTCTTCGCCGCCGCAGTAGCGGAAGTACTCGCCCTCGTCGGTCTTGCGGACGATGCCCGGCGCGATGTCGGGTACGCGCGGAGCCCACAGGCCAACGCTCCACGAGTTGTGCTCGCCGTCCGACGACCGCGTCAGCACGACCTGCTCGTAGAGCGTCTTGCCGACGCCATAGAACACGCGGCCATCGTTGCCGGGCTGGACGACGTAGGTCCCACCCTGGGCGTCTTGCAGCACGATCAGCTGATCGCGAAACGGCTTGATGTCGACAGCCGTCGGTTTGGGTTCGGCGCTTGCCGTCGCGGCGAGCGCCACGGTCGCGGTGATCGCAGCCAGTCGTGCACGCATCGGACGTGTCATTATACTTGGACGCGCGATGGCGATGCAGGATTCCCCAGCGCGATCCGCGGTCGACGTCGGGTCGGTGATCGGGGGTACCTACACGATCGAGGCGCTGATCGGCCGCGGCGGCATGGGCTCGGTGTTCCTGGCCAGCCACAACCGGCTGCCCGGCAAGAAGGTCGCGATCAAGCTGCTGCACACCGAGATCGCGAACGGCGACGTGCTCGCGCGGTTCAAGCGCGAGGCCGAGATCGCGTCGCGGCTCGGTCACCCGAACATCGTCGGCGTCGAGAACTTCGACGTCATGCCCGACGGCACGCCGTACCTCGTGCTCGAGTACCTCGAAGGCGAGACGCTCGCAGAGCGCATCCGGCGCGCGCCGCTCGAGCTCGAGCCCGCGCTGTCGATCGCGCGCCAGATCGGATCGGCGCTGGCCGCCGCGCACCGCGCCGGCGTCGTGCACCGCGACCTCAAGCCGCAGAACATCTTTCTCGTCCCGACCGAGCTCGCCGGCCACGCCGTCGAGCAAGTGAAGGTGCTCGACTTCGGCATCTCGAAGATGCGCGGCTCGCAGACGGTGAAGACCACCGAGTCGGCGATGCTCGGCACGCCGCAGTACATGGCGCCCGAGCAGGCGACCGGCCGCCACTCCGAGGTCGACGAGCGCACCGACCTGTTCGCGTTCGGCGCGATCGTCTACGAGATGCTGTCGGGGCAGCCCGCGTTCGACGGCGAGATGATCCACGAGGTCGTGTTCAAGGTGGTGTACGAGCCGCCGGTGCCGCTCGACCAGCGCGTGCCGACGCTCCCGGCGTCGGTGGTCGCCGCGGTGCATCGCGCGCTCGCCAAGCCGCAGGCCGAGCGGTTCGAGAGCGTCGGCGCGTTCATCGAGGCGCTCACGGGCAAGCCGCTCCTGGAGCGCCGCCCGATCTCGACGCCGCCTCTCGACGGCAGCTCGCCGAGCGCGCAGCGCAAGAAGGCGACCGGCAACGAGGCGTTCGCGCAGACGATGGGCTCGGGCGATCACGCCGGGTCGGTCGCCGAGGCGCAGCCCAAGCCGGTGCGGCCGAGCGCACCGACGGTGGATTCGGTCTCGCAGCCGCTCACGCCGACGGTCGCGCGCGCGCGGGGGCGGATCACGATCATCTCCGCGGTCGCGCTCGGCGTCGCCGCGATCGCGGCCGTGGTGATGTACGTCGCGACGCGCGAGCCGGCGCCAACCGTGGCTCTCCAGGAACCGCAGCCGACGCCGACGCCGCACCAGCCGCAGCCGCAGCCGCCGCAGCAGCACCCGCAGCCGCCGCCGCAACCGCCGCCGCAGCCGCCGCCGCAACCGCCGCCGCAGCCGCAACCGCTCGTGAAGCACGATCCTCCCCGGCGCTCCTCGTCCACGGCTCC
Organism: Kofleriaceae bacterium; assembly: GCA_035500135.1. Taxonomy (GTDB): domain Bacteria; phylum Myxococcota_A; class Polyangia; order Haliangiales; family Haliangiaceae; genus JABFXX01. The sequence continues at coordinate 11,155 of DATJXL010000283.1, forward strand.
GCCACCGGCGGCAACCACCGAACCCGACGACGGCTGCGCCGACAAGCTCGCCGGCGCCGAGGCCGCGCTCGCGAGCTCCGACTTCACGAAGGCGCGCCAGCTCGCGAACATGGCGCTCAACACCGAGGGCATCCAGCCCACGCACGTGCAGCAGGCCTACGTCATCATCGGCATCATCGCGTGCCGGAAGGACAACGACGAGGAGCGCGCGAACATCGCGCTCAACCACATCTCCGCCGCGAAGCTGCGCAAGCGCGTCGTCGATGCGTGCCACGACGTCGGGCTGTTGCAGACTCAGTGAAGCAGCACGAGCACGCGGCGTTCGCCGCTAGGCCCGGCGACCGCGATGTCGATGTAATGCCCCGCGACCGCGTTGGCGACGCCACCGAGCGCGATCACCGCGTCGAGCTGGTCCGCCATCCAGCGTTCGTCGGTCGACACGATGCGCTCGCCCGGCGCGAGCCGCACGAGCGACGAGATCTGCGCGATCGGATAGTCGTGCGCGACATCGATGATCGTCGCGGGCCCTGTGGGCACGGGCGCGGTCTGCGCGGGCGGCAAGATCCGGACCGGCGCCGGCGCCGGTGGCGGGGGCCGCGGCATGAAGATCTGCACCGACGGCCGATACGCGAGCACGATGAAACATGCGGCCAGAAGCCCGACCGTGAACGAGCGAAACACCAGCATGCGCGAACGGGTTGCAACGCGCCGGCCAGCTCGCGCCGTCGCGCGTTCGCGAGCTTGCGGTGTCGTCGCGACGGGCGCGCTGCCAGTTTGACAGCTACTTCTTCAGCTGCTGCGCCAGGTAGTTCTGCTCGCCGACCTGCCGGATCAGCTCGAGCTGGGTCTCGATCCAGTCGGTGTGCGCTTCCTCGGCCACGAGGATGGTCGTCATCACGTGCTCGGTCGCGTTGTCGCCGGCCTTGCGCGCGGCGTCGACGCCCTGGTTCAGGAACGCGATCGCCGAGTACTCGAGCTGGAGGTCGCTCTCGAGCTGCTCGCGCACGGTCTCGCCGACGTGAAGCTTGTGATAGCGCTGCATGTTCGGCACGCCTTCGAGGAACAGGATGCGGCCGATCACCTCGTCGGCGTGGCGCATCTCGTCGATCGACTCCTCGCGCAGCTTGGCGGCGAGCCGCTCGTAGCCCCAGTTCTGGCACATCTTCGCGTGCACGAAGTACTGGTTGATCGCGGTGAGCTCGTTCGTCAACAGCTCGTTGAGCAGCGCGAGGACCTGTTCGTCGCCCTTCATCGTCGTGCGAGCGACGGTAGCTGCACGAGCGCGTCGGCACAATCGCGCGGGCACGCGTTCGCGCCCTTGGCGGCGAGCCGCTCGCGCAGATCGCCGATGCAGGTTCCACAACCGGTGCCGGCGCCGCAGCGACGGCCGATCTCCTCGACCGTGCTGGCACCCTCGTCGATCACCGCGTCGATGTCGCGGTCGGTGTTCGGGTGGCAGAGGCAGATCAGCACTGAAATTGATAATGCATTTCAAAACCAAATCAGTCAAGGGCCGTCGGCGCGGCCAGTTTCCCTTATACTGACGCGGACATGAGACGCATCGCGCTGGCGGTCGTCGCACTCGGGGCCTGCGGGCACTCCGACGACGCGCCGCCGCCGCCCGACCCGCTCGCGGTCGTCGTGGCGAGCGCGGGCAGCGAGCCGCGCCAGCTCGCGCGCTACGCGCTGGCCAAGGGCGCGACCACGCGCCTCGAGCTCGCGATCGACACCGAGCTCGCCGCCGGCGACATGGGCGGGCCAGCGCCGACGTTCGTGATCGCGCTCGAGCTCCACGTCGACGACGTCCTGGCCGACGGCCGCATGAAGCTGCGGTCGACGATCGTCGATGCCAGCGCGCGCGAACGCGAGGGCAGCAAGGTCCCGTTGCCGGCGGCAGCGCAGGCGCAGGGCGAGCTGCGCGGCGTCGTCATCACCGCCACGCTGTCGCCCGACGGCAAGCTGACCGACTCGAAGTTCGACACCGGCGGCAAGCCCTTGCCCGATTCGGCCGCCGCGCAGGTCGCGCAGGTCGCGCAGAGCTTCGAGCAGCTCGCGATGCCGCTGCCGGCCGTGCCGGTCGGCCCCGGCGCGTCGTGGACGAGCACGCGCGACCTCGACGTCGGAGGCATGCAGATGACGTCGACGAGCACGATCGCGCTCGTCGGCATCGCGGGCAGTCAGCTCGCCTACGCGATGACGACGTCACTGCGCGGCGCCGACCAGCAAGTGCAGCGCGGCGGGCTCGCGATCGACGTCACGAACCTGCACGGCGAAGGCGACGCGATCGGCACGATCGATCTCGCGCGGCTGGCGATGACGTCGACGTTCGAGGCGAAGTTTCACGCCGACATGGCGGCCGCCGGCGAGAAGACGCCGATCGACGTCGCGACGCGGGTGGAAGCTCGCTAAGGCGCGCACAGCGCGCCGTAGCTCCGGCACGCGCCGCCCGCGATGTCGTCGCAATGGTGGTGCAGGCCGTCGGCCGGGTCGAACATGCACGCCGATTTCGGCGCGCACGCGCCGGTGCCCCACTGCGCGCACGTGCCCTCGACGGCCCGCGCGCACGACTTGTACGTGCGGTCGGCGGCGTCGAACATGCAGCCGTCGGCCGGCGCGCACGGGCCGCCGAAGTGGAAGCACGCGCCGGCGCCGCCCGACAGGCACGTGAAGTACGCCGCCGCGGCCGCGTGGTACGCGCAGGTCGGCGCCGGGCAGCCGAGATCGGGGGCCGCGACCGGTCCAACCGGGGTCGCCGAGCCCGAGCCCGTCGTCGCGGGGGTCTTGTGGGTCGGATTCGGATTCGGGCTCGGGCTCGGGGGATGACCACAGGCCGTGACCCCGAGCACGAGCGCAACGGCGGCGATCCGCATCTCGCGGTGACTATAGCGTGGCGTTCGCGGAAATCCCGCTGTAGCGTCGCCCTCGTCATGCGCGCCGCCGTTTCTTTCGCTCTCGTCCTCGCCGCCTGCAGCAGCGACGTGGCGCTGCCGATGAAGTCGAACTGCAATCCGCTCGGCGCCAATCACTGCATGACGCCGTGGCCGTCATCGGTGTTCGAGGTCGACGACGCGACGTCGGAGACCGGCCGCCGGCTCGCGATTCCCGAAGGCACGCTCCCGACCAACGTCGACGGCGTGACGGTCGATCCGACGGCGTGGAACTGGGCCGACGGCTTCTCGCCGGCCGCCCCGATCACGATGTCGTTTCCGGGCGGCGTCTCGATCGCCGGGCTCACGCAGCTCGACAACATGGATCCGTCGCTCGCGGCCGACAGCCCGACCGTGATCCTCGACATGACGACCGGCCAGCGCGTCGCGCACTGGGCCGAGGTCGACTCGCAGGTGACCGACCCGACGCAGCTCGATTCGCAGGCGTTCTGGCTGCGCCCGGCCCAGCGGCTCGAAGGCGGCCACCGTTACGCGGTCGCGATCACGAAGAACGTGATGTCGGCGTCGGGCGAGCCGCTCGAGCCGACGCCGGGCTTCGCGGCGCTGCGCGACGGCAAGACCACCGACCACGCGCTGCTCGAGAAGGATCGCGCGCGCCTCGAGGAAGCGCTCGACGCGCTCGACACCGCGGGCTATCCGAAGAGCGACCTCGTGCTCGCGTGGGATTTCACGGTCGCGTCCGATGACTTCCTGCACCGCGAGACCGCGTCGGCGCGCGACCAGGCGCTGATGGCGCTGCAGAACCACACGATCAACTTCACGATCCAGACCGATCAACCGATCGACGACGGCAGCGTGATCAAGCGCCGCATCACCGGCACGCTCGACGCGCCGCTGTTCCTCACGAACGGCGGCGCGATCGCGATCGACACGACGATCGCGCGCGACTCCGACAACCTGCCCGCGCTGCAAGGCTTCTACCAGATCCCGTTCACCGCGATCGTCCCGGCGTGCGCGTACACCGCGAGCTCGCCGGTGCCGATGGTGATGTACGGCCACGGCCTGCTCGGCGACTCGACCGAGACCGCCGACGGCACGCAGCAGGCCACGGCGGCGCAGCTGTGCATGATCTTCGTCGGCACCGACATGAAGGGCATGTCGCAGAACGACACCGCCGCGGTCGCGCGCGTGCTCAACGAGGCGAGTCACGCCGATCAGGTGTTCGAGGTGCTCGAGCAAGGCATCGCGAACCACGTCACGCTCGTGCAGGCGATGCGCACGACGTTCGCGACCGGCCTGTTCGTCGACGCCGCGAACGGGAACAAGCAGCTCGCCGATCCGACGCGCGTCTACTACTACGGGCTATCGCAGGGCGGCATCCTCGGCACGTCGGTGATGGCGTACGAGAAGACGATCACGCGCGCGGTGCTCGGCGTCGGTGCCGCGAACTACTCGCTCTTGCTCGATCGCTCCGCGGACTGGCCGCAGTACCGGATCATCCTGCAGGGCGGCTACCCCGATCCGCTCGACGACGAGCTCGTGATCTCGCTGTGCCAGATGCGATGGGACAAGACCGAGGGCTCGGGCATCGTCAACAGCGTGCAAGCCGGCACCGCGACCGGCACACCGCCGAAGCAGATCCTGATGCAGGTCGCGCTGTCGGACGATCAGGTGCCGAACGTCGGCAGCTGGTGGCAGGCGCGCTCGATGGGAATCCCGGTGATGGGACCGTCGCCGACCGTGCCGTGGGGCCTGACGATGATGGCCGCGCCGCTGGCGAGCGGCAGCGCGATCGTGATCGAGGACGGCGGCGCACCGCCCGCACCGCTCACGAACACGCCGGCTGCGACCGAGAGCCCGAGCATGCACGACCTGACGCGCAACCAGCCGGCGAGCCGGCGTCAGATGGCGGATTTCTACAGCACCGGCCAGATCATCGACGAGTGCGGCGGCGGCAGCGGCGCCTGTACCTGCCAATCCGGCGCGTGCATGTAGCGTTTCGCGACGGTTCAGGCGGTACGAGGGTTGCTGAGACCTACCCGCATGCGCGCACCGCATGTGGGGATTTGCTTCGCCTTGGCCGCCGCCGCGTGCGGCACCGACTTCCAGGCACCGCCGGCGCCGCCGCCACCGCCGCCCGCCGTGACCTGGTACCAGGACGCCGCGCCGATCGTGAGCAAGCACTGCATGTCGTGCCACCAGGCCGGCGGCATCGCGCCGTTCTCGCTCACCGACTACACCGACGCCGCGGAGCACGCGCAGGACGTGCTCGCGCAGATCACGAGCGGCACGATGCCGCCGTTCGACGCGCGCGAGGAGCCGGACTGCACGCCGCGCTACGGCTGGGTCGACGATCCGCGGCTGTCGCCGGCCGAGATCGCGACGATGCAGCAGTGGGTCGACGACGGCACGGCCGCGGGCGCCGTCGCAGAGGTCGCGGTGCCGACGAGCCCCGCGCTGACCGGCGTGACAATGACGCTGACGCCGACGCAGGCGTTCACCGCGAGCGGCGACCAGGACGAGTTCATGTGCACGATCCTCGACCCGCAGGTCGCGGCCGGCGCGTGGCTCACGGGCCTGCAGGTGCGGCCCGGCACCGCCGATGCGGTTCATCACGTCGTGGTCGGCGAGCTCGAGGCCGGCGCCGCCACCGACGCGCTGGTCGCCGCGCACGGCATCGGCGTGCCGTGGGACTGCAGCACGACCGCGAATCCTGCGAGCTTCGTGATGAACATCTGGACGCCGGGCAACGATCCGTTCGAGGCGCCGACCGGCATGGCCGTGCCGGTGACCGCGGGCGCGAAGATCGTGATGCAGATCCACTACCATCCGGCGGGCACGACGCACGCGCCCGACGCGACGTCGATCGATCTGCGCACGAGCGCGGTGTGGCCGCAGCGGATGTACTTCGTCGGCGCGGTCGGCAATGCGGCGGCGGCGCCGGAGCTCCTGCCCGATCCCGACGACCGGGTGCCTGGCGTCCCCGAGTTCCGCATCCCGGCGAACAAGGCCGATCACGAGGAGAGCATGCAGTTCGTGCTGACCGACTTCGGCGGCGCGACCGACATCCGCGTGTACTCGGTGAACCCGCACATGCACCTGCTCGGCACGCACATTCGCGGCACGATCGCGCGCGCGGCGCCGGCGACCGGCGAGCCCGCGAACGAGTGCCTCGCGAACGGTCTGTGGAACTTCGACTGGCAACGCACGTACATCTACGACGCGCCGATGGACGCGCTGCCGACGATCGCCGTCGGCGACACGGTCTCGGTCCAGTGCCACTGGAACAACACGTTCGAGAACCCGTTCGAGCAGCGCGCCCTCGCCGACCAAGGCCTCGGCGAGCCCGTCGACGTCGGCCTCGGCGAAGGCAGCTCGACCGACGAGATGTGCCTCGAGATCTTCGGGCTCTCGATCCCGGCCCCGGTCACGCCGACGGCGGTGGTGCCGCACGCGACGGCGCCGTCATGGAGCCGGAGTCGGTTGCGAAGCTGACTTGCACTTCTCGTACAGGAGTAGCTCGGGATTCTGCAGGACGAGCTCGCACATCTTGGCGTGTGCAGCATCGGCATCTGGGCCTTGCTTGAGCGCCGCGTAGAGCAGGCCCCATGCGAGCCACTGGTCGGGATGCGCGGCGACGAGCGCCTTCGCGACGTCGATCGCCGGCGGCTGCTTGTCGAGATCGGACTCGACGATCCGGGCCAACACGTTGCTCGGATCGAGCGCGATCGCAGCGGCGGTCTCGTGTCTCGAATCGTCGCGATCGCGGTAGAAGTGCAAGAGAGCGCGCAGCGCGTGAACATCGGCATCACCGAGCGAGCGCTGCTGAGTCGGCCACTGCTGCAGCTCGAGCTTGTAGCTCGCCACCGCGATCCCACCGGAACCGAGCCAGTCGAGCACCTGCTTGTCGACCTGATCGAGCGTGAGGTCGCCGAACGAGGTCTGCCATGCCGCGTCGAACTTTTGCGATTCGAGCTGATGCTCGAGCTTCCTGAGCTCGGCGGGATGATTGTTCAAGAGAAACGCGTACAGCGCCCACGCACTTGCGTAGTTGAAGCTGTCGCCAGCGCAGGTCTTGTGAGTGCACGTGAACAACTTCGCCGTCGGAAGCACTCGATGATGCTCGAGCTGTCGCCTCACGCGATAATCGGGCGTGCCGACGCGGGCCGTGCCGCGGGTGACGTCGAGATCGATCGTCTTGAAGTACATGCCGAACCCGGTGGTCAGCCACCACGGCGTGTGGCGCATCGCCGAATGCGCGGTCGCGAACGCGATCTGCTGCGCGACATAGCCGGCGTCGAGCTCCGCGGGCAGGACGATCGTCGGCTGATCGATCGGCGATCGCACCGCGTCGTCCGAAAACGCATCCGTCATGTAGGCGGTGTAAACCTGCGCTTCGCGGCGATCGACGAAGGCCACGACGAACGCCACGCCGCCCGGTGGCAAGTCGGGAAACGCGACGCCGTAGATGATCGAGCGAAAGTGCTCCATCTGCTGGAGCAGCTCGCGGCCGTGTTCGGGAGAGCCGTCGGTCCACATCTTGAAGTGCGGGCTCGACAGCTCGATCCACGCCGGGCCGCCCTGGCTCGGCAGGGGCGGCAGGCGAGCACCACACGACAGCGCGACCACGCACCACACCGCGACCACCCACTTCATGCCGCCGACAGTATCAGGCCGCAAGCGCGCGCACGCGGGCCAGCATGCCTCGCAGGCGCGGCCGCGACTCGAGCCGCGCCAGCACCGCGAACGCGATCGTCGCGAGCAGCGGGCGCGGCGTCGGCGCATCGGCTGCGACCGGCGGCGCGAGCGTCGCGCGGATCTGGCGCAGCACCGCGCTCGACAGCGGCGCCGGCGCGGCGTTCGGGGCGGGCAACGCGATGCGATCGAGGCGCGCGGCGGCCGCGCTGCGCTCGGCCGGCGTCGCGCGCGTCATCGCGCGGGCGAGCAGCTCGGCGGCCGCGACGATGTCCTCGCTCGCGTCGACCGGCACCGCCGGAACCGGGCAGTACGGGCACGCCGCGGAGATCGCGAGGTTGAACGCGCGCTGACAGGTCGGGCAATGCGTGTAGCTCATGGATGGAAGCTCATCTAGCCTGGGACCGAGGGTGACGGCCTGCGCATACCGCAGGCAACTTTTCGGCGCGATCTCCGGGTGCGAATCGCGGAGTTGGCGCTGGTGCGCCCCTTGCTCTTCGCGCCGCTCGTGCGCGCTCGCTGGCTGTCCTTGCTCGCTCTCGCTTGCCACGCGGCGCCCGGCGGGCGCACGGCCATCGCGCCGGCGTGCAGCCCCGGGCGCGTCGGCAGCGTGGTGATCGAGGGCGCGAGCGCGGGCGAAGTCGCGCCGCTGGCGGTCTTGGAAGGCACGCTCGACGATCCGGCGCGCGCCGCGCGCATCGCCGACGTGGCCACGAGCCTCTTGCACGCGCGCGGCTGGTCCGATGCGCGCATCGCGCTGAGCCGGCGCGAGGGTTGCGGTGTCGAGCTTCACGTCGCCGTTTCGCGCGGCGAGCGCGGCACGCCGGCAGCCCTCGCGCCGGACGACCCGCCGCCGGCCGAGGTCGCGTACGACGACGACGACCTCGCGCGCTACGTCCAGACCATCGCCGACCGGCTCGCGCGGGGTGCGCGCGTGGCGCGCGCGCCGCGCGTCGTGATCTCCGACCACGACGCGACGTATGCAGCGTCGGGCGATCGCATCGTGATCGGCCGCGTCGCGATCGCCAAGCTCGGCAGCGAGGCCGAGCTCGCGGGCATCGTCGCGCACGAGCTCGCGCACATCGAAGGCGACACGATCTCGCTCGACTTCGTCGCAGACGACGCTGGATCTGGGCCCGAAGACGGCGGCGCATGGCTGGCAGCACGTCGCGATGCCGAGGGCGTCGCCGACGAGCGCGCGGTGGCGCTGCTCGAGCGCGCCGGCTACGCGCCGGCCGCGATGGCGCGCGCGCTGCGCGCCGTCCTCGACGAGGACGACGAGGAGCATCCGCCGCGCGCCGAGCGGATCGCGCGGGTCGAGCGGCTCGCGGCCGGCGGCGGCGACGGCTTCGCGGGCCGCGCCGAGCTGCTCGCGCACGTGGACCGCGTCGTGGTCGGCCGCGACACGAGGCTCGGCACGCGCGTCGGGCGCGCGTGGGTGGTCGCGGAGATCGGCATCGCGCTC
>DATJXL010000284.1:0-10221 GCA_035500135.1 Kofleriaceae bacterium
CCTTTCGATCCGCAACACGTCGAGCGGTTCATGCGCGAGGTGCGCGCGGCGAGCGCGCTCGACTCGCCGCACGTCGTGCGCGTGCTCGACGCGTCACGCCCCGACGACGCGGTGCCGTTCCTCGCGATGGAGCGCCTGCGCGGCGAGACGCTCGGCGCGCTCCTGCGCGGCGCCGAGCGCATGGAGCAGGGGGCGATCGTCGACGCGATCGCGCAGCTCGCGGGCGCGCTCGACCTCGCGCGCGTCGCCGGGATCGTCCATCGCGACCTGAAGCCGAGCAACTTGTTCCGCACCGACACCGGCACGTGGAAGCTGCTCGACTTCGGCGCCGCCGCGCTCGGCGGCAGCTCGGGCACGCTGACCGAAGGCGCCGTGATCGGCACGCCCGGTTACATGGCACCCGAGCAGGCGCAGGGCGCGCCGACCGATCACCGAGCGGATCTGTACGCGCTCGCAGCGGTCGTGTATCGCTGCGCGACCGATCGCACGCCGTTTGCCGGCGATGACCTCGCGTCGCTCTTGTTCGCGATGGTCGAGAGGATGCCACTGCGGCCGCGCGCGCTCGCGGCGGTGCCGCCCGATGTCGAGCGCTTCCTCGCGATCGGCCTCGCGAAGCACCCCGACGATCGCTTCCAGACCGCGGGGGAGCTCGCCGATGCGCTCGCGGCGGCCTACGCGGGCGCGCTACCGGCGCGGCTGAGAGAGCGCGCCGATGCGCTGCTCGCGCGGCTGCCGTGGCGCGAGGAGTAGACGGCGGCGGCTTCGGCCCCGGCTCACGGCGGCGGCTACGGCAGCGGCCTCGGCTGCCGGTGCCGCTGCCGTTAGCCGGTGCCGCGGCTGCTGCGATCGTCGCCGGCGGAGCCCAGCTGCGCCTTCGCGATCTCGAGCTCGGCCATCGCGGCTTCCCACCGCGCGGTCAGCTCCTCGAGCTTCTCGGCGGACGTCTGGTAATCGTTCAGCAGCTTGTTGCGGCGCGCGGCGTCGTCGTAGACGGTCGGGTCCGACAGCTCGGCCGAGCGCACCTTCTGTTCGGCCTCGAGCGCGCCGATGCGCTCCTCGAGCTGCGCGACCTGCTTCTCGAGCGGCCCGAGCTTGGCGCTGCGCTTCTGGCGCGCCTCGGCCTCGCGGCGCTTGCGCGTCTTGTCGTCTTCCTTCTTCTCCGGCTGCGGCCTGAAGCCCGAAGCGGCAGGCCGGTCTCGCCTGTCTTCGACGCCCATCCGCCGCTGCGCCTGCGAGTACATGTACTCGTCGAGCGTGCCGGGATAGGTCTCGACGTGTCCGTTCTCGACGTTCCAGATCCTCGTCGCGAGCGTGCGGATCAACGACCGGTTGTGGCTGACGAACACGAGCGTGCCGTCGAACGTCGTCAGCGACTGCGCGAGCGCCTCGGAGCTCGCGAGATCGAGGTGGTTCGTCGGCTCGTCCATCAGCAACAAGTTCCCGGGCGCGACGCACAGCTTCGCGAGCGCGACGCGCGCGCGCTCGCCGCCCGACAGCACCCTCGCCTGCTTGTCGATGTCGTCGCCCGAGAACATGAACGCGCCGCAGATCGAGCGCACGCGATTCGGCGACGCGTCGGGCGCCGCGCGCTGCACGATCTCGTACACCGTCGCGGTCATGTCGAGCGTGTCGGCGTGATGCTGAGCGTAGTAGCCGACCTCGACGCCGCTGCCGAGCTTGATCGTGCCCGCGTCGTACGGCAATTCGCCGGCGAGCATGCGCAGGAGCGTGGTCTTGCCCGCGCCGTTGACGCCGATGATGCCGATCTTCTCGCCGCGCTTGACCGCGAGGTCGACACCGTCGAGCACGACGTGATCGCCGTACGCCTTCTTCAGCTTGTCGACGCGAATGACCTCCGACACCGGCTTGGGCGCGGCCGGGAACGAGAACCGCATCGCGCCGCGCTTGCCGTAGGTCTCGACGTCCTCCATGCGCTCGAGCGACTTGATCCGCGATTGCACCGCGCGCGCCTTGTTCGCCTGCGCGCGAAAGCGATCGACGAACCGCTGCAGCCGCTCGCGCTCGCGCGCGAGGTTCTTCGCGCGCCCGGCCAGGATCGTCTCCTCTTCTTCACGCTGCGCGACGTACTTCTCGTAGTTGCCGGTGTACGTGCGCAGGCCCTCGAGCTCGAGCGACACGACGCGATCGATCTGCTCGTTCATGAACTCGCGGTCGTGGCTGATCAAGATGAAGCAGCGGTTCCACCGCTTCAGGAACTCCGAGAACCACGCCACCGACGGCAAGTCGAGGTGGTTCGTGGGCTCGTCGAGCAGGAGCACGTCGGGGCGCTGGAACAGCAGGCCCGCGAGCACGCCGCGCATCTTCCAGCCGCCCGAGAATTCGCCGAGGTCGCGGCGCTCCTCGCCGGGGGCAAAGCCGAGGCCGGCGAGGATCGCGAGCGCCTCGTGCTCGCCGAAGAAGCGATCGAAGTGATCGATCCGCTCGTGCAGCTCGGCGACATCGGCCGCGAGGTCGAGCAGCTCGGCCTCGGGCGCGCCGTCCTTCGTGCCGCGCTCGATCGCGACTTCGGCGGCCGCCAGCCGCTCGTCGAGCTGTTGCCGCCCCGGCACGCTCGTCAGGATCATCTCGATCAGCGACTGCCCGCCGGCGATCGCGAGGTCCTGCGGCAGCCAGCCGACGCGCACGCCGTTCGCGCGCGTGACCTTGCCGTCGTCGATCTCCTGCTCGCCCGCGATCACCTTGAGCAGCGTCGTCTTGCCCGAGCCGTTCGGCCCGATCAGCCCGACCCGATCGCCGTGGCCGAGGCGCAAGCTCACCGCGTCGAAGATCATGCGATCTCCGAAGAACAGCGTCACGTCATCGAGGACGACCAGGCTCACGACGCGCGGTATTTACCACGCGGTGGCCGCTACGTGCGCTTGCGGCGGTCGCTGCGCGCGACGAGCGTGCTCGGCAGCTCGCCCGCGGCCTCGAGGCGGCGGATCTCGTCGCCGATCGGGCGCAGGATCGCGAGCGCTTCGGCGTCGTCGCGATAGCGATCGACGAGCTCGCAGTACAGCTCGCGCACCGCATCGGCGTCGTCCGGCGGCGGTGCGGCGATCAGCTTGCGCAGATCGCCCACGCGCGTCTGGAGCTCGGCGAGGCGTGCCGTCGTCATGACGTCACGAAAGCGTAGCTCAAAACATGTGGTTGAAGTTGACGTACAGGCCGGTGTCCTCGCTGGAGCGGCCGTAGTCGACGGTGATGATCGTCGCCAGGTTCCACGAGATCCGGACGGCGCCGCCGTACGACAGCTTCCAGTCGTGCACCGAGAGATCGCCGACCGAGTCGTACGGGCGGCCGAAATCGACGAACGGCACCAGGATGAGGCCGAAGTTCTGGTGCCACAGGTGGATGTGGCCGGTCGTCCACCGCGCTTCGCCGTTGAGCAGCGTGTAGACCGGCCCGACGAAGCGATCCTGGCGATAACCGCGCATCGTGCGCTGACCGCCGAGGCCGGTGCGCGGATCCTCGGTGAACGGAAACGTGTCCATGCTGAAGAACGGCGTGCCCGCCGTCTGGACCTCGAACACGCCGCGCGCCGCGAGCACGAGCTTGACGTCGTCGGGATCCGGGCTGTAGTAGCCACGCGCCGCCGCCATCGTGCGGGCGTAGTTGTACTGCGAGCCCAGCGCGACGGTGCCGGCGTCGAGCGCGGCGTCGAGGAACACGCCCGTCTTCGGATCGGGCTCGAAGTCGCGCGTGTCGTACGAGATGCCGAGGCGCACGAAGTTGTCTCGACCGCCGCCGCATCCGACCACGACGTTTTCTTCGCATTCGGTGTGCAAGCGAGTCGGTCCCTCCGGAGCGGTACCGGTCGCCGCGTCGACCATCTTGCCGGTGTAATCGTTGATCTCGCCGTACGAGAAGCCGACCCCGCCGAGCACGCGGATGCGATCGTGGTAGAGCAAGCGCTCGATGCTGCCGATGAAGATCGGCCGGATCAGATCCAGCTCGTTGTAGTGGCTCCAGGTCTGGCCGTTGCCGTCGATCTGGTCGAGGTCGTTCGTGTAGGCGTCGAACGCCGAGTACGTCTTGCCGCCGGGCGCGCTCGGGAACGTCAGCGGCTTCAAGCTGCGATCGCCGATGCCGAAGTAGTTCTGGTTGATGTTGCGCTCGTAGATGAGCTGGCTGCGCAGCCGGTACGGCGAGTCGAACACCTTCGGCGCGTCGAAGTCGAGCCAGTGAAACTGCAGGCCGCGCGTCGACCAGAAGCCCTGCAGGAACACGCGATACAGGTACGGTGTGTGCGCGAACCGCGGATCGTCGCGATCGCCGTCGTAGTAGTAGTAGACGCGGCCGCCGTAGCCGTAGCCGGTGTCGGTCGAGTAGTTCGCGAGCGGCAGCCCGGTGAGGTAGCCGCCGTCCTGCTTGTTCTTGAGGTCGTCGGCGCCCAGGCCATCGGCCCGCAGCGGGGCGCCGATCGCGAGCACGCACGCGACGATCCCCAAGCGCACGGTCCGCACCGTATCAAATGCCGCAACAACCGAGAACTATTAGGTGGTCCCGTTTCGCCCGACGCATGCCTGTCATTCAGGTGTGACTTTTTCGCAGATTGGATCGATCGTTGGACCGGCGTATGACTCGGGCCATGTTGCGGCTGTCGATCGCACCGCTGTTGCTCCTGTTCGCCTGTGGAACCGACAACGGTGTCAATTGGAACGATCCGCAAGTCCTCCACTTCGGCCCGTATTCGCTCGATGCGGAAGAAGAGATCACCACCGACTGCGTGCAGATCACGCTGAACAACGACACCGACCTCTACATCAACTCGGTCGAGTTCAACAGCGGCCCCGGCTTCCACCACTCGAACTGGTTCTGGGTGCCGGAGAGCTCGTTCCCCGGTCCGCACTGGAATGGCAAGAACTCGTCGGCCGACGACGGTACGTTCACGTGCACCGACCGCAACTTCGATCAGTCCGTCGCCGCGCTGTTCGGCGGCGTCGTGTTCGCGCAGTCGACGCAGGCGCAGCACGAGGACCAGCAGTTCCCGACCGGCTACGCGATCAAGATCGCGGCGCACTCCAAGCTGGTGGCCAACATCCATCTGCTCAACCCCGGCGACAACGCGATCACGATCAAGCCGACGCTGACCCTGACGCCGATCCCCGAGAGCAGCCTCATCAAGCAGCTCGCCGGCCTGTCATTCGAGGATCACGCGCTCGGCCTACCGCCGAACATGCAATCGAGCTTCGCGGTCGACACCTGCGACCTGATCGGGGCCGATCAGAACCCGCCCGCGCCGTGGCCGACCCCGACCTTCAAGATCTACTACGCGCTCGCCCACTACCACGCGCTCGGCACCGGCGAGACCATCGAAGCGATCAAGAGCGACGGCACGGCGACGCCGTTCTACACGACCACGAGCATGATCGGCGACTCGCTCGGCGCGCCGATCGATCCGCCGTTCGACTTCACCGGGTATACCGGCCTGCGCTTCTCGTGCGACTACTACAACAACACCGCAAGCACGGTGGTGTGGGGCACCGGAACGAACGAGATGTGCGTGTTCCTCGCGTTCACGGATTCCGACTACAACTTCGGCGGCGGCGTTCCGGTCGAGACCGATCCCGGCCCGGGCACGATGAACGGCAACGTCATGTCGTTCACTCACAAGTGCGACACGGTGATCGGGAACCCGTTGAACTAGACGCGGCGCGCGGCCATGATGCGCGCGTGAAAGTCCTCATCACCGGCGCGGGCGGTCAGATCGGGCACGACCTGATCGGCGCGCTCGTCGCCAAGGGCCACCAAGTCGTCTCGACCGATCTCGCGCCGCGGCCACCGAGCCACGCGCACGCGGTCGAGGGCGTCGACTGGCAGCGGCTCGACGTCACCGACGCCGCCGCGGTCCAGCACATGTTCACCGAGATCCGCCCGGAGCTCGTGTTCCACCTCGCGGCGATCCTGAGCGCGCGGGGCGAGCAAGATCCGCGGCTCGCGTACGACGTCAACCAGACCGGCACGTGGAACGTGCTCGAGGCATCGCGGCGCGCGAAGGTCGGCCGGCTGATCTTCACGTCCAGCATCGCGGTGTTCGGGCCGCCGCCGAGCGGCCCCTTGCCCGATCCGTGCCCCGACGACGTCGCGCTGCATCCGACGACGATGTACGGCGTGACGAAGGTCGCCGGCGAGCTCCTGTGCGCGTACTACCGCGCGCGCCACGGCATCGACTGCCGCGGCGTGCGCTTCCCGGGCCTGATCAGCGCGGCGATGCCCGGCGGCGGCTCGTCGGACTACGCGCTGTTCATGTACGTCGACGGCGTACGCAAGGGCGGCTACGAGGCGTTCGCGCGCGCCGACACCCGCATCCCGCTCATGTACATGCCCGACGGCGTGCGCGCGCTGCTCGATCTCGCGTTCGCGGCGAGCGACCGGCTCACGCGCTGCATCTACAACATCGCGGCGTTCTCGCCGCGCGCCGACGAGATCGCGACGAGCGTGCAGCGCGCGCTGCCGAGCGCGAAGTTCACGTACGTGCCGGATCCGGTGCGCCAGGGCATCCTCGACAGCTGGCCGAAGGCGATCGACGACTCGGCCGCGCGGCGCGACTGGGGCTGGAAGGCGAAGTACGACCTCGACGCGATGACCGATGACCTCGTGCCGCGCGTGAAGAGGATGCTGGAGCTCGGGGCGATCCTGTCGCACTGAGGAGAGGAGTTACCGCCAGGGCGCCAGGCACCCAAGGCGCCAAAGGAGCAGAACCTTGTTTCTGCTCCTTTGGCGCCTTGGCGTCTCTGGCGCCTTGGCGGTAATTCTTGTCCTCCATGTACGACAAAGCCAGGTCCGTCTACGCGCAGACGCTCGCCGAGATCGAGGCCGCCGGGCTGTGGAAGCACGAGCGCGTGCTCAGCTCGCCGCAGGGCGCGCACATCTCGGCCGCCGGCAAGGACGTGCTCAACTTCTGCGCGAACAACTACCTCGGGCTGTCGTCGCATCCGCGCGTGACCGCGGCGGCGCGGCGCGCGCTCGACGAGCGCGGCTACGGCCTGTCGAGCGTGCGGTTCATCTGCGGCACGCAGGACAAGCACAAGGAGCTCGAGGCGGCGATCTCGAGGTTCCTCGGCACCGAGGACACGATCCTGTACTCGTCGTGCTTCGACGCGAACGGCGGCCTGTTCGAGACGCTGCTCGGCGAGGACGACGCGATCATCTCCGACGCGCTCAACCACGCGTCGATCATCGACGGCATCCGGCTGTGCAAGGCCGAGCGCCATCGCTACGAGCACGACGACTTGAACGACCTCGAGGCGAAGCTCAAGGCCACCGCCGGCAAGCGCCTGCGGATGATCGCGACCGACGGCGTGTTCTCGATGGACGGCGACATCGCGCGCATCGACGCGATCTGCGACCTCGCCGAAAAGTACGGCGCGATGGTGATGGTCGACGACAGCCACGCGACCGGCTTCGTCGGCAAGACCGGCCGCGGCTCGGCCGAGCTGCGCGGCTGCATGAACCGCGTCGACGTGGTCACGTCGACGCTCGGCAAGGCGCTCGGCGGCGCGTCCGGCGGCTTCACGTCGGGCAAGAAGGAGATGATCGATCTCCTGCGCAACCGGTCGCGGCCGTATCTGTTCTCGAACACGCTCGCGCCGCCGATCGTCGCCGGCTCGCTCGAGGCGATCGCGCTCGTCACCGAGTCAACCGCGCTGCGCGATCGGCTCGAGGCCAACACGAGGCGGTTCCGCGACGGCATGACGCGCGCAGGTCTGAACATCCGTCCCGGCACGCACCCGATCACGCCGGTCATGCTCGGCGACACCCGGCTCGCGGTCGACATGGCGCAACGCCTGCTCGCACACGGCATCTACGTCATCGGGTTCGCGTTCCCGGTCGTGCCGAAGGGCCAGGCGCGCATCCGCGTGCAGCTGTCGGCCGCGCACTCCGACGAGGACATCGATCGCGCGGTCGCCGCGTTCGCCGAGGTCGGCCGCGAGCTGGGAGTCGTTAAGTCATGAAAGCCGAAGACATCGTCGCCAAGATCCGCGCGTCGATCCCCGACGCCGTGGTCGAGCTCCAGGACCTCACCGGCACCGCCGACCACTGGAAGGCCACGATCGTGTCCACCGCGTTCGCGGGCAAGACGCTGATCCAGCGCCACCGCCTGGTCATGGCGGCGCTCGCCGAGGAGATGAAGGGCCCGATCCACGCGCTCACGCTCGACGTGAAGACCCCCGAAGAGCGGTAGCCGAGCAGCGCGAATTCGTGCGATCGTAAGGGTTCGGCGAACCATGGGCGCCAACCCCGCGCCAGAAGAGCAGTTCGGCCCGTACCTCGTGTACGAGCGACTCGGCGTTGGTGGCATGGCGACCGTCCATCGCGCGCTCGAGCACACGTCGGACGGGCGCGAGCGCACGGTCGCGCTCAAGCGCCTGCTGCCGCACCTCGCCGACGACGCGAGCTTCATCAAGGCGTTCGTGCGCGAGGCGAAGCTGGCGTCGCTGCTCTCGCACGTCAACATCGTCCAGATCTACGAGCTCGGCCGCGTCGGGCCCGCGTACTTCATCTCGATGGAGTACATCGACGGGCGCGACGTGCGGCAGATCCTGCGCGGCGCGCGGCGCGCGGCCGAGCCACCGCCGATCGCGATCACGGTCGCGCTGATGATCCAGCTGTGCGACGCGCTCGACTACGCACACCACAAGGACGACGGCGACGGCACGCCGCTCGGCATCGTGCACCGCGACGTGTCGCCGTCGAACTTGCTGGTCAACGCCAGCGGCCAGCTCAAGATCATCGACTTCGGCATCGCCAAGGCGGAGTCGTCGCAGCTGCGCACGCAGACCGGGCGGGTCAAGGGCAAGCTCGCATACATGGCGCCCGAGGCGGTCGCGGGCGGCAAGGATCTCGACGCGCGCTCCGACATCTGGGCGTGCGGCGTGATCCTGCACGAGCTGTTGGCCGCGCGGCCGCTGTTCGCGAGCAAGAACGAGTACCAGACGCTGCTCAAGGTACAGCGCGGCGACATCATGCCGCCGTCGACGTTCAACCAGAGCTGCCCGCCCGAGCTCGACGCGATCGTGTTCAGGGCGCTCGCGCGCGATCCCGACGAGCGGTTCGCGCTCGCCGCCGACATGCGCGACGAGCTGATGGCGCTACGCGTCCAGTACCAGCTCGCGTCGGGCTACCGCGATGTCGCCGGGTGGATCGCGAAGACGAAGCTCGTCGAGCCGGCGGTCGCCACGCGCGCGAAGTCGAAGCCGCGCAATCGCGACGACGACGAGGCGGTCGACCTGGTGTGGGGCACGAGCGAGAGCGCGAGCATGCCGATCGAGCTGCCCGACGTGCCCGACGTGTCGCGCAAGGCGCCGCCGCGCGCGCAGGGCGACGACGGCCTCGACTTCGACATCGACGACGACGCGCCGACGCCGGTGCCGCGCCAGCGCGGCGCGCGCTTCAGCTCGCAGCTCGGCGACACCGACGCCGGCCTGCGCGTGCCGCCGGCGACGATCGATCCCGCCCTGTCGGCCGGCACCGATCCGCCGAGGTCGCGCGACCACCGCGTCGCGCAGCGCTCGACCGGGCCGCGGCCGGCGCAGCGCGCGACCGCGGGCGACGAGGCGCTGCCCGCGGTGACACCGGGCGATCGCATCGCGACCCAGCGCGCGACTCCGCTGCCGCGGGCGGCTGATACCGAGACCGATCCGGTCGGGCGGCTCACCCACGAGGAGCTGTTCGGCGGAGCCGACGATGTCCTCTCCGGCGAGCCCGACGCGGGCGAGACCCTGCCGCAGTTCACCGACGACGGCCTGCCGACGGTCGATAGCCGCGTGCAGGCGCCGACGACGAACCCGATGGGCCTGGGCCTGCCGCTGCGCGAGCCCGCGCCGGCGCGGCCGACGCCGAGCCCGCAGCCCGCGGCGAAGCCGACGGCGACGCCGGTCGCCGCCGTGCCGGTCGTGCGGTTCTCGAAGTCGATCCCTCCGGCGAACACCGGCAACACGCCGCTGCCGACGCGGCCGACGAATCGCGGAATCGCGGTGGTGGCGCCGACGCCCGTGCCGGCCCCGGCGCCGGCGATCGTCGTGCCGCCGGCGGGCGACGACCACGACAACGCTGCGGTCACCAGGCAGCGCATGCGCCGCAGCTCGGAGATCTCGGTCGGCGCGGGCATGGTCGCGCGCCACCAAGGCGGCGCGCGCAAATGGCTGCTCGGCGGGCTCGGCGTGGTCATCGTCGGCGGCGCGACGGCGCTGATCGTGATGTCCACCGGCACGCGCG
>DATJXL010000285.1:0-35042 GCA_035500135.1 Kofleriaceae bacterium
CGATGGCGGGATGAACATCGGCCAAACGTTACTCAAGGTTGCGTCGATCGATGCCGAGCGACGATATCTCGGATTCGAGCCGAACCCGCTTTGCTACTTCACATGTAAGGAAATTGTCGCCGCGAATCAGCTGCGAGCGTCCGAGATCTTTCCGGTGGGGCTCTCGGATCGCACGCAACTGCTGCCTCTGTTCATGGACACCGACTACGCTCCCGGCGCGAGCGTCCTGGAGCACTTCCGAGAAGACACGAAGCGCTTTCATCAACGCGTCAACGTCGCGTTGTTTCGCGGCGATGAGGTGGTGGCGATCCGGCGCGAGCGTGCGATCGCGGTGGTGAAGATCGACGTCGAAGGCGCAGAGCTCGAGGTCGTTCGCGGCCTTCACGACACGATCTCACGGGCACGGCCGCACATCGTGCTCGAAATCCTGCCTGTCTACAGCCTCGGCAAACCGAACGGGCGATATCGCAAGGAGCGCCAGGATGCCCTCGTCTCGGCGCTCGGCGATCTTGGCTACCGCATGTTCTTGATCCGCGAACGCGAGCGGCGGTTCGAGCTGCTCGCAGACATCCCGGTGCACGGCGATATGTCAAGAACCAATTACTTGTTCGTACACCGCGACGTCACGGGCGAGATCGACTTGGAACGGAATCCCTCGTTTCGAGCACTCGCGTGAGCGCCGCGACGTAGCGGTCGAGCGCCGGCGCGTGGCGCGCGAAGAACAGCGAGGGCTCGACGAGCTCGAGCTCCATCACCATCGGACGATCCTTCGTGTCGCGGGCGAGGTCGACGCGGCCGTAGAGGATGCGCGACGCGTAGGGTGCGAGCGCGGCCTGCCCGACCGCGCGCTCGTCGTCGGCGATCGGGAACGGGCCGGTGATGCGCTCGACGTCGCCGGAGAATCGCGGCGTCTTGCGGATCGCGTGCGTGAATTCACCGTCGATCCAGATCAGCGAGCGCTCGCCGTAGTGATCGACCGAGGCGACGTACGGCTGCACGAGTGCGGCGCAGCGCCGGGTGATGTGTGCGATGTGCGCGGTGATCGACGCGTCGCCCGGCTCGAACACGCGGGCGTCGAGCGAGCCGGCGCCGATCGCCGGCTTCACCACGACGCGCTCGCGCGGCGCCGAGACCTCCTCGGCACTTGCGACGAGCGTGGTCGGCACGACCGGCACGCCGTGCGCGGCGAGCGCCAGCAAGTAGCGCTTGTCGACGTTGGCGCGCACGATGTCGGGCGGGTTGACGATCGGGGCCGACGCCGCGGCGCGCGTGATCCACGCGAGGAAGCCGTCGAGCTGCAGCGCGTAGTTCCACGTCGAGCGGATCACGGTCGGGATCGGCGCGTCCCAGTCGGCGCGCGGGTCGTCCCACGCGAGCCACGTCGCGGCGATGCCGGCGCGTGCGAGCGCGGCCGCGAGCGGCTCGGCGTCGACGTCGACCTCGGGCAGGCGCAGGCAGGTCGCGACGCGCAGCTTCATCGCGGTCATCGCACGTCGAGCGCGGCCGCGAGGTCGTCGTAGAGATCGTCGACGTGCTCGAGCCCGACCGATAGCCGCAACAGATCCTTCGGCGTCGGGCTCGCCGGGCCCTCGACGCTCGCGCGGTGCTCGACGAGGCTCTCGACGCCGCCGAGCGACGTCGCCGGCACCCACACGCGCAGCCGGCGCACGACGTCGAGCGGATCGCGCGCGCCGGTCCGGATCGACAGCATGCCGCCGAACCCGCCGGTCATCTGCCGCGCCGCGACCGCGTGGTGCGGGTGGCTCCCGAGCCCGGGATACGCGACCGCGACGTGCGGCTCGAGCCGGCGCGCGAGCTCGAGCGCGGTCCGGCTCTGGCGCTCGACGCGCGCGAACAGCGTGCGCATCCCGCGCAACAGCAGATAGGCCTCGACCGGGCCGAGACACGCGCCTTCTTCGCGGCGCGCGAGCTGGAGGTCGCTCCACGCCGGGTCAGCGCGTGCCGTGACCAGCGCGCCGGCGAGCACGTCGCCGTGCCCGGCGAGATACTTCGTGGCCGAGTGCATCACGAGATCGGCGCCGAGCGCGAGCGGCCGCGTGTGCACCGGCGTCGCGCAGGTCGAGTCGACCGCGACGACCGCGCCCGCGCCGTGCGCGAGCTCGGCGATCGCCGCGATGTCGGCGACCTCCCACGTCGGGTTCGCGGGCGTCTCGATCCACACCAGGCGGGTCGCGCCCGGCCGCAATGCGGCGCGCACCGCGCCCAGGTCCGCGAGATCGACGAACTCGGCCGCGACCTGCCACGTCGTCGCGAGCCGGCCGAGCCAGCCGCGCAGCGCGTAGTAGCCGGCGCGCGGCGCGATCACGTGCGCGCCCGGCCGCGCGAGCGTGCGGATCGCGGTCGTCGCCGCCGCCATGCCCGACGCGAACACCATCGCCGCGACGCCGCCTTCGAGCCCGGCGAGCAGCTGCTCGACCGCGTCGTACGTCGGGTTCTTGTCGCGCGTGTAGTCGCGGTCGTCGATCAACCGGTACTGCGCGTCGCGCGCGTACGTCGTCGCGAGGTGGATCGGCGGAACGATCGCGCCGGTCGCCGGATCGCGCGCACCGCCGGCCTGCGCCGCCCGCGTCTCGGGCCTCACCGTCACTTCTTCGGCCTCGGCTGCTCGCCCGGCAGCAAGAACCCGTAGCGCGTCATGATCTCGCGGCCGTCGGGAGAGCCGACATACGCGGCGAGCTGGCGCGCGGCATCCGCTTCTTCGCCGTTGCCGCACACGACGAGCTGCTGCACGAGCGGATCGTACAGCGCCTGATCGATCGGCAAGAACGATCCGCCGTCGTTCACGACCGCGAGCGACAACGCGACGATCGCGGCATCGACCTGGCCGTCCTGCGCGTACTTCATCGTGGCCTGGATGTTCTCGCCGAGCACGACGCGGCCCTGCAGCGCGTCCCAGATGCCGGCCTTCTGCAGTGCCTGCTGCGCGGCCTTGCCGTACGGTGCGTGCTCGGGGTTCGCGATCGCGATGCGCTTGAAGCGCGGGTCCGCGAGATCGGTCAGCTTCGTAGGCGCGGCGACACCGGACGGGCACCACACGACGACCCGGCCGCGCGCGTACTCGTGGACGCTCGCGCCGTCGCAATGGCCGGACGCGACCGCCGCCGCCACGTAGTCCTGGTTCGCGGCGGCGAACAGGTAGTACGGCGCGCCTTGCTCGATCTGCTTCGCGAGCAGCCCGCTCGAGCCGAAGTCGAAGATCGGAGTGATCCCGGTCTTCTGCTCGAAGCTCTTGCCGAGCTCCTCGAACGCGCGCGTCAGGTCCGACGCGGCGGCGACGCGCACGGTCTTGCCCTGGGAATGGGACGAGCACGCCGCGAGCGCGGCAGCGAGGACGGCGACGCGCGCGGCGGCCACGGCGCGAGGTTAGCACTACCAGCCGCGCTAACGCGGTATAAGGAGAAGATGGAACGCCGGGTGGTGATCATCGAAGACGAGCGAGACGTCTCCCGCCTGCTCGAGTTCAACCTGCGCGGCGCCGGCTACGCGGTGTGGTGCGCGGCGTCGGGGCAAGAAGGGCTCGCCGCGGTGCGCGCGAACAAGCCCGATGTCGTCGTGCTCGATCTGATGCTGCCCGATCAATCCGGCTACGACGTGTGCAAGGCGATCCGCGCCGACAGCGAGATCGACGACTGCGGCGTCTTGATGCTGACCGCGAAAGGCGAGGCCGAGGACCGCATCCTCGGGCTCGAGGTCGGCGCCGACGATTACGTCGTCAAGCCGTTCGTCGTGCGCGAGGTCGTGCTGCGCGTGACCGCGCTCGCGAACCGGCTCGCCGAGCGCCGCGCGGTGCCGGCATCCGGCGGCGGTGGTGCACCGCTCAAGGCCGGGCCGATCGAGCTCGATCCGGTCACGCACGACGTCCGGATCTCGGGCGCGCCGACGCAGCTGCGCCCGCTCGAGTACAAGCTCTTGCAGCTGCTCGTCTCGGATCCCGGCCGTGTGTTCTCGCGCGAGGAGCTGCTCGAGCAGGTGTGGGAGATGCGCGGCGACATCAACACGCGTACGGTCGACGTTCACGTGCGGCGCTTGCGCGTGAGCCTGGGGCCGGCCGCGGACGTGATCGAGACCGTGCACGGTTTCGGCTACCGGGCGCGCCGCGACAACCCATAGGGCCGAACGTGTTTCCAACGCGAGCGAGGAGCGTCGAGCGCGAGGCGGAGCGAGAACCGGAGCGCAGCGTGCTGACCGTACGCGAGCCCCAGAAGCGCAGCGACAACGAAGCGATCGACGCCCGCAGCCGCGTTGGAGGCACGTTCGGTGCGTAGCTCGCTACGTAATCGCCTGCTCGCGCTGTTCCTGGTGCTCGTCATCGTGGTCGGCGCGCTCACGCTGCTCGGCATCGAGCACTCGCTCGCCGATGATCTGCTGTCGGCGCTCGACACGCGCTTGACGTCGCAGGGGCGTGCGGTCGCGACCTGGCTCGAGACCGCGCGCCACATGGATCAGCTCGCGCCGCGCCTCGCCGCGGTGACCGGCACGCGGATCACGATTATCGGCGAGGACGGGCTCGTCCAGGGCGACTCGCTCGAGCCCTCGACGGTCGGCCGGCCGATCGGCTCGGCGTGGGAGGTGATCCGGGCGCGCCACGGCGAGGTCGGCCGCGCGGTGCGCGAGCTCCGGCCCGACGAGGACAAGCAGTACCTCGTCGCGGTGCCGGGCGATCAAGGCCGCGTGATCCGGCTCGCGGTGCCGCTCGGCGACATCATCGAGACCCGCGCGCGCATGCGCAACCGGCTCATGATCGGCTTCGGCGCGGGATTCCTCGGCGCGCTGTTCCTGTCGTGGATCTTCGTGCGCGCGATCACCAAGCCGATCCAGGCGATGACGCGCACCGCGGAGCAGCTCGCGCAAGGCCACTACGACGTCGCGAAGCCGATCGAGGCCACGCAGGCCGGCGGCGAGATGGGCGTGCTCGCGCGCGCGATGATGCACATGGCGGGCGAGGTCAAGTCGCGCATCCACGAGCTGACCCAGCAGCGCGACCTGCTGTCGGTGATGTTCGCCGAGCTCGTCGAGGGCGTCGTGCTGGTCGACGAACAGGGCGCGATCGTGCTCGCGAACGAGATCGCGCGGCCGCTCGTCGGCGACACCCGGCTGCCGCCCGCGCTGCACGGCCTGGTCGATCGCGCGCTCGGCGGCGAGAACGACGTCGAGGAGGAGCTCGAGCTCGAGGGGCGCATCGTGCGCGCGAGCGCGCGCCGGCTCGAGTCGCGCACGTCCGACGCCGCGGCCGCGATCCTCGTCCTCTACGACGTCACGCGCATGCGCGCGCTCGAGGCGGTGCGCCGCGAGTTCCTGTCGAACGCGGCGCACGAGCTGCGCACGCCGGTGACGTCGATCTCCGGCTACGCCGAGACGCTGCTCGGCGGCGGCGTCGATCCCGAGACCTCGAAGGAGTTCCTGGTCACGATCCACCGCAACGCGCAGCGCATCGCGGGCCTGGTGTCGGACCTGCTCGTCCTCGACCAGCTCGGCTCGCGCGCGGCGAGCGTGGGCGAGCGCGTCGCGGTGCCGGTCGCGCAGGCCGTCGGCGACGCGGTGAAGACGACGAAGGGCGTGTCGCCGGGCGCGCGGATCGAGGTCGAGGTCTCGCAAGAGCTCGCCGTGCTCGCGACGCGCGATGGCCTCGATCACGTCGTCCAGAACCTGATCGACAACGCCGTGAAGTACGGCGGCGGCACGGTCGTGCGCGTCAAGGCCGCGAAGATCGACCGCCGCGTGCGGGTGTCGATCAGCGACGGCGGCCCGGGCATCCCGAAAGGTCAGGAGGAGCGCGTGTTCGAGCGGTTCTACCGCGTCGATGCGGGCCGCTCGCGCGACCGCGGCGGCAGCGGCCTCGGCCTCGCGATCGTGAAGTCGCAGGTCGACGCGATGGGCGGCCGCGTGTGGGTCGAGCACGCGAACCCCGGCGCGTGCTTCGTCGTCGAGCTCGACGCGGCGTGAGCCAAAACGTGCGAAGCTACACGGCATGCGGCTCGCGACGACGGTCCTGGGTGTCCTGGTAGCAGCGTGCGGCGCGGCGAACCAGCCGGCGGCGCCGGCGCCGCCGCCGAATCGCTGCAACGAGGTCCTGACCGCGGCGGTCGAGCGCGTCTACGCCGCGGGTAGCGCGACGAACCCGCGCGACAACCTCGAGGCGATCATGGCGGTCAAGGTGCGCCGCTGCGTCGCCGACACCTGGCCCGACGCGGCGATCGACTGCGCCGCGCACGCCGGCACGATTCCGGATCTGCGCGACTGCCGCGCGAAGCTCGCGACCGATCAGGCGAACGCGCTCGCCGCCCAGGAATCGCAGATCAAGGACGACTGGGAGCAGGAGCTCGCCGGCGCGAAGTCGCTGCGCGATCGGATGTGCGCGTGCGCCGATCGCGCGTGCGCGGTCGCGGTCGACAAGGAAGCGAGCACGACCGCGACGTACAGGCGCCAGCACCATCACGCACAGGCCACCGACCCGACGCCGCCGCACGACGTCGGCGAACGGATCGACTCCGACGCGCGAGAGATGCACGAGTGTGCGATGCGCCTGCACGCGAGCCCGATGGAAGAGGCGATCGCGAAGATGCAGGAGTTCAGCGACAAGATGTGCACGTGCAAGGACACCGCCTGCGCGCAGAAGGTCTCCGACGAGATGATGAAGTGGGGCCAGGACAATGCCCGCAGTTGGGACCGCGACGTCAAGCCGACCGAGGACGAGACGAAGCGGATGGTCGACATCACGAAGCAGATGACCGACTGCATGACCAAGGCGATGGGCGCGGGCGGAACGCCCTAGCTAGCCGTCGCGCAGCGCGGCGGCGAGCTCGACCGCGCTCGGCCGGTTTGCCGGATCGAGGTCGAGGCTGCGCGCGAGCGACTCCGCGATGCCGTCGACCGCGGGCGGCTTCACGGCTCGGCCTTCGGCGCGTGCGAACACGACCGGCTCGGCGAACGGGGCCCGGCCGCGCAGCAATTCGTAGGCGATGACGCCGAACGCGAACACGTCGCTCGCCGTCGAGGCGGAGCCCGCACCCGCGGCGAGCTCGGGCGCCATGTAGGCCGGCGTGCCCATCAGGTCGCCGGCCCGCGTGAGCGGCGCGGCGGTATCGGCGTGCGCGGCCGAGCTCGCGAGCGTGTCGGAGGTCGGATCGATCCGCAGGCTCGCGAGGCCGAAATCGGCGATCTGCGGCACACCGTCGGCCAGGAGGATGTTGGCGGGCTTCAGGTCGCGGTGGACGATGCCGTGCTCGTGCAGCGCCGCGAGCCCGGCCGCGATCGGCGCGAGCAGCGGCGTCACCCAGGCCGCGTCGCCGAACCGCGGACGCTGTTGCTCGAGCGAGCCACCCGCGACGAGCGGCATCACCAGAAACAGCACGCCGTCCGCGATGCCGACGTCGAGGACCGGCACGAGGTTCGGGTGATCGAGCTGCGCGGCGACGTGCGCCTCGCGCGCCAGGCGCGCCAGCGTGTCGGGCTTGCCGTGGCCGCGCAGCGTCTTGAGCGCGAGCCGCCGGCCGTCGCTCGCGCGCTCGACCTCGTAGACGGCGCCCATCCCGCCGACGCCGAGCCGGCGCATGATCCGATACCGACCATCGATCGTTCGATCGGCCTGGAGCGCGAGCGGCGCGTGCGACAAGCGCCCGAGCGTCTCCGACAGCTCGCGCGAGCGCTCGGCGACCTGACGGCGCACCTCCTCGTTCACGCGCTCGAGCTCGCGCTCGCGCAGCTCCGCGGCCCGTTCGCGCTCGCGATCGATCACGTGTTGCTGGAGCTCGATCGTGCGGCGCTGGCGGTACGACTCGCGCGACGTGCGACCGATCGTCCACGCGACGATCGTGCCGGTGGTCAGCGCGATCAGGTTCAGGCACGTGTACGCGACGACGTCGCCGTGCGCCTGGTCCGAGCGCATCATCAGGATCTCGTCGATCGCGAAGTACGGTACGGCGGCGAGGAGCGCCTCGCCGACGTGAAGGCGGAGCACGGTGAACGCCAAGAACCCGGCGATGATCGTCGACGCCATCGCCACATCCGGGCGGTGGAGGACGTCCATCGACACGACGACGAACGTCGAGCTCACCACGGCGTTGCTGACGACGCTCAACAGTCCGAGCCAGCGCGTGATCGACGGGCGGTACGTGAGCGCGGTACCGGCGAGCAAGATTGGCGCGACCAGGAGCATCACCCACCGGACGGTCGGGCCGAAGGCGTCTGGAGCGGCGAACCGCGCCGCGGCCAGGGCGGCGGGCACCGCGAACACGAGCGATGCGACATAGGTGATGCGCACGAACGGCAACGCGTCGCGCGCGTGCCAGTCGCGGTACTGTTTCTCGGTCTCGCGCGAGCTGAAGCGCAGCCCGAGCCGATCGAGCGCGAGCTCGGGGCCGTTCGGGACCATGTCGCCAGTCTTCGCCATGCGGCTACGTGCGGGCCTGCGCGACCAGCCCGCGCATCCGGCGCACCAGCTCGGCGACGATCGCCTGGCTCATCTCGGGGTGCTCGGCGAGCACGCGCTTGAAGCCTTCGCCGGGGACGCGCAACGCACGCGTGCGCTCGGTCGCGCGCACGGTCGCCGAGCGCGGCGCCGCGTCGAGCACCGCCATCTCGCCGATGCACGCGCCCGGTCCGAGCTCGTTGATCACCTTCTCGTGCTCGCCGGTGCCGACCACGACGCACACCGAGCCCTTGACGATCAAGTACACGGCATCGCCGACGTCGCCTTCGCGAAACAGCTCGGTGCCGCCGTCGACTCGGCGCTCCTCGACGATGCCGGCGAGGACCTCGAGATCGTCGGCGTCGAGCTCGGCGAAGATCGGGACCTGGCGGATCAGCATCATCTTCTCGATCGTCGTCAGCTGCGCCATCGCGGCGTTCGCGTCGAGCGTCGCGTACACGCCGGGCTTGCCGACGCCCTGCTTGGTCTGCGCGAGCGCGCTCATGCTGACCGCGGGCAGCTCGTTCGAGGTCGTGCCCGACACCGCGCGCACCGCGGCGTGGCGCACGCGCGCGTCGCGATCCTCGAGCGCCTTCGATAACAGCTCGCGCGTGAGCCGGCTCTTCGCGCCCATCGCGCGCACGGCGGCTTCGCGGACGATCGGTTCCGGGTCGTCGAGCAGCGCGAGCAGCGCGGCGCGCGCGCTGTCATCTTCGAAGCGCGACAGCAGCACCGCGATCGCCGCGCGCACGTGGCGCGATGCATCGTTCGCGATCGCGAGCAGCCGCGGCGGCGCGAGCGGCCCACGGTCGTCACGTGTGATGCGCGCCTCGAGCTCGGCGAGCGGCTCGCGCAGCGCCGGATCGACGTCGGCCAGGCTCGCGATGTCGATCCGCGTGCGGGAGGTCCGCTCGGCCGCGTGGCGCACGGCCTCGACCTCGCGCCGCTTCGTGATCACCGACAGCACGCCGAGCGCGTGCACGAGGTGCTGGTGCGCGCGGCCGAGCACCAGCTGGCGGAGCAGCGCGAGGCTCGCCGACTCGCTGGAGCCATCGCCCGGGCCGTGGCAGACCTCGGCGGCGGCGACGAGCTGCGTGATCTCGGCCAGCTCCTCGCGATAGATCGCCGCGATCGGCCCGCCCGGCGCGAGGATCTCGGCGAGCTGCGCGCGTTCTTCATCCTCGCTCGCGCCGCGCTCGGCGCGCAGCGCGGCCAGCGTCGCGGGCGCCGGCGCCGAGCCCTGACGCGCGGCCTCGACGACGAGCCGCTCGAGCTCGTGGCGATACTGCTGCTTCGCGATGCGCTGCTCGACCGAGCCCTGATAGGCCGGATCGAACAGCTGGCGCTCCTCGGCCGACAGCTCGCCGATGATCTTCGCGTGATCCTTGTCGGTGATGCCGAGCTGCGCGCGCAGGCTGTCGAGGATGACGAGCTCGCCGCGCGAGACCAGGCCGTCGGCCACCATCTCGCGCACGGTCTCCTTGTAGGCGCGCAGCCGCGCCTCGCGCTGCTTGGTGCGCTCGGTGTGCAGCAGGTAGATGTCCTTGAGGTCGTCGCTCGGCGGCGCGTCGCCCCACTCCCACTTGCGCAGGATCTTCTGCGCGAACTTCTCCTGCACGTGCGCGTCCTCGCGGCGGACGATGCGGCGCATGAACATCGCGGTCGACGCGAACACGACGACCAGGCCCCAACCGGTCACGACCCAGGCGGGCAGGCGGTCGAGCGTGGGCTGGCCGGCGAAGCAGTAGAACGCGTTGAACGCGACGAGCCCGGCGAACGCGAACATGCCGTGCCGCACGCGCGCCGCCGCGGCCTCGCGCTGCTCGGCGGTCGCCTCTTCGGGCAGCTTGCGCAGGCGCGCCGCGCGCAGCGCGCGCTCGATCGCCGCGAACACGACGAAGCTCGCCGCGCCGAACGCGACGAGCGTCAGCGGCGCCGCGATCGCGCGCGGGATCTCGGGCGCGAAGTAGAAGCCGGGCGCGCCGGCGAGCAGCGTGCGCTCGTACGCCCAGTGCCCGCTGAAGTAGTACTCCCACGTGCCGGTCGCCAGGTAGTAGTAGACGTAGAACGCGACCACGACGCCGGGCCACGCGAAGTACGCGATGCGCCGCGGCCGCTCGCCGGCTTCCTTCCAGTAGCCCTGCTCGAGATCGATGTCGGGGCAATGCTTCTTGCACGCGACGCACGGCGCGCACTGCGACGTCAGCGAGCTCGCCACGCCGCTCGCCGAGCGCGCCGGCTCGGTGTGGATCTTCTCGACGAGGCCGACCGGGCACACGAAGTTGCACCACGTCTTGCCGCCGTACACCGCGCTCGTGACGATCGCCGCGAGCAAGATCGCGCCGAGGAAGACCGCGAGCGCGACGTCGCTGCCGTTGGTCGCGACCAGCCGCAGCGCCAGGCACACGATCATCAGCGCGAGCTGGACGTAGAGATAGTTGCGGCTCATCCAGTCGCCCATCTTGCGCGCGCCCGGGCGGCCGGCGAGCCGGGCGAGCTGGCCAAAGACCGCGAGCGGGCAGATCCGCCGCCACAGGTGGTAGCCGAACGTCAGCCAGAAGAACGGCAGGATCGCGATGCACACCGTCCACACGATGCGGTTGCCGTGGCGCACGCCGAGCACGGTCGGGATGGTCGCGGCGAGCGCGATCACGAGCACGGCGCGCGCGGCCGTGACCCATCTCGGCGCGGCGCCGCCGTCGGAGAACGCCGCGATGCCGCCGCCGGTGACGACCGGCAGCTTCTTCTTCACTTCTGGAGCGGACAGGTGAGCCCCTTGGCGGCGTCTGCACCGAGATACTGCGTGATGAACATCTTGCCGCGGCACTCCTGGTGCTGCAGGAACTCGAGCGTGAACGCCTCCCACCGGCCGGTCCGGCTCGGGACGATCTGGAAGTTCAAGGTCGCGATCGCGTGATTCGGCGCGCGCGGCGTACCCTTCGTCGGATCGACGTTCGCCGGATCGCCGTAGTCGTGCATGCCGAAGTTGCGGATGTGGCACTGGCTGCACGTCATGCCGTTCTCCTCGCCGAGATCGCGTCGGCCGTCCTCGAGCGGCAGGTGCTCGACCGACCACTTCATCTTGTGCTCGAGGTAGAGGTTGTTCGCGTCGACGCGGCCGTTGATCGGCTGGCCATCCTGCATCGCCGGCAGATCGACGAAGCCCATCGTCTTGCGGCACAGCACGTCGTAGCCGGCCACGTGCGCCGGATCCTTGGCGTCGAACCGGGGCGCACACTTCGGCACCCACGTGGTCTTGTCGTCGCTCGGCACGGTCTCGGTCCAGAACCCCGGAATCGCCACGTTCTGGTAGCGCTGGCCCTTGCCGTCGCCGGTCTGGAACGGCTTCATCGCGCTCCAGCCCCAGCCGTCGCCGCTCTTGTACGTGCCGTCGCCGTTGCGCGCCGAGCCGCCGCCCATGCGCGCCTCGAGCGCGATGCCGATCTCGAAACCGTGCAGGTACGGCTTGGATGTTGCGTGGCCTTGCGTGTCGTCGAACGTCATGACGTCGGTCATGAGATCGGCCACGGCCTTGGCGTGCGCCGCGGTGTCGCGCTCGAACGCCGGGTTCGGCCCGCCGTCCCTCATCAGGCGCTTGGCGACCATGCCGAGGAAGATCTGGTTGTTCGCGGTGCGCTCTTCTTCCGGGCGCGGCAGCGCGGGCACGTACTCGACGACCGGGCGCAGCCGGAACATCGCGAACACCGGCTCCTTCGCGCGCATCGCCTGGTAGACGACGCGGAGCTCGGCCCAGGCCTTGTCGATGCGCGGGCGGAACGCGACGATCTTCCAGCTCTTCGGGTCGCCGAACGCGTCGCGATCGAACTGGGGCGACTTCGGATCGAGCCGCGGGTTGGCGTGCGTCTCGGCGAGGCCGGTCAGGAACTGCTCGTAGGCGGTCTTGCCGTCGAGCGGCGTGGTCAGCTGCGCGCGCTTCTCCGGCTTGAACTGCAAGACGAACGTCGCCGCGCCGAATTCGAGCAGGCGATCGAGCGGCCACACCTCGTTGACCTGGGCGAGCCGGTCGGGCTGCCGGACGAGCAGCAGCGTCTCGACGATCGGGCTCTGCGGCGGCGCGACCGGCGCGAGCTGCGGATCGTCGACGACGTCGATCGCGAACGTGCGCTCGCCGTCGCCCTTGGCCTGGTGCACGCGCAGCACGAACTCGCCGCGCGGCTTGTCGGCGGCGGTCGGCGTCCACGTGATCGTCTGCGTGATCGCGTCGAACGTCGCCGACGCGGGCATCTTCGCGACCGTCACCGAGGTCTCGTCGAGATCCTGGTCGATGACCGACGTGCCGAAGCTGACGGTCTGGCCGACGCCGACCTTGGTCCACGCCGGCGGATAGAACTCGGGAGTGCGATCGGCGGCCGTGGTCGGCCCGGGGCCGTTCGGCGGGACCCGAGGCTGCGGTGGCGGCTTGCCGCCGCACGCGCAGATACCTACGACGATTAAGGCTTTGGCGACCCCCATGCGGTCGCATCGTACCACCGTGCTAGCTTCCGCTCGGCGATGACGACCGACCTTCCTACGCTCTCGATCAACACGCTCCGCACCCTCGCGATCGACGCCGTCCAGAAGGCGAATTCCGGCCATCCCGGCTTGCCGCTCGGCGCCGCGCCGATGGCGTATCAGCTGTGGCAGCACCACCTGCGCCACGATCCGCATGCGCCCGGCTGGTTCGATCGCGATCGCTTCGTGCTGTCGGCCGGTCACGGCTCGGCGCTGCTGTATTCGCTGCTCCATCTCACCGGTTATGACGTGAGCCTCGACGACCTCAAGCAGTTCCGGCAGTGGGGAAGCAAGACGCCGGGCCATCCCGAGTGGCACGACACGCCGGGCGTCGAGGCGACAACGGGACCGCTCGGGCAGGGCGCGGCGAACGCGGTCGGCATGGCGATCGCCGAGGAGTATCTCGCGCGCTACTTCAACCGTCCCGGCCACACCATCATCGATCACCACACGTACGCGCTGGTGTCCGACGGCGACGTGATGGAAGGCGTCGGCTGCGAGGCGGCCAGCATCGCGGGCCACCTCGGCCTCGGCAAGCTGATCTACCTCTACGACGCGAACAACGTCACGCTCGACGGCCCGCTCTCGCTCGTGATGAGCGAGGACGTCGGCGCGCGCTACGCCGCGTGCGGCTGGCACGTCCAGCACGTCGAGAACGGCGACGGCGATCTCGCGGCGATCGAGCGCACAATCGCGGCGGCGAAGGCCGAGACCGCCAAGCCGTCGATCATCGTCGTGCGCACGGTCATCGGGTTCGGATCGCCGAAGGCGGGCACGCACGAGGCGCACGGCTCGCCGCTCGGCGCCGCCGGCGTGGCCGCGACCAAGCAGGCGCTCGGCTGCGATCCGACGAAGTTCTTCTACGTGCCCGACGAGGTGCGCGCGCACATGGGCGAGGCGGTCGCCCGCGGCGAGGTCGCGCACGGCGCGTGGCGCAAGCGGTTCGCCGCGTACAAGCAGGCGCACCCCGAGCTCGCCGCCCAGCTCGAGCTCGCGATCGCCGGCGAGCTGCCGGCGGGGTGGAGCGACGGGCTGCCGAGCTTCGACGCCGCCAAGCCGATCGCGACGCGCTCGGCCTCGGGCAAGATCATGGCCGCGCTCGCGGCGAAGGTGCCGTGGCTGTTCGGCGGCGACGCCGACCTCGGCGGCTCGACGAAGACGATCGTGCCGGGCGGCAACTTCGAGCGCCCGGGCGACGGCCGCAACCTGCGCTTCGGCATCCGCGAGCACGCGATGGGCGCGATCGGCAACGGCATGCTCTATCACGGCGGCGTGCGCTCGTACGTGTCGACGTTCTTCGTGTTCAGCGACTACATGCGCCCGAGCGTGCGGCTCGCCGCGCTCAATCGTCAGCCCGCGATCTTCGTGTGGACGCACGACTCGGTCGGCCTCGGTGAGGACGGCCCGACGCACCAGCCGGTCGAGCACCTGATGGCGCTGCGCGCGATGCCGCAGCTCGCGGTCTACCGCCCGGCCGACGCGAACGAGACCGTCGCCGGCTGGAAGCTCGCGATGACGCGCGCGAAGGGCCCGACCGCGCTCGTGCTGTCGCGCCAGGACCTGCCGATCGTCACCAAGCCGGGTGCGCCCGGCGCCGAGCGCGGCGGGTACGTGCTCGAGGACGGTGGCGACGCCATCATCATCGCGACCGGTTCGGAAGTCGCGGTCGCGCTCGACGCGCGCACCGCGCTCGCGAAGGACGGCGTGGCCGTGCGCGTGGTGTCGATGCCGTGCTGGGAGCTGTTTCTCGAGCAGGACCTCGCGTATCGCGAGAGCGTGCTGCCGACCGCGCGCTGGCAGCGCGTGTCGGTCGAGGCCGGCGTGACCCTGGGCTGGCGCGAGCTCGTCGGCGAGCGCGGCGCCGCGGTCGGCATCGATCGCTTCGGCGCGTCTGCGCCGGGCGAGGTCGTGCTCGACAAGCTCGGGATCAACCCGGGCGCGGTCGTCGCGGCGGTGCACCGCGTGCTCGGGAGATAAGAATTACCGCCAAGACGCCAGGGACGCCAAGGCGCCAGCGGAGCAGGACCTTGTTTTCTGCTCTTCTGGCGCCTTGGCGTCCCTGGCGCCTTGGCGGTAACTCTGCTGCTTACTGCGCCGCCGGCAGCACGATGCGGAATGTCGTGCCGCTGCGCGGGATCGACTCGACGTCGATCGATCCGCCGTGACGGCGGACGATGCCGTGGACCATCGCGAGGCCCAAGCCCGTGCCCTTGCCAGCCGGCTTCGTCGTGTAGAACGGCTCGAAGATGCGCGCGACGACTTCCTTGTCCATGCCGACGCCGGTGTCGCTCGCCGACAGCTCGACGTAGTCGCCGGCGCCGGGCAGCTGGCGCGCGTGCGCGTGCTGGGCGTCGAGCGAGAGCCGGCGCGCGCCGATGCGGAACACCCCGCCGTCGGGCATCGCGTCGCGCGCGTTCAGGTACAGGTTGATCAGCACCTGGTGCAGCTCCTCGTACGAGCCGAGCACCGTGATGTCGCTCGCGATCTGCGCCGAGATCGCGAGCTTGGGGCCGGGCTGGCGTCGCATCGTCGCGATCGCGCGATCGACGAGCCCGGCGAGCCGCACGACCGCGTGCGACTGCGGCTCGCTGCGACCGAGCCGGAGCAGCCGCCCCGCGAGCTCGGCGGCCGACGACGCGGCATCCTTCATCTCGTCCACGATCGCGAACAGCTCGGCGTCCTTGGGGAGCTGGCCGCGCAGGTGATCGAGGTTGCCGAGGATCACGGTCAGCGCGTTGTTGAAGTCGTGCGCGAGCCCGCCCGCCATCGTGCCCATCGCCTCGAGGCGCTGCAGCATGCGCATGCGCTCCTCGAGCTCGTCGTGGCGCTGGAACACGAGGATGGTCGAGCCGATCTGCACGCGATCGCCGAGCGCGAGCGCGGCCGCGCCGGTGATGCGCTTGCCGTTGATGCACGTGCCGTTCGAGCTGCCGAGATCCTCGAGCTCGAACCCGGTCTCGGTCTGCACGATGCGCGCGTGGTTGCGCGAGACGTCGTTGCCGTGCAGCGCGATGTCGACGGCGCCGCGTCCGATCGAGACGCTGTCGCCGACGACTGCGAACGTGCGGCCGAGATCCGAACCGGCGACGCACACCAGCTGCAGGCCGCCGGTCACGGGCGGATTCGTGTCGCCGTCCCAGGCATCGGCGAGCGGCATGACCTCGGTCTGCGCGCGCGTGGGCGCCTCGCTATCGAAATCGGCCACGCTTCAGTCTACTTCAAGGTGAGCGTGGTCTTCGCGACCACTTGGTCACCGGACGTGACGAGCTGGACGGTGTAGGTCTTCCCCTTCGTCACACCTTCGTCTTCATCGATCGTGATGTCCCCGGTGAGCACGCTGTTCTTCGGATCGACTCCGGTGAGCTGCTTGTCGGCCGACAGCTTGCCGTCCTTCATGAACTCCATCTTCAGCTGCGTCGCGCCTGTGCGCGACAGGAATGCAGTGTAGTGAAAGTAGTACGAGGTGACGTCGCCCTTCACCTCGCCGTCGAGCTCCTTCAAGCTCGCGGCCTTGATCTTCTTGATGGTGTCGCTGTCGTTCTTGCCCTCCGGCAACTCGTCCTTGGTGATCACGAGCTGGCCGCGGAACGCGGAGATCACGGAGTTGGAAAGCGCCCACGCCGTGCTCGAGACGACGGCCACGGCAAGGACAGCGGCGTACATCATTCGGCGCGACATGGAGCCTCCGTCACGATCATAGAACGACGACACCACCTTCGCCGCCGCGTTTCCAGTTTGTGGCGGGCGCTACCGGTTATTCGGTCGGAGTCTCGGCGGGCGAGGTGGTCGGCGTCTGCGGTTCGACGGCCGCAGGCGTCGCGCTATTCACGTCCGGCGCGGCCGGCGGCTGCGCGGCGCGCTCGGCCTGCCGCTTGGCGCGACGCTCGGGATCCCAAGGAGTTCCGTCGGGTCCCAGGCCGTTGGCGTCGGGGCCGATCGGCTTGCGCGGGCGCTTGGAGCGCGGCGGCAAGGGCTGGCCGTCGGGGCCGAGACGCGGAGCGCGCTCGACCGGCGGGCCCGGCGGGCGACCGCCTTCCGGGGCCGGTCCGCCCTGCGCCTGCATGTCGCGCGGGCCGCGCGGACCCCGCGGACCCCGCGGGCCGCGATCGTCGCGGCGATCGCCACGTCCGCCGCCCGGACCGCCCGGTCCGCCGCCCGGACCGCCCGGTCCGCCGGGACCACCCGGTCCGCGGCGCGGACCACCGCGCTTGGGACCACCGCGGCCACGACCTCCGCCGCGATCGGCGAAGTCGCGCGGCGCGGCGGTAAGCTGCCAGCCGATGCCGGCGCGCGGCATCTCGCCGCGGCCGGGCCGATCGTCGCGATCGTCACGCGAGTCCTTCGCGGCGCCGGCCTTGAGGCTGCCGAGGCCACGCGGCTTGTCGCGATCGCGGCCGCCGCCGGGTCCACCACCGCCGCGGCCGCCACCGCCACCGCGGCGATCGTCTCGACGATCGCCATCGCGATGCTCGCGCCGGCGCTGCTGCGCGGCGACGCGGTCGATCACGTAATGAAACTCGCCGCGCGACACCGCGCCGTCGGGGCCTTTCTCGCCCTGATACACGCGCACGTTGCGGACCTGATCGATGCGATCGCCGATGATGTCGCATGCCTCGATCAGGCGCGCTGCGCGATCGGGTTGGACGCCAAGCGCGGCAGCCACGGCCTCCGCGATCGGATCCGGGCTGCTCGGCGCCGCTTCGGCGGGAGCAGCCGCGGCCTCGCCGTCGCCGCCCTCGGCGGCCGCGGGTGCCTCGGTCGCTGCGCTCACCTCGGCCGCGGGAGCCTCGCTCTCGCTCTCCGGCGCCGGCGCGGCCTCGACCGGCGCGGGCGACTCCGCACGGGGCGGCGCCGACGCACGCGCGGCGGCGAGCGCCTCGCCCGCCTTGCGCAGGAGCAAAGCAGAGAACTCCGTGAGCGTCTTCATGCTGGCCGTCGTCTACACCAAGAAGCCAGCAGATGCCAGCGCCGGGAGTCGGATCAGCCGCCAACCGTGCCGGACGCCGAGGCCGACACCGAGACCGAGACCGAGACGCTGGCGTTGATCTGCGTGGCCGCGTTCACCGAGGCGGCCAGCTGGCCCGAGATGCACATCGCCTGGTCTCCGAACGACTGCACGAACTTCGGCCCCATGTCCTTGAGGTCCGAGGCGGTCTTCGCCCACACCGTGACCGCGTCCTGGATGGGCTTGATGCGAACGCTGAGCTTCAACAGGTCGGGCAGGCCGTCGCGCAGCGCCTTCAGCGTCGCCGCGATCTGGTCCTTGTTCGTCACGATCTTCGCCGAGGCGTCGATCGTGAGCTGCGGATCCGTGCAGGTGACGTGCACCGACGCGTTGACCTGCGCTGCCGCCGCGCACTGGCCACCCGCGCCGCCACCGCCGGTGCCGGCCGATGCCGCACCCGAACATGCCGCCGACGCACCCGCGCTCGCGCTCGCGTCCGCCGTGCACTGCGCCGGCGTGTACTTGATCGAGAGCTTCGCGCCGGCCTTGAGGTCGGCCTTGAGGTTGTTCTGGATCGTCGCGAACACCGCGTTGCAGATCGCCTTGGTGTCATCGCCCGCGAGCTGGTCGTCGGGCATCGCGAGATCCTTGCCCATCATGAGGCAGCTCTGCTTGACGACCTTGAGCGTCTCGACGGTCGTCGTCTGCAGATCCTTGGTCGCCTGCAGGAATGCCTTCAGCTTCGCGCCGGCATCCGACAGGGCGTAGTTGCCGCACGAGTTCGGATCGACTTCGCCCGAGCCGGTGGGCAGACCACCCGGCGCGCTCGGAACGTTCGGCTTGCTCGGCACGCTGCCGCCGCCGGGAAGGTGACTACACGCGGCGAACGCGGCGAACGCGACGACGCACGAAAGATAACGAGATCCACGCATGGCAGGCTCCTTGGATTTCCCCACCGCATGGATATCAAAACGGCTCGCGAAAATCTCGGCGGCTAGCGCGAGATCGCAGGCGGTGCGACCCAAGGCTCGATCGGCGGTGCCGCGTCGAGCGTGGCCGAATCGAGATAGACGAGACACTCGCTTTGTGGATCGAGCTCGAGCGCGGTCACCGCGAACGCTGGAGTCGGCACGGTCGTGATCGTCTGCTCGAAGCCCGCCGTCGCGTCGATCGCGACGAGCGCTTGCTCGTCGGCGGTCGCGCCGTCGAGCGCGACGTGAAACTTGCACGGCCGCGCGTTCGCGCCGGGATTCGCGAGGTGGATCGCGAGCGTGCTCGTGCCGGTGCCGGTATCGGGCGTGAACGTCAGATCGACCCGCGGCCACGCCGGCGTGCCGCTGCCTTCGATCCAGCCGGTCTTGTACGCGGTGAGATCCATCCCGGTCGAGGTCTGCAGCGAAGTGACGAGATCGTCGACGGAGATCGCGTGCTGGTGGCCGAGCACGCTCTGGATCCCGGCGAGCACGGCCGCGCGCGAGGTCAGGACCTCGAGCTGGCGGAACAGGATCATCGGGCCCGGTCCGTAGACCGAGCTGTAGTACGTGAACAGCGCGGGATGGTCGTCGGGCACCGGGTAGTACGCGTCGCCGACTCCGAACTTCTTCCACGCGGCGGCGGTCGTCGCGCCGGTGGTCGGGTCCTGCATGTCTTCCCACACGTACGAGAGGTACTCGGCCATCGATTCCTTCCACACGAAGTCGTACGTGCCGGAGAGCGTCGTCTGGTCGCCGGCCCACATGTGCGTCATCTCGTGATCGATCACGTGCTGCACGGTGTCGGCGTAGCCCGATTGCGCCTGGGTCTGCATCGCGAGCGTGTCGTTCAAGACGATGTTGCCGGGGTGCTCGAAGCCGTTCCAGTAGGTCGGCGCGGTGAGCAAGCGCAGCTCGCCGCCGAACGGATACGGGCCGAGCTCGCTCTCGAGCCACGCGATGTAGCCCGAGTGCCACGCTCCGTCGACGCGCGCGGCGATGCCGGTCGCGGGATTGTCGTAGAGCACGACGTGGACGTCGTTCCACATGCCGAGGTCGGTCTGCGTCCACGCCGGATACGCGGCGATCCCGAACGTCGAGTACGTCGGCCCGCCTTCGAAGTCGAAGCTGCACTCGGTCTCGGTCGGGCTGTCCTCGACGATGCCGCCCGGGCAGCGCGCGGTGATGCCGGCCGCGTGCGTGATGTCGAAGTGATACGTCGCGAACTGATCCGGGCTCGAGTCGCACGGCGCGAACTGATCGCAGCCGTTGACCCAGCTCACCAGGTAGTAGAACGGGTTCTGCTGCGGGTCCATGCGGATCGAGTAGCCGATCTGGCTCGGCCCCTCGGTCGCGAGCGCGATCGTGTCGTCGAGATCGAGCACGAGCGTCGCGCCCGCCTCGTAGCCCTTGCCGCAGACGGTGAGGTTCGTGCCGTCGGCGGTCGCCGATTTCGTCCCGACGCCGTCGAGCGCGGGGTTCGCCGGAGCGCTCGCGCGAAACGGGATCGTCCAGCAGTCGCCGGCGGTCGTGACGGTCGCGGTGACCGTCGCGTGCGCGGCGCGCGAGTCGAGGTCGAGCGTGTAGTCGTAGTGGGTGACGGTCGCGGCGATCGCGCCGGTCGGCAGCTTGGCGCTGCTACCACAGGCGACGACGAGCAGGAGCAGCGCGCGGCGCATGATCAGGGATATCACGTCGGCGGCGGCGAGATGGCCCCGGCGAGCGGTTGGGGCAGAAACACGCGAACGGCCCCGGCTCCGCCGCCACCTCCGGCTCCGCTTGCAGCGCCGTTGCTGCCCGCCGCGAGCGCGAACGCTGCGGCGAGCACGCGAGCCGAGGCCACGGGGCTGCTATTTCATGCGAGCGCGCGCGGCCTGCATGCCGCCCGACGCGCCGGCTTCGATCGGCGCGACGACCGGGCGCGCGACCGTGACGCGCACGTCGAGGCCGAGCTCTTCTTTCATCATGTCGGCCTTGCGCAGGAGCTGCGCGTCGTCGCGGGTCGGGCCGTCGCGCACGACGAGGTCGAGCACGATCGCGTTGCCCATGCGCGTGCACACGACCTGCTCGACGCGCGAGCGGTGCTCGCTATCGAGGCTGTCGGCGACGCGCAGGATCGAGATCAGCTTGCGCAGCTGGCCGCGCTGCTCCTTCGGCAGCGGCGACTCGTTGACGAGCGCCTTGACGCGCGCGGCATCCTTGCGGTGACAGCGCGCCATCAACGCGACCATCTCGCGGCCGGTGTCGTCGAGGCCGGGGATGCGGCCCCAGCGGATCATGTACTCGCTGTGCTTGTGGTGGCCGCGCTGGTT
Source organism: Kofleriaceae bacterium (assembly GCA_035500135.1). Classification (GTDB taxonomy): domain Bacteria; phylum Myxococcota_A; class Polyangia; order Haliangiales; family Haliangiaceae; genus JABFXX01. The sequence goes on from DATJXL010000285.1 coordinate 21,169, forward strand.
CACGACCTCGCCGACGTCGTGCAGGAGCGCGGCGACCTCGAGCAGCACGCCGAGGTCGTCGGGAATCTGGTGGACGTCGCGCAGCTGCTGGAACAGCGTGCGCGCGAGCTTGCGCACGTGCTCGCCGTGCGTGGTGTCGTGATCGACGCGGTTCGCGAACGAGCGCGCCGCGGTGAGCAGCGCCTTGTCGTGCGCGCCTTCGGCCTTCGCCTGCTCCTCGCGCGCGGTCTCGGCGAGCTCCATGAGCACGCCTTCGCGCACGCCGACGCCGGGTGCGACGAGCCGCTGCAGCCCGAGCTGGCGCGCGACCGTCGCGAACACGAGCGCGGCGATGCCGAGGACCTCGGCGCGGTCGCGCTTGATCCCGAACTTGGCCATGCGCTCCTCGACGGTCGCGCCGACGATGCCCGGCAGCGCCTTCTCGAGATCGACGAGCTCGAAGCTGGGCTGCTCGCCGAGGATCTTGGCGAGCGCTTCCGCGTTGCCGCCGGTGATCGCGGCGACCGACACGCCGCTCGACACGCGCGCGGTCGGCTGCATCAGCGTCGCGGTGTAGCGGCGCACCATGCCGGCCTCGGCGTCGGCGATCGCGCCGTCGAGGCCGAACGTCTCCATCAGCCGCACGGTGCCGACCGGCAGCGAATAGCCGCGCCAGGCCGAGCCGACCTTGAGGTTGACCTCGAGGCTGCCGCCGCCGAGGTCGAGGATCGCGCGCGGCATCGCCTGCGCCGAGCCGAATGCTTGCAGCACGGCCTTGCGGACGAGGCGCGCCTCTTCTTCGCCTTCGATCACTTCGAGCTCGATGCCGGCCTCGTGATAGAGCCGGTGCAAGAGCACGTCGCGGTTGTGCGCGTTGCGGACCGCGCTGGTCGCGACCGCGCGATACGTGGCGACGCCGTGATGGTCGAAGCGCTGGCGGAAGTGCACGAACGCCGCGACCGCTTCGTCGATCGTCGACTCTTCGAACGCGCCGGTGGTGAACGCGTTGTGCCCTAGGCGCACCGGAATGCGCTCGGCCTCGATGCGCACGACCTCGCTCGGGCCGAGCTCCGCGATCACGACGCGGATCGCGTTGGATCCCGCGTCGATCGCGCCGAGCCGTGGCCGGGTGGTCACGAGGTCACGCTAGCATGGTCGTTCGCTCGGTGGGCCAGACGTTTTCGGGCATTGCGAACGGGATCGGATCCGGCGCGGCGCGGCTCTATCATGGTGCGAGGTCATGCCATCGGACCGTCACGATCACGTCGCGCTGTCGCCGTATCGCGACGGCCGCGAGGCGTTGCGCGTGACGGGAGTATGGCGGCGGCGCAACCTCGTCGCGATCGTGCTCGCGGCGCTGCCCATGGTCGTCGCGCTCGCGGTCTTCGGCTGGGTCGCGGCGCGCGGCGGACGCGAGCCGCGCTGGATGCCGCTGCTCTCCTACGGGATCTGCGTGTCGTGGCTCGCGGTACCGCTGATGTGGGCGCGCAACGCGTTCGCGCGCGAGCGGCGCGGCGAGCTCGTGCTCGATCGCGCGGGCGTGACCCTCGATGGACAGACCGTCATCGCGGGCGAGGACCTCGAGCACGCCGAGGTCGCGCGCCGCGGCTGGCCGGCGACCTGCTTCGTGAAGTTGCACCGGCGCGGCGCGTGGCTGGTCGACGAGCTCGCGGCGAGCGGCGAGGGCGAGGCCGCGCGGATGGTCGAGGCGCTGGGCTTCGGACCGGACGAAGCGCCGCTCGTGTTCGTCGCGCCCGGTCGGCTGTTTCGCCTCGGCGTCGCGACCGCGTTCTCGATCTTCGCGATGTTCGGGGCGACCGTCGCGATCCTCGCGGCGGTCGCGGCATCCGGCCGCGGCCACGGCGGGTTGACGCCGGTCGGCCAGCTCGCGGGGATCGCGGTCGGCGTCGCCGAGCTGGCCGGGTTCGTCGCGCTCGCGCGCCGCACCGCGACGCGCGTCGCGATCGGCCGCAGCGGCATCGAGCTGCGCCGCGCCGGCCGCGAGCGCTCGATCGCGTGGAGCGAGGTGACGGCGATCGAGCCGTGGCTCGGCGTGATGACCCGCGGCGGCCGCGCGCTGCCGGCCGGCCTCGACGTGGTCCTCGCGAGCGGGGAGCGGGTGGGAATCTTCACGGCGAACGAGTGTCGCCGGGTCGGCGTCTACGATCGCGACATCGTCGCGTCGCGGATCGAGGAGCTTCGCGGCGCGCGATAGAACGAGAATGGCGAAAGGAACAAGGAGCAAGGACCAAGGAACAAGGAGCCGAAGAACGATCCGGACGTTCCCCGGCTCCTTGTTCCTTGGTCCTTGCTCCTTGTTCCCCTCACCGTTCGCGCCCCGGTCCTCGTTCTACTTCTTCTTCTCCTTGTCGTTGTCCTTATCCTTGTCGCTGCCGCTGCCATCCGCCTTCGGCGGACCGGCGTTCTCCGGCACCTTGATGTGGTCGCCTGCCGCGACGCCCGACACGACTTCGGCCTTGATCCCGTCGGAGACGCCGAGCTTCACGTCGTGCCGCACGAACGTCTGCGGCGTGGTCTCGACCTCGACGAACGGCTTGCCGTCGTCGTACTGGACGAGCGCCTCGCGAATCGCGAGCACGTGCATCTTCTGGTCGATCACGATGTCGGCGTTCGCGCTATAGCCGGCGCGGATGAACAGGCCCGGGCGCTGGACGAGCGCGGCCTTGATCTCGAACTGGATCGCGCCATCGATCTCCTTGCCCTGCGGCGCGATGTACTCGAGGCTGCCCTCGAAGTGCTCCTTCTCGATCGCGCCGATCTTGATGTCGAGCTTCATGCCCTCCTTGACCTTCGCGACCTCGCTCTCGTCGACGTTGCCGTCGAAGATCATGTCGTTCATGTTCGCGATCGTCGCGACGGTCGTGCCCGGGTTGAAGCTGTTGGCCTGGATCAGCGAGTAGCCGACCTTGACCGGCACGTCGATCACCGTGCCGTCGACGGTCGCGGTCACGATCACGTTCGACAGCTTGCCCTGACCGCGCAGCGAGCCCTCGCGCACGAGCTGCAGGTTCTGCTGCGCGCTGTCGAGCGACTGCTTCGCGAGCGCGTAGTCGGTGCGGAACTTGTAGACCTCTTGATCGGCGACCACGCCCTTCTTGAACAGCTCCTCCTCGCGATCGAGCTCGCGCTTGGCGTTGTCGAGCTGGATCTGCGAGCTGCGCACCTGCGCCTCGGCCGCGTTCAGGCCCTGCGCGTCGGGGATGATCGTGATCTTGCCGAGCGCCTGGTCCTTCTTCACGACGTCGCCCGGCTTGACGTACAGCTCGGCGAGCACGCCGGTGACCTTCGGCTTGACCTCGACCGACTGGCGCGGCGTGACCGAGCCGGTCGCGACCGTCTTCTTGATGATGTCGGTGACCTCGGGCTCCTCGGTCTTCCACACGATCGGGTTGGCCTGCGACTTCTTGTACAGGTAGGCGAACGACGCCAGGATCGACAGCGCGATCACGCCGAACACCGCGAACAAGGCCCATTTCAACAAGGTCTTCATGAGGTCACTCCGTGCGCAACGCCTCGATCGGCTTGATCGCGGCAGCATGGGTAGCGGGGATGAGGCCGGCAAGCGTCGCCGCGCCGACGAGCACGCCGAGCGCCTGCAGGATGATCACCAGCCCGATCTCGGGCGGGCCGAACGGCGAATCGGTCACGTTCGCGAGCAAGAAGTCGGCGAGGAACAGCATGCCGCAGCCGAACGCGATGCCGACGAGCCCGGCGACCGCAGTGAGCACGACCGTCTCCATCAGCACCATGCGGACGACCGAGCTCGGCGTCGCGCCCAGCGCCTTGCGCACGCCGAACTCCTTCGTGCGCTCCTTGACCGCGATCAGCATGATGTTCGACACGCCGACGACGCCGGCCGCGAGCGCCAACCCGCCGACGATCCAGCTGATCGCCCATAGCCAGAAGAAGACGGACTGGAACTTGCCGAACATCACGAACATGTTGAACGAGCCGATCGCGAGCTTGTCGGTCGGCGACACGCGGTGCGCGGCGGCGAGCTCGGCGCGCACCTGCCGCTCGAGCTCCGGCCCGTCGGTGCCGGGCTTCGCGGTCAGCGCCCAGAACCCGACCTTGTCGCCCTGATGGAACGCGGTCTTGAGGGTCGTGAACGGCACGTAGATCGAGTGCGTGTCGCGGTCGCCGCCCTGGCCCGAGCGCAGCGTCTTGGTCTGACCGACGACCTCGAAGTAGACGCCGCTGATCTTGATGTACGTGCCGATCGGATCGACGCCGGCCGGGTAGAGCTCGTCGTAGACCGCCTGACCGATCACGCACACCTTGCGGTTCTCGGCGATGTCCCGATCGTTGATGAAGCGGCCGGCCGTGTACTCGAACGCGACGATGTGGCGGAAGTCGGGGTAGTCGCCGAACACGTTGAACGCGCCGACCTTGTTCTCGTAGCTGACCGTGAAGCCGTTCTGCCAGCCGCCGAGCTGCAGGCGCGGCGCCACGAATTCGACGCCGGGCAGGTGGCGCAGCCGCTCGATGTCGGACGTCTTGAACTGGACGTAGCGGCCGGGCTTGAGGCCGTCGTACGCCTCGGTCGTGGTCTGGCCCCACACCCACAGCATGTTGGTGGCCATGCCCTTCATGTTGCGCTTCGTGCCGCTCTGCATCGCCGAGCCGAACCCGAGCATGACGATCAGCATGAAGATGCCCCACGCCACGCCGAACGCGGTGAGCGTGGCGCGCAGGCGGTTCGCGCGCAGCACCGCCCAGATCTCGTACCAGTTGTCGCGATCGACTAGGCCGCCGAGCATGATCGCTCCATCACTGGTCTCTCAGGGTGGCGACCGGGTTGACGCGCGCCGCGGCGCGCGCGGGGACGAACCCGGCGAGTGCGCCGGCGGCGACCAGGCCGATCGCGGCGAGCGCGCCGACGCCGATGTCGATCGACGGGTTCCGGATCAGGTCGGTATCGACGAGGCTGGGCAGGAGCTGCAGGAAGAACACGCCGGCGGACAGGCCCAGCAGGCCGGCGATGCTCGTCAGGAAGATCGCCTCCTGCGTGATCATCGAGACGATCGCGAGCGGCGTCGCGCCGAGCGCCTTGCGGATGCCGATCTCGCGCGTGCGCTCCTTGACCGCGATCATCATGATGTTCGACACGCCGACGACGCCGGCCGCGAGCGTGCCGCAGCCGATCACGACGACGAAGACCGAGATCACGAAGAAGAACTGCTGGAAGTGCGAGAAGCCTTCGACGTTGTCGAACACGCGCGCGGCCTGCGGATCGTCGGGCGAGAACTGGTGCGCGGCCGCGAGCTGCTCGACGATCTGATGGCTGATCTCCTTGGCCTCGGGAGCGGTCGCGTTGCCGACGGTGAGCTCCAGCATGCCGAGGTGATCCTGGCCGTGGAACGCGAGCTGCGCGGTCGACACCGGGATGTAGATCTGGCGCTCTTCTTCTTCGCCGCCTTCGTCGCTGTACACGCCGACCACCTCGAACGCGACGTTGGCGATCACGATCCATTGCCCGATCGGATCTTCATGGTTCGGGAACAGGAAGTCGCGCACGGGCCGGCCGATCACGCACACCTTGCGCAGGCCGGCGATGTCGGCGGCATCGAGGAAGCGCCCGCCGATGATCTCGTTCGCGCCCATGTAGAACGCGCCCGGGTGGACGGCATTGACCGCGAACGCGTTCGACTTCACGCCGCGCTGGATCTTCATCTCGCCGCCGCCCATGCGCCCGCCGCGGATAAAGAACTGGCCCGACAGGTGCTCGATGCCGGCGACCTTGAGCGCGTGATCGTAGTCGTGGTTGTCGAACGTGATGTGGCGGCCGAGGCCGTAGCCGGCGTACGGCACCGAGGTCTTGTTCGCGCTGATCCAGATCCCGTTCGTGGCCTCGCGCCGGAAGCTTTGGCGGATGCCGTTGTTGAGGCCGTGGCCCATGCCGAGCAGCACGACCATCACGAAGATGCCCCACGCCACGCTGACCGCGGTGAGCGCGGTGCGCAGCTTGTTGCGGCGGATCGTGTCGAACACCTCGCCCCAGCGATCGAACGACAGCATGCCGACGAGCACGCCGGCCACGATCTGCACGAACGCGACGAGCGTGCGCGGCCGCGCCTCGGTCAACACGATGTAGACGAACCACAGCATCGCCGCCGCGAACGCGAGCAGCACGACGACGATGAGCAGGCCGAAGATGACGCCCATCTAGCCTGCGGCCTCTCGATAGAGACTCTCGGCCGGCACGATCTTGCCGTCGTGAATGCGGATCGTGCGCTTCGTGCGCGACGCGACCTCGGGATCGTGCGTGACGACGAGCACCGTGATCCCGCTCTGGTTGATCTCGCCGAGCAGCGCCATGATCTGCTGCGAGGTCTCGCTGTCGAGCGCGCCGGTCGGCTCGTCGGCGAGGATGAGCCGGGGCTTGCCGATCAACGAGCGCGCGATCGCGACGCGCTGCTTCTGACCGCCCGACATCTCGGCAGGCACGTGCTCGGCCCAGTCGAGCAGGCCGACGCGCTCGAGGTACTGCGCCGCGATCTGGTTGCGCTTGCGCCGCGACGTGCCCTGGTAATAGAGCGGCAGCGCGACGTTCTCGAGCGCGGTCTTGAACGGCAGCAGGTTGAACGACTGGAAGACGAAGCCGATGAACTTGTTGCGATACGCCGCGGCCTTGCGCTCGGACAGGTCGCGAATCAGCGTGTCGTCGAGCCAGTACTCGCCGGAGTCGTAGTCGTCGAGGATGCCCAGGATGTTGAGCAGCGTCGACTTGCCAGAGCCCGACGCGCCCATGATCGAGACGAGCTCGCCGGTGTCGACCTCGAAGTCGACGTCGCGGAGCACGTGCAGGCTGTGCGCGCCCACCTGGTAGAACTTGTTGACCTTGGCCAGGCGCAGCACGTCGAGTCCCAAGCTAGCGCGCGGTGCGAGATCCGGCCAGATGCGACCCGGATGCGACAGGCTGCGACAGCTTATAGATGCGCGCCGGGCTAGCTCAGCGCGCGCAGCGCCTCGTCCAGCGCCGCGGTCGTCGCCGGCGCGAGCACGAGCTGACCGTGTGCGCCGTGGAGCTCGCACGCCGGCGCCTGATCGCAGCGATCGAGACACGCGACCGGCGCGATCGCGACGCGGGCGGCGTGGCGTTCCGCGAGGTGGTCGAGCAGGTCGAGCGCGCCGTAGCGCTGGCAGGTGCCGGCGCACACGCGCGCGGTCAGCGCGGCGCCGCCGGCCGCGACGCGCAGCTCGGTCGCGAGCGGGATCGCGGCGAGGTAGTGGCTGGGCGGTCGGCCGCGGTCCTCGGCGAGCTCGACCAGCGCGGGGAGCGCGACCTCGTCGCCGTCGGCGATGTCCTCGAGCTCGAGCCCGAGCGCCGCGAGGCGCGCCGGGTCGACATCGTGATGGGTGGGCGAGCGCGCCGGGATCTTCGTCACGGACGCGATATACACGGGGCCATGCTCGCGGTCCATCACTTGAACAACTCGCGCTCGCAGCGCGTGCTGTGGGCGCTCGAGGAGCTCGGCGTACCCTACGAGCTCGTCAAGTACGAGCGCGATCCGAAGACGATGCTCGCGCCGCCCGAGCTGCAGAAGATCCATCCGCTCGGCAAGTCGCCGGTGATCACGGATGACGGCGTCACGCTCGCCGAGTCCGGCGCGATCCTCGAGTACCTCGTCGAGAAATATGGCGACGGGCGCTTGATCCCGGCGCGCGCCACGCCCGAGCTCCTGCGCTATCGCTACTACCTGCACTACGCGGAGGGCTCGCTGATGCCGCTGCTCCTGCTGCGGCTCGTGTTCTCGCGCGTGCGCACGGGCGCGCCGTTCGTCGTCAGGCCGATCGCGAAGGCGATCGCGCGCAAGGTCGAGAAGCAGTTCATCGCGCCCAACCTCGCGCGCCACGTCGCGTTCCTCGACGGCGAGCTCGCGAAGTCGCCGTGGTTCGCCGGTGCCGAGCTCACCGCCGCCGACATCCAGATGAGCTTCGCGATGGAGGCGATCGCGGCGCGCTACCCGAACGCGCCGGCGCGCGTCACGGACTGGGTCGACCGCGCGCACGGACGGCCCGCGTACCAGCGCGCGCTCGAGCGCGGCGGGCCGTACTCGGTCGAGTCGTAGCGGCTACGCGCGTGCCTTGCCGAGCGCGAGCACGGGCAGCCCGTGCTCGGTCAGCACGCGGGCGAGCTCGCTCGACAGCTCGCGCCGGCGGGGCAGGCGCTCGGGGGCCATCGCTTCGTTCAGGCGGCGTCGCGCCTCGTGCATGCGCCACGCGATCGTGCCTTCGCTGACCTTCTGGATCACCGCGACCTCGCCGTGGGACATGCCCTGGAGCGCGACCAGGATCACGGTCGTGCCCATCTCCGCGGGCAGCGAATCGAGCGCGCGCAAGAGGCGCGCGTAGGTCTGGCGCAGCTCGGCGGCGCGGCCCGGATCGTTGCGCGCGTCGACCGCGACGGCGAGCTCGAGACGCGGATCGTCGAGCTCCTCGCCACGGCGCGCGCGATCGCGGCGCGCGTTGAGCGAGCGGTTGACCGCCATGCGGTAGACCCACGTGAAGAACTGGCTGCGGCCCTCGAACTCGGGCAGCGCGCGGAACGCCTTCAAGAAGACTTCCTGCGCGATGTCGTCGGCCTCGCTCGCCGAGCCCGTGATGTGGAGCGCGAGCGCGAAGATGCGCTTGCGGTAGCGGCGCACGAGCGCCTCGAACGCGCGCTTGTCGCCGGCTTTCGCCTGTGCGACCAGGAGCGTCGCCGCTTGTGCTTCGCGCTCCGCGTGCGTCATTGCCTCGTTAGACGCATAGCCTACGCGAAGGCTTTGCGGAATTCTTGCCTACATGTGAGGCCAGCGTTAGTTCGGGTTTTAATTCGTCTCTTCGGAGCGGCTGGGCGAGCACAGCGAGAACGGGGCGATCACGGCATCGAAGTAGCTGCCGTCGTCACGCCAGAACCGGTAGCTGCCGTGCATGGTGCCGACCGGGGTGGTCAGCACGCAACCCGACGTGTACTGGAAGCTCTGGCCGGGCGCGAGGCGCGGCTGCTCGCCGACGACTCCGTCGCCGCGCACTTCTTCGATCTCGCCGCGCGCGTCGGTGATGATCCAGTGGCGCGTGCGCAGCTGCGCGGTGCGCGGGCTCTCGTTCGAGATCGTGATCGTATACGCGAACACGTAGCGATCGTCGGGCGGCGACGACTGCTCGGGCAAGTACAGCGACTGCACCTGCACGCGGATGCCGTCGGTCAGCGCGGACGAGATTGGTTCGGCGACAGTCGGGCCAGGCACGCCAGGAATCTGGCGCGGCCAGCCGCCGGTTTCAAGTAGGGTAGGGCATGGCGAAGAAGAAGGCGCTGCCGACCGACTCCGTGCTGCGCGAGCTGCGCGCGTTCGGGCTCGCGTACCCAGGCGCGCACACGAAGAGCCCGTGGCCCGGTCACGTCGACCTCGCGGTCAACGACAAGACGTTCGCGTACCTGCCGCCCGACGGCGAGCCGTTCTCGATCTCGGTGAAGCTTCCGAAGTCGTCGGCGATCGCGCTGATGCTGCCGCACACGCAACCCACCCCGTACGGCCTCGGCAAGAGCGGCTGGGTCTCGGCCGATTTTCCCGACGGCAAGCTGCCGCCGATCGAGATGCTGAAGGCGTGGATCGACGAGAGCTACCGCGCGCAGGCGCCGAAGAAGTTTCTCAAGCAACTCGACGGCGGTGTCTCGGCGCCCGTGAAACCGGCGCCGAAGAAGCGGCGCAAGCGGTGATGCGTCGCCTCGCGCTCGCGGCGCTATGCGCGTGCGTGCCGCCGCCGCAGCCGCAGCCGCCGGCCGCACCCGCCGCCGAGGCCGCACCCGCTGCCGCGGCCGCACCCGCCGCCGAAGCCGCACCCGCCGCCGAGGCCGCACCCGCTGCCGCGGCCGCACCCGCTTCGCTCGCCGCGCGTTTCGTCGCCGCGCACAACGCCGCGCGCGCGAAGCACTGCGCCGCTCCGCTCGCGTGGTCGCCGGAGCTCGCCGCGTTCGCACAGCGCTGGGCCGATTCGCTGCGCGCGCACGGTTGCGCGTTCGGCCACTCGAACGGCCAGTACGGCGAGAACCTCGCGGCCGGCACGATCGGCGTGCTCGATCCCGAGGCCACCGTGGCCATGTGGTACGACGAGATCCACCGCTATCGCTTCCCCGACGGCGGCTTCTCGATGGAGACCGGCCACTTCACGCAGTTGGCGTGGCGGGCCACGACTCGTGTCGGCTGCGGACACTCGCAGTGTAACGGCAACGACATCTGGGTCTGCGAATACGATCCGCCCGGCAACGTCGACGGCGAATACCGCGCGAACGTGCTGCCGCTCGGCTGTCACTAAGAAATCACTTGTGAAGCGAGCGCGGTCGCGAGTACAGCTCGCCCATGATGCTCCGCGCCTCGCTCGCGATCTCGATCTTCGCCTCGCTCACCGCTTGCGCGTCCAGCGACGTCTCCACGATGCGCATGGGCGGCGTGTTCCCGCCGCGCCCGTCGAACTCCCAGCTCGAGCTGCGCAACCAGACGCTGAACTACGAGCTGACGTCGAACTACGACACGGTCGGCACGGTCATGATCCGCGGCGAAGCGAACGAGCCGCCGAACTCGCCGCGCCTGCTCGCGCTGCTCAAGCCGCAAGCCTGCTCGCTCGGCGGCGAGCTCGTGCTCGTCAACACGTCGGCGACCGTCAGCTACCCCGGCACGCTGCGCGGCGACGACTCGCACCACTCGTACCTCGTGATGCGCAAGAAGTCGGCGCAGACGCCGACGAGCCAGACGTTCTAGCAAAATAGCTATCGATCGGCGTCGCGCCGGGCGATCCATTCGAGCACGGCGACGTCCGCTCCACCGACGTCGACGGCGCGCAGGCCGTGCATCATCACGCCCAGGCCGTGCTCGCGATCCGACCCGCAGCGGAACGAGAAGCCTAGATAAGGCGACCGGCCTCGCACCACGTCGTGGAAGATCACGGTGGTCGGTGCGATCTTGCCGGGTCGCCGGCGTGCATTCACGGCCGCGAGCACGCGATCGAGCACGGCGGCATCGTGCGCGACGAGCCAGCGCAAGCCGGCGAGGCGCGTGCGCGCTGGCTCGTCGTCGTCACCGTCGGGCAACTCGACATACAACGCGCCGGAGCGCGAGCCGAACCGGGCGAGCCACGCGGGCAGGCGCAGCATGCCGGTCCAGTAGCCGGTGCCGTCGCTGTCGAGCCGGCAGCCGGCGATGTCGAGGTGCGGCAACGGCCGATTAGCGCGACTCGATCGGCACGTAGTGCCGCATCTTCTCGCCCGTGTAGATCTGCCGCGGGCGGCCGATCTTCGTGTCCTTGTCCTCGACCATCTCCTTCCAGTGGGCGATCCAGCCGGGCAGGCGGCCGAGCGCGAACATGACGGTGAACATGTTCGTCGGGATGCCGAGCGCGCGGTAGATGATGCCGCTGTAGAAGTCGACGTTGGGGTACAGCTTCTTGGAGACGAAGTAATCGTCCTTGAGCGCGATCTCCTCCATCGACTTGGCGATGTCGAGGAGCGGATCCTTGATGCCGAGCGTCGCGAGGACCTCGTCGCACATCTTCTTGAGGATCTTCGCGCGCGGATCGAAGTTCTTGTACACGCGGTGGCCGAAGCCCATGAGCCTGCGGTTATCGCGCTTGCTCTTGACGTCGTCGATGAACTTCTTGTAGTCGCCGCCCGAGAGCTTGATCTCCTCGAGCATCTCGATCACGGCCTGGTTCGCGCCGCCGTGCAGCGGGCCCCAGAGGGCCAGTATCCCACCTGCGATCGCCGCGTACAGGTTCGCGCCCGAGCTGCCGATCATGCGCACGGTCGACGTCGAGCAGTTCTGCTCGTGATCGGCGTGCAGGATGAGCAGCTGGTTGAGCGCCTTCTCGAGGATCGGGTTGACGACGTAGTCCTCGCTCGGCACCGCGAACATCATGTGCAGGAAGTTCCCGCAGTAGCGCAGCGAGTTCTTCGGGTACATCAGCGGCTGGCCGATGCTCTTCTTGTAGGCGAACGCCGCGATCGTGCGCACCTTCGACAGGATCCGCGTGATGTGCAGATCGATCGCGGAGTTGCGATCGAGCGAGTCGGGGTAGTACGCCGACATCGACGTCACCATCGCCGACAGCACCGCCATCGGGTGGCTGGTCGGCGGGTAGCCGGCGAAGAACTGGTGCATGTCCTCGTGGATCAGCGAGTGCCGCGTGAGCGCGGTCGAGAACGCGGCCCGCTCGGCCTTGGTGGGCAGCTTGCCGTGGATCAGGAGATAGCTGGTCTCCACGAAATCCGATTGCTCGGCGAGCTCTTCGATCGGATAGCCGCGGTAGCGCAGGATCCCCTGCTCGCCGTCGAGGTACGTGATCGCACTCGCCGTCGAGCCCGTGTTCATGTACCCGCTGTCGAGCGTGATGTATCCGGTCTCGCCACGCAGGTTGCGGATGTCGACCGCGTGCTCGTTCTCGGTGCCGACGATGACCGGCAGCGACGTCTCTTTGCCGCCGGGCAGGCTGAGCTTGGCGGTGAGCTTCTCGTTCATGGGGACCTCCAGCTTCCGCGCAGGAAGATACCCCGTTTGATGCGCCGCGTCCTACGACCGGTTGCTCATTCGAGGGTCACGAACGGAGCTTGTCCGAACGGCGTGTCGAAGCGGTACGTGTAACCGACGCCGATGTAGGCGTACGCGCCGCCGGTGTCGAGGCCGATCTGGTCGGCAGGCGCGCTGCCGCTGTCGGCGCTCGGGCTGACGAGCACCGCGGTGTACGCGTTCACGCCGAACATCGCGGACAGCACGTTCTGGTAGTGCGTACCGAACGCGAAGTCGGCGCTGAGCTGCGCTCGCAAGCCGAGCGCGGTGTAGTTGAACACCTGGCTGCCTTCGCCGTCGGTTTGATTTGCCGGGCTCTCGAGCGCGAGCTGCACGCCGACCAGCGGCGTCAAGCACAACCGCTGCACGCCGCGCATGCACAGGTGCTTGTAGCCGGCGACGCCGATGTCGAACACGTCGAGCGAGCTGACCACGCTCGGATCCTGCATCGGCCCGGCGTTGAAGTGCGTGATCTGGATGTAGCCCTCGAGCCCGAGCTTGCGGCGCGGGTCGAGCAAGTAATCGCTCTTGATGCGGAAGCCGCCGGCCGAGTGGCCGTACGCGTCCATGCCACCGACCTGGCCGCCGATCTTGCCGCCGCCGCCGAACAGATCGATGCCGAGCGTCCACATGTAGTGATGCTCGGGCTTGGCCGCTTGATAGAGGCCCGCCGTCGGCGGACGACCGACCGCGTAAGCCGGCTGCGTCGGCGGCTGACCGGTGCCGCCGTTCGGTGGAGGTGGAGTCGTGCCGCCGTTGCTGTCGGGCGGCGGCGTCGTGCCGCCGTTGTCGGGCGGTGGCGGCGGAAACTCGCCGGGGGCTGCGCCGCCGCCGGCGGGCTGGAGGTCGATGCCCTGCGCCTTCGCTTCGTCCTTGATGCGATCGACCAGCTTCAGCGTCTTGCCCTTCAGCTCGTCGCTCGCGCCGTTCTTCTCGACCGCGTTGCACGCGGTGAGCGCCTCGCCGAACTTGCCCTCCTGGTAGCGCGACGTGCAGAGGTTGAAGAAGTACTTCGCCTCGGGCACGCGCGCGACCGCGTCCTGGAACTTCGCGCTCGCCTCGGCGTACTTCGGCGGATCGGCAAACATCAGCTGCTTGCCTTCGTCGTTTTCGCGCGCGGCGATCTCCGCCTGGGTCTGTGCGCGGGCATACGTCGACGCCAGCGACGCGGCGAGCGCGATGCCCAAAGTTAACCTAGACATGGTTCCTCCCGGGACGGTGAAGCGATCTTATCACCGACGAGGCTTGGCCGCGCGGTCCGCCCGATCTTGCCGGGTCGCGTGCCCCGCGTCGCGGAGCGCGCGATCCACCAGCGCTCGCGCCGCTTCCTGG
>DATJXL010000286.1:0-9748 GCA_035500135.1 Kofleriaceae bacterium
GCGACATCACGGGCTCGGTCAACGAGACCTCGGTCGCGCCCGCGATCCCGTTCGCCGACGCCCACAGCTCGGCGTAGTACGTCTGGCTGTCGTTCCATCGCGCCTGGCCGACCTGCGCGTACTGGTTGCCGGCATCGTCCACGACCGACGACACGAGCTCGCCGGGCCCGAAGCTCGTCGTGGCCACGACGAGCACGCTATCCGCGCTGGTGGGACGCCGGAACGGAATATCGACGATCGACGTCGAGTCGTTGTCGGCGGTCTGCACGACGTACGGCGCCGGCCCGAGCGGGCCACCATCCGCCGCGCCCCGCTCGGCGTCGAACCCGATCCGGCCGCACGCTGCCGCGACGAGCAGACAGATGCGCCCCCGCACCTCGCCAGTCTACCGCTGCGCCGCGAGTGCGGTCGACGCGCGGTTGCTCGTTGTGAGGCGCATTTCGCGAGCGCGCACATGGCACGAACAGTGCTCGACCTCGAGCGTGCGCTTCGGGGAGCTCGCACAACGCGTCGGATCGACGTCACTTCGATCATGCGAGGTCGTGCTCGCGTTGCATTTCGCAACTTCGGGATGTGCGCATCGCGCTTCCGATCGATCGATCGACGCCGGCCCCGCATCGCCCGACGCGGCGCGGCAGCCGATCACGCTGGTCGACGCGGTCGATCTGATCGCCGACACCGTGGCGACCTGTTCGATCTCGTCCGGCGTCACGCCGATGCTCGGCGGAGCGGACGACCTCGCCACGTACCCCAGCTCCCAGCAAGTCCCGCTCGGCGCGATGATCGGCTCGGATGCGGCTGCCATCGCGTGGGACTCGAGCCGCTTCTACGTGACGGTCAGGTCGAGCGCGTTCGCCAACGCGTACGAGCCGCTCCACATCTATGTCGAGGTCGGTGACGCCCTGAGTGAACCGAGTCCCGCGCAGGGAAAGGAATACAGCGGGCTAATCGCCGCGATCCCGTTCACGCCCACGTACCTGATCGCGGTGCGTCGCGTGAGCGATTCCGGAAGCGACGGTCCGTACGATGGCGTCTACGTTCCCGCCAACGGGTGGGTGACCCCGGTCACGCCGCTGTCCGCGGTGACCGACGTGTTCGCTTCCGCCGACGACCAGACGCTGTCCGTCCAGGTCGCGTGGAACGCGCTCGGCGGCTGCCCGAGCGCGCTCCGGCTCGCGGTGCACGTGGTCAACGGCGCAGCCGGCAACGAATGGAAGGATCTCGTGCCGACCACTCACACGCCCTGGCAGATGCCCGGCGGCGGCTACTACCAGCTCGATCTCACCGGCTCGCCGGCGATCGCGAACTGGACGCTGAACCCGTGATCGTCGACCGCATTCGTCGAAGGACCGCCCTGATCGCCTGCGCGCTTGCCGCATGTGCGCCCGCGCATCGCAGCAGCGAGCCGGGCGATGCCGGCGGCGCCGGCGGCATTCTCGTGGTCGAGCCCGCGAACGTCACGATCACGGTCGTCAACGGCCAGACGCTGACGCAGCCGTTCACCGTGACCGAGGTCTCGCCCGACGGCGCGCGCCGCGACGTGACGGCGGAAGCGACGCTCGCGCTCGCCGATCCCGCGCTCGGCTCGATCACCGACGCGACGTTCACGCCGAGCGGCACCGCCGGGATGACGTCGGTGGCGGCGAGCCTGCCCGACGGCACGAACGGGAGCGCGCTGCTGACGGTGATGGTGCGGGGCTGGCGGACCGAGGGCAGCGCGCCGCCGAGCTCGGCGGCGCTGTTCGCCGCTGCCACCGAGGATCCCGCGCTCGCGCCGACGATCGTCTACCCGAGCGACGGCATCCTGGTGCCGCCGAACCTCGGCGCCTTCGACGTGCACTGGACCGACACGAGCAACGACCTGTTTGCCATCGATCTGTCGAGCTCGTTCATCGACTACACGATCTACACGACCGGTCAGCCCGGCCCGCAATGGTGGACGGTGGTCACGCCCGACGAGTGGGCCGCGCTCGCGAGCGCGAGCACCAGCGCGCAGCAACCGCTCGCGCTCACGGTTGCCGGCCTGACCACGAGCGCACCCGATCACAAGGGCACGTCGGTGGCGCAGCACGTCGACGTCACGACCGACGCGATGCTCGGCGGCGTTTACTACTGGACCACGACCTCGCCGCAGGGCGTCTATCGCTACGACATGTCGCAACCGAACACGCCGGCCGCGCCGTACTTCATGCCGAGCCAGGATCCCGGCGGCGCGAACAACTGCATGGGCTGTCACGCGCTGTCGCACGACGGCACCAAGCTCGCGATCACGATCGACCAGGCGGGTGGTCCCGGCACGGTGATCGACGTCGCCACCGGCGACGTGCTCGTCCCGTACGCGACCGATCCGCAGTACTGGGACTTCGCGACGTTCAACGCCGACGGCAGCAAGCTCGTGACCGCCCAGACCTCCGGCGACGGAGGGATGGGAACGATGGTGCTGCGCGCCACCGCCGGCGGTGCCGTGCTCGCGTCGATCCCGAGCTCGCCGAACATGTACGCGACCGAGCCCGAGCTGTCGCCCGACGGCACGATGCTGGTCGACGTCGAGGAGTCGGTGCTGGACAACGACATCCAGCCGACGACCGGCGCGATCGTGACCCGGTCGTTCGACGACGCGACCAACACGTTCGGACCGATCACGACGGTGCTTGCCGACGGCGTCGGTGGCCTGTCGAGCTACTACCCGTCGTGGTCGCCCGACGGGCAGTGGCTGCTGATCACGCGCGCCGCCGGCGACGCCTACGCGAACCCGGAGTCGACGGTGTGGGTCGTGAAGGCGGACGGCTCGATGCCGCCGATCGAGCTCGCGCGCGCCGATCTCACCGGCTCGCTCGAGGACTCGTGGCCGCGGTGGGCGCCGTTCGCACAGACGACCTCCGACGGTCAGCCGGTGTTCTACTTCACGTTCTCGTCGCAGCGCGCGTTCGGCGTCCGGATCGCGACGCCGGGCACGCCGCAGATCTGGATGGCGCCGTTCTATCCGGCGCTCGCGGCGCAGGGTCTCGATGCGAGCGGCCCCGCGTTCCGGCCGCCGTTTCAGCCGGTCGACACCCACAACCACATCGCGCAGTGGACCCAGCAGGTCATCGTCATCGAGCGCTCGGCGCCCTGACCTCGGGCACGGCGCCTGCCATGTTGCTCGTCATCCGCCCTTGCTCGGGCCGGCGTTCTGCACCTCGGTCGGTCGGAAATGCGAGCTCGTGTCGGCAGCCGCGCCGAGCTTGTCGCAGTCGATGACCTGAAACTCGACGGGAGTCCCTTGCTGGTCCTGGCCCGAGCGCTGCGCGGTAAGACCGCCGCTCGTCATCGCGAACGTCGTCGTGCTCGTGTCACCGGAGTGCACGTCGGTGCGCTTGATCGTCCACGACGTCCACTGCCAGGCCGGGCCGTCGAGCTTGCCGTCGGCGCTGACGCCGTCGTGGGTCGTGACCTTCGTGATCGCGTCGAGCTTTTCGCCGTGCACCGAAAACATCTCGGTCGGCGCGTGCTGGGCACCGCTCGCGAGCTGGGCGAGCGCGATCGTGCGGTGCGCCGGATCGAGCGTGATGCGGAGCGCGTGCTCGGGATGGCTGGTCTCGCGATAGCACGTCGTGGTGGCCGGGCTGGCGGCTCCGGCCGGCGCACGCAACGCCTTCGGGCCGTTCTGCGACTGGTCATTCGTCGGCTGCGACGAACGCGAACAACCGACGACCGCGACGAGGTACACGCAATTGCGAAGCACGGCCGGATGCTAGCACCTACTGAAACGGGTCGGCGACGCACCCGGAAAACGGTGTGACGGCGTCGGCAGCGGCCTTCGTCCAGTGGCGCGACGCGCCGGCGATGTCGAGGGTCTTCGCCGACCTCGCCGCGATGCTCGGATCGAGATCGCCGCTGGCGACGAGCTGGCGGAGCAGCGCGTGGCTGAGCGTGCGGATGCGCACGCGCGCGGTGACGTGATCGAACTGGCCGTAGATCGGGCCGACCGCATATCGCGCGGTCGACGAATGATCGAACGCGGGGTCGGTCGGATCGATCGTGACCGGCGGACGCAGCAGCTTGCTCTGCACGGTCGCGACGTCCCAGAACATGTGCGCCGGCGAGCCATCGGCCGCGGCCGCGCGATCCCAGATCGAGTACAGGTGGGGATCGGCGAGGTCCTCGGGATCCTGGTCGTCGGCGACGGTGCCGCTCGCGAACACGATCCGATCGCTCGCGTCGTACGCGATCACCTCGAGCCAGGCACGGCGGTCCTGTGCGGCGCCGGTCGGCCACATGTGGCCCGTGCCGCGGGTATCGATGCGCACGGTGAGCACGCCGCCGCCGTCGGGCGACACGCAGATTCCGCCGCCGCCGATCGAGGCGCCGGGCGATGCGGCACCGACGATGGTGAGCGCGGGATCGAGGTCGCGCGCGATCGCGGACGCCTGCGCGTCGGTCCCTGGAAACGGCGTGAGCGCCTGAACGATGCCCGGCCACAGGTGCTCGTGGAAGCTGTTCGGTCGGGACTTCGACGGCTGGGCGATCTCCGAGACCTGTGGCTCGGACTTCATGTGGCAGCCGCTGCAGGTCAGCGGCAGCTCGTGCCCGGGATCGTGCGCCGCGAAGATCGTGGACTTCCACTCCTGGTAGCTGCGCTCGAGCGCGACGCCGCGCGGCGTGACGACGTCGTGGCACGAGCCGCACATCTGCGAGTCGTTGCTCGACGAGGCCATCAGCGCGTCGAAGGACGATCGATGCGCCGTGGTGTCGATGGGGTCGGACACGCCTCCGCGCATGGTGTCGTCGAGCGCGAGCTCGAGGCCGTTGTTGTGATCGCCGACGATCTTGGCGACGTCGTGACAGAAGTAGCACGTGACGCCGCGCGCCCTCGCCGGCAGCGTCGCGGGATCGAAGCTCGTCCCGTCGGTGAGGCCGAGGGCAACCGCCATCGGCGCGTGACAGCGCACGCAGAACACGCCGAGCTGCGCCTCGCGCTGGCCGCGCCGGTTCATCGCGACGAACACCGGATCGTCGGACGCGTACGCGTGCATCGAGCCCGACCATTCGGCAAAGTGGTGCGGATGGCAGCTCGCGCAGGTCGCCGGATCCTCGAGCTCTGCGACCGACAGCTTCGGGCTCGCGCGGCAGCCCGCGAGCGCGACCGCCACGAGCGCGACCTGCGTCACGGGCGCGTTCGGCCGCGTCATGGCGGTATCCTAACCCGGACATGATGGCGAGACTCCTCGTTGGTATCACCACGCTCGCGGCGTGTGGGCGAAGCCAGCCGAGCGCCGACCCGCACGATCCGTGTGCAGCCGAGGCGCGCGCCGACCACTTCGTCGACGGGCTCCGCAAGCGCGGCGCCGCCGGCGCGCTCGACTTCGCGCTCGTGTCGAGCGAGCCGGCGCCGCCGGCGCGCGGCGACAACACGTGGATCGTGCAGCTCGATGCGATTTCTTCTGGCGCCGCCGGCCCCGTCGACGGCGCGACGATCGCCGTGACGCCGTTCATGCCCGACCACGGCCACGGCGCGACCGTCAAGGTCAACGTCACGGCCCTGCCGACCGCCGGGCAGTACCGGCTCGCGCCGATCAACCTGTGGATGCCCGGCTACTGGGAGACCACGATCCGAGCGTCGCACGGATCGACGAGCGACTCGGCCGTGTTCAAGTTCTGCATCGCGAACTGACGCGGCCCGAGCGGCGATGTAGATTCGACCACGGAGGATCGCATGGATCGAAGAGACATCATCGCAGGTGGGATCGGCGTCGGGATCCTGGCGCTCGCCGACGTCGCACGCGCGGATGACCCGAAGCATCCGATGATGCCAACCAAGCCGTTGCCGCCGCTTCCGCCCGGGTTGCTCGAGGCGATCACGACGTGCACGACCAAGGCGCAAGCGTGTGCCGCGCACTGCCAGTACCAGCTCGCGGCCGGCGACACGGCGTTCGCGCACTGCAACGCGGCGGTCACCGACATGCTCGCGGTCGGCTGGGCGACGCACTCGCTGGTGGTGCGCCGCTCGCCCAACGCGAAGAAGCTCGCCGAGGTGTGCGTGGCCGCGTGCAAGGAGTGCTCGGCGGCGTGCGCCGAGCACAAGGCCCACTTCGCGCACGGCATGCACCTCGAATGCAAGGAGTGCATGGAAGCGTGCGACGCGTGCGCGAAGGCGTGCGCGGCGTTCGCAGCAGCGTAGCTCAGCGTCGCCGTCTGCGTCGCCGGAGTGCGGTCGCGCCGACGACGAGCGCGGCCAGAGTCGTGCTCGAGCCTCGCCCGCTGTCGCAGCATCCCTTCGGCGCCGGCTTCACGCGCGGGTCGGGCTTCGCGCTGTCGCTGCCGGCCGGGCAGCTCGTCGGGTTCGCGGTCACGCCGAGCTGCGTGCGCAACGTGCACCAGCTCTGCACCGTGCACGTCTGCTGCGGCGTCCCGGTCGCACACGCGACCGGTTGCGAGATGTCCTGGTAGCGCAGCGCCTTGGTCCACGTCATCCCGTCGGCGGAGCGCGCGACTCCGACGTGCTCGTCGGCATAGTTCTCGCCGCACGCCCACAGCGTGCCGGAAGCGGACTCGACGAGGCAGCGCGCGTGGAGCGCGGGTGACATCTCGATCGCCTGGAACGTCACGCCGCCGTCGGTCGAGCGGCGCATGCCTTGCTTCGGCGCAGCGACCAGGATCTCGCCGGTTCTTCGCAGCACCAGGCTGGCGGGCGAGTCGCCGACGTCCAACACCTTCGTGAAGGTCTTCCCGCCGTCGCTGCTGCGGTAGATCCGGTCGCCGTTCGCATCGCGCTGGTTCGTGACGTGCACGAACACGAGATCCGGATCGGTCGGAGAGATCGCCGCGATCTCGATCGAGGTATCGGAGGTCGAATCGAAGCCGTCGAACGAGAGCTCGCTGAACGTACGACCACCGTCGAGGCTGCGCCGGAGCAGCAGGGTCTTCGGCGGATCTGACGTGAACTGCCAGCCCGCCAGGTAGATGCGGTTCGGATCGGACGGCGCGACGGCGAGCGACTGCCACCACGTGTTGGCCGGGCCCGGCGCCGACCGCGGAAACGTCAGGCCCTCATCGGTGCTCTTGTAGATGTTCGTGTCGGTCGGACTCGACACCGCGACGTACAGCGCGTTGTCGGGCCCGCGCGCGATCGCCGAAACGAACTTGGTGCCGAACGCGGGCGTCTCGGCGAACGTGCAACCGTCGCGGCTGACGCGGAGCCCGGTCGTCGTCGTCGCGAAGATGACCCCGCTCGGGAACCACAGGAACCGCGGATCGTAGATGCCGCCGTAGCCGACCGCGGCCTCGCACATCCATTGCCACGTGACGCCGTCGTCGTGCGACAGCACCACGCCGAACGTCATGCCGAGCAGCACGTCGGTTTCGTGCTCGGCCCGGAACTGGATGCTCGACGTCGCGGGTGGACGGCCGTTGGCGCGCGCGATCGTCGACGCCGCGAGCAGCACGAGCACAGCGTTGGCGCCGCGGCCGGTCACGGCACGATGCAGAACGTGTAGACCACTTGATCGCTGACCGCACCCAGGGTCGCCGCGATCGTCGTCTGCCACACGCCCGGCAGCCACAGGTTGATCGGAGACAACGTGTACTGGCCCGCAACGGAAGTCGATGGAGTCACCATGACCTCGATCGGCGAGCCGTGCTGGTGCGACGGCATGAACGGCGACACGACGAGCGTGAGCCCACTCGCCGGACCGCCGACGACGCCGTTCGAGAGCGAGTCGATCTGGACGATCCATGTATTGTCGTCCCGCATCGGAGGCGCGGGGTCGGCCGACACGAGCTGGAAATCGAGCATGCCGTTGACCCCGACCTTCTCGAGGCCTGCCAGATACGTGTCGACGCCTTGGTCCGACGAGCACGTCGGCGGGGCATCTTCAGGTACCGACGCGCTCGTGCTGCACGCCGCGAGCGAGGCCATGGCCGCGATCCGGACCGCAAACCACACGTTTGACCTGCCGGCGACCACCACGGATGTGTGGACAGTACCAGTTGTCCGCCCCGACCGAGGCCACGACCTCGCAGCCGGCGAGGCAGTGTGACTCGCCGCGCTGTGGCGGTGGCGGAGTCTGGGCTACATTGCGAGCCATGGCGCGGATCTGGCTGCACGCGCTCGCGCTCGCGGTCGTCGCCAGCGCGTGCACGAACAACGACCCGCCCGCGTGCATCACGGTCGACACGAGCTGCTCGCCGCTCTATCCGCCCACGTTCGACAACGTCTACAACAACACGCTCTCGGTCTCGTGTGGATCGACGAACTCGTCGTGTCACGCGACCGTCGACACCCAGAGCGCGATGAGCTTTGCGGACGAGACCACGTCGTACAGCGAGCTCCTCGCGAGATCGCACCTCGATCCCGACCGCTACCGGGTCGTGCCCGGCGACCCGGGCTGCAGCGTGATGATCGTGCGCACCGATTCGCCGGGCGCGTCGTACCAGATGCCGATCGGCACGCCGCTGTCGGCACCCGAGCGCTGCGCGCTCGTGCAATGGGTGCAGGCCGGTGCACCGGGGCCGGGCCAAGGGAGCGCGCTATGACAAGGCTTGCCGTGTTCGTGCTCGCGTTCGCCGCCTGCAGCAGCAGCGCGCCCAAAGATCCCGTGAGCGAGCTGCAAGATCCGTCGACGTGCGGCGACTGCCACATGCAGCACTACCAGGAGTGGTCGAGCTCGATGCACGCGTATGCGAGCGTCGATCCGGTGTTCGTCGCGATGAACAAGCGCGGCCAGCGCGACACCCAGAACCAGCTCGGCACGTTCTGCGTGCAGTGTCATGCGCCGATGGCGGTCGCGCTCGGCCTCACCGACGGAACGAGCTTCGACCCCACGATGTTGCCGGCCGCCGCGAGCGGCGTGACCTGCTACTTCTGTCACGACGTCAAGAGCGTGGAGGCGGACCACAACAACGGGCTGGTCATCGCGCTCGACCAGACGATGCGCGGCGGGGTCTCGAACCCGGTCGAGACGCCGGCGCACGATTCGAAGTACGACCCGACGCTGATGGCATCGGAGAGCAACCAGTCGACGATGTGCGGCTCCTGCCACGACGTGGTGACGCCGTCGCCGCCGTCGCCGACCGCGGTGCCGCTCGAGCGCACGTACGCCGAGTGGCAGGCGACGATCTTCGCGACGACGCCGCCGCCGACCGGGATCACGTGCAGCGGATGCCACATGAGCACCGGCTTCGTGGAGCCGCCGACGACGGTGATCGCGGACAAGCCGGGCCTGAACGTGAAGAGCCGGCCGAACAGCTTCCACGAGCATCTGTGGCTCGGCATCGACCAGGCGATGACGCCGTTCCCGGGCACGGCCGCGATGCCGCCGCCGGCGCCCGCGCTGACCCAGGCGCAGGCCATCGCGCGCGACCTCGACCCCGCGCTCACGATCGTGGGAGCGACCCCGCTCGGCGATAACGACGGGCAGATCGGGCCGGGATTCATCGAGGGTGGCATCTGCGTGACCCACGAGGAGACGATCACGGTCCGCATGGACACCCGCGGGACCGGGCACATGTGGCCGAGTGGAGCGTCGCAGGATCGGCGGGCGTGGCTGCAGATGATCGCGTACGACGCGAGCAACCAGGTGCTGTTCCAGACCGGCGTCGTGCCCGACGGGATGGATCCGGAGGACATCGGCGATCCGAACCTGGTGGGGTTCTGGGATCAGGCCTATCAGGCCGACGGGACCACCCCGGCGCACTTCTTCTGGCAGGTCGCGAGCGAGCAGAGCAAGCTGATGAAACCTCCCGTGACGCTGAACATGACCAGCCCGCT
>DATJXL010000287.1:0-14372 GCA_035500135.1 Kofleriaceae bacterium
CGCCGGTTTCGGCGGCGATAACGGTCCCGCGACGAGCGCGCAGCTCGACTCGCCCGGCGCGGTCGCGGTCGACGGCATCGGCCGCCTGTTCATCGCCGACACCGGCAACGCGGTCGTGCGTCAGATCGACGCGAACGGCAACATCTCGACGATCGCCGGCACCGGCCAGAGCGGCTTCGGCGGCGACGGCGGCGACGCGACGATCGCGCTGCTCGCGTCGCCGATCGGCCTCTCGGTCGATGCGGCCGGCAACATCTTCATCGCCGATGCGCTCAACCAGCGCATCCGCAAGATCTCGACGGGCGGCACGATCTCGACCATCGCCGGCGATGGCACGCCGGGCTTCGCCGGCGACGGCGGGCAGGCGGGCAGCGCCGAGCTCGACTTCCCGTTCGGCGTCGCGGTGGATTCGCAGGGCCAGGTCTCGATCGCCGACACCTCGAACCAGCGCGTCCGTCACGTCGACAGCGGTGGCACGATCGCGACGACGGCCGGCAACGGCACGCTCGGCATCAGCGGCGACGGCGGCGAGGCAACCGGCGCGCAGCTCGGCAGCCCGTTCGGCGTCGCGATCGACGCGACCGGCCGGATCTACATCGCCGACAATCTCAGCCAGCGCATCCGCCGCGTCGAGCTCGACGGCACGATCGATACCGTCGCCGGCACCGGCATCGCGGGCTTCAGCGGAGACGGCCAGCTCGCGACGAATGCGCAGCTGCGGACGCCGCAAGCCGTCGCGCTCGATTCGTCCGGGCGCCTGTACATCGTCGACACGTACAACCACGCGATCCGCCGCGTCGAGCTCGACGGCACGATCGATACCGTCGCGGGAACCGGCGGCCAGTCCGGGTTCGCCGGCGACAACGGGCCGGCCACGAGCGCGCTGCTCGACAACCCGCAGGGCATCGCGATCGACGGAAACGGCGTCCTCTACATCGCGGACACGTACAACCACCGCATCCGCCGCGTCGACACCAGCGGCACGATCACGACGATCGCCGGCAACGATACCGCGGGCTATGCCGGCGACAACGGCCCGGCGATCGACGCGACGCTGTCGTTCCCGTACAGCATCGTGTTCGATTCGCACGGCCGCCTCGTGTTCGCGGACTCCGCGAACAACCGCATCCGCCGCATCGAGACCGACGGCACGATCGACACGATCGCGGGCACCGGCCAGCCCGGCTACAACGGCGACGGCATCCTGGCGACGAACGCGAAGCTGAATAGCCCGTACGGCGTCGCGGTCGACAGCACGGGGCGCATCGTGATCACCGACTGCATCAACCAGCGCATTCGACGCATCGAGACCAACGGCACGATCAGCACGGTCGCGGGCTACGGCGTGGCCGGTGCGAGCGGCGACGCGGCGCTGGCGGTCGACGCCGGGCTCGGCCGGCCGATCGGCATCGCCGTCGATGGCAGCGGCGGCATCGTCATCGCCGACACCGACAACAACCGGATCCGCCGCGTCGATGCGACGACCGGCATCATCACGACGGTCGCGGGCCAGATCGATCCGGTGAACGTCGGGCCGGTCGCGTCGGCCCGGCTCGTCGATCCGCAGGCGGTCGCGGTCGCACCGACGATGACGCTCGTCGCGGGCGGCAGCTCGGGCACGCTCGAGGCGATCGCGAACGGCAAGGTCGGCGTCGTCGCCGGTCGCTATCCGCAATCGATCTCGACCGCGAACCTCGCCCGCTTCCGCACGTCGCATTTCGGCACGGTCGGCGGCACCGCGTTCGATCCGACGACCGGCGCGATCTACATCACCGAGACCAGCGCGAATCGCATCCACGTGATCACGCAGGTCGATCCGTCGAACCCGCAGACGTGGACGATCGCGGTGCTCGCGAACACGGCCGGCACCGCCGGTTTCGCCGACGGCGCCGCCGCGAGCGCGATGTTCCGCTCGCCGAGCGGCCTGTACCTCGACGCCACCGCGCACGTCCTGTACATCGCCGACACCGGCAACCACGCGATCCGCGCGCTCGACCTCGGCACGAACCTGGTGACGACCGTGATCAACACGAGCCATTCGCTCGGCTTCGGCGGCGACGGCGGTCCGGCTGCGGCCGCGCTCCTGTTCGAGCCGACCGCGCTCGCCCGCTGCCCGAACGGCGACATGTTCATCGCCGACACCGGCAACAACCGAGTCCGCCGCGTCACCGCTGACAGCACGATCACGACGGTGCTCGGCGACGGCGTGCCGGCGTCATCGGGCGAGGGCGCTCCGGCGCGTACGTTCCCGGTCGACTCGCCGCGGGGGCTCGCCTGCGATGATTTCGGAAACCTGTTCGTCACGTCGACCACGGCGCTGCGCCTGTTGCCGGCGAGCGACGCCCACGTCGTCGACGGCAGCGGCTCGGTGCAGACCATCTTCGGCAGTCCGCCCCGCACGACGTTCCCGGCCGAGGTCACGAGCTGCCTCACCGCGGCCACCGTGATCGGCCCGACGACGGTGCAGGTCGCGGACGCGTGTACGGGCCTGCTGGTGCAGCTCGATCGCGCGTACACACCGTGAAGGTACGCGTCGCGCTTACACGCGAACGTTAGGCTCGGCACGCCGCTGCGATGCTGGCTCGATTTATCCTGGTGTCATGGTCCGTCGCGTCGTGATCGCGATCGTCGCGCTCGGTCTGGTGGCGTGCGGCGGCAGCTCGAAGGCACCGGAGAAGTGTGGCGATGGCAAGGTCGACGGCGACGAAGCCTGCGACGACGGCGATCTCAACGGCACGCCGGGCGATGGCTGCACCGCGCTGTGCACGTTCGCGTGCGCGGATCCGTCGGTCGATTGCGACAACCCGCCTGCGTGCTCGGTCGAGGTGTGCACCGCCGATCACGTGTGCGCGACGATGGTCGATCCGACGCAAGAAGGCATGCAGTGCGAGATGGACATGGTGTGTCGCAGCGGCATGTGCATTCCGTCGACGTGCGGCAACGGGATCGTCGAGCCCGGCGAGCAATGCGACTTCGGGTCGGATAACGGGCAGGGCACCGGCTGCGAGACGAGCTGTCAGTACTCGTGCCAGGACTCGACGACGTGCGACGACGGCGACCCGTGCAACGGCGTCGAGGCCTGCGGCGCGGTCATGGACGGCGCGCAGAAGGGCCAGAAGTGCTACGCGGGCACGCCCGAAGCCGACAACACGTCGTGCGGCACGCAGATGATCTGCGTCAGCAGCGCGTGCGTGATGGCGGCGTGCGGCGACGGCTTCACGACGCCGCCGGAGGAATGCGACGATGGCAACAACGTCAACAGCGACGGTTGCGACACCGATTGCATGTTCTCGTGCGTGTCGACCGATCCGACGCGCGACT
Source organism: Kofleriaceae bacterium (assembly GCA_035500135.1). Taxonomy (GTDB): domain Bacteria; phylum Myxococcota_A; class Polyangia; order Haliangiales; family Haliangiaceae; genus JABFXX01. Next base: position 3,322 of record DATJXL010000287.1, read on the forward strand.
GCACGCCGGCCGACGCGTGCGCCGGTCAGGGCACGTGCAACGACACGACGCACGTGTGCTCGCCCGGGACGCAGCTCGTCGACGGAACCGCGTGTGGCACCGGCAACGACTTCTGCAAGGCCGGGACGTGCACGATGCCGGTCTGCGGCAACGGCGTGATCGAGCGCGGCGAGATCTGCGATGACGGTCCGCTCGACGGAACCCGGCTCGACGGCTGCTCCGCGAGCTGCACGTACGTCTGCACGAACCCGCAGACCGATTGCGGGACACCGCCAGCGTGTGATGCGTGGACCTGCACGAGCGCTCATACGTGCCAGCTCGTCGCCGACGACTCTCAGGATACGAACAGTTGCGGGTCCGGCTTCGTGTGCAACGGCGGTTCGTGTGCAGCTCCGGGCGCGATGTGCGGGAACGGGATCCTCGAGCCAGGCGAACAGTGTGACTTCGGTACGGGCAACGGCTACGGAACCGGGTGCGAGTTCAACTGTCGGTTCTCGTGCTCGACCTCACCCGACACCTGCGACGACGGCAACCCCTGTAACGGAACCGAGTCGTGCGGCTCGGTCGTGGTCGACGGAATGACAGGCCAGCGCTGCTCGGTCGGCACGGCCGAGCCGGACGGTACGGCCTGCTTCACGGGTCGGATCTGCTTGTCGTCGCAGTGCGTGGCGTCGGTCTGCGGCGACGGCTACGTCGACACCGGTCGCGGGGAACAGTGCGAGCCGCCGAACACCGCGACGTGCGACTCCGACTGCTACACGATCGCCTGCGGTAACGGTCGGCTCCAACCCGGGGAGCAGTGCGACGACGGCAACACCACGAACCTCGACGGCTGCGACTCCACCTGCAAGTTCGAGCAGGTGCAGCGCTTCAACACCCTGTCCGTCGTATTCGCGAGCGATGGCGCGACCGGCTTCTGCACGAAGGACACGCTCGGCGCTGCGGTCGTCGGCAGCATCGCACAGGATCAGATCAACTCCGCGATCTCGAACGGTCTCGCCGACGGCTCGATCACGGTCATCTTCGACATCCTCGGCTTGACGGACCTGTCGGGCACGACCGACCCGTCGATCACGGTCGGGCCGCTCACCGGCACGCCGGTCGCCGGCACCGGCTACGTCGGTGATTGCCCGCCGCAGAACAGCAGCACCGGCGTCGAGACGGGCCCGTGCACGCAGGATCTCGACTGGTGGTACACGATCAACGCGGCGACGCTCGACGCGAACCGCCTGCCGAACAACCCGCTCGCCGGCTCGATCGCGGCGAAGGTGATGAGCGTGCCGGGTCCGGTCGAGCTGTCGTTCACCGTCAACTTCGTCGGCGTCGCGGTGACGATGGACATCTTCTCCGCGAAGATGCGCGCGAACATCAACGCCAGCTCGACGCCGACCGCGAGCACGGGCACGACACCGGGCCACCTCGGATCGGAGAACCTCGATCCGGCGCTGACGAGCTTCACGACGTTGAGCAGCGGCGAGGTGTGCGGCATCTCGGCCGCGCAGTCGCTCGCGAACACGTACACGCCGACCGTGCTCACCGGATCGGCGTGCGGCAACTTCTACACGACGTCGAACAGCCTGCTCGACGTCTACGTCAGCGGCTGCAAGGCACTCGGCATCATCAACGAGGTCAACGCGACCCAGCCCGACGCGTCGCGTGATGGCGCGACGTACCGGTTCACGGCGAACGCGTCCCACGCGGTGACGTCGTGCACGCGCAACGGCGTCGCCGATACGCTGGCCGACTGCATCGCGAACGCGGGCTACACGAGCGAGTACAAGTTCACGAGCGACCGCGTCATCGGGCATTAGGCGAGCGGATGCGCCGGCAAGTCGAGTCGCCGGGTGTCGCGTCGCGCGGTTGCGGCGGCACGTGCGCTGCAACCGTTCGACCGCATGCGTTCACGCTGGCTCGTTCCCTCGCTTGCCGCACTGCTTCCTGCCTGCGCGTCGGGAGGTAGCGACGACGGGTCCGGCCACTGGACGCCCGGCAAGGGCGATGGGTCATTCGACCTCGTCGAGGCCGGACCGGCGCCGGTCGGCGGCTCGGTCGACATCACGTTGAACGGCAGCGTGCCCGCGTATCGCGTGCAGTCGTTCGGCGGCACGCAGGTCACGATCGATCTCGGTGGCGCATCGCCCTACCTCGTCGTCGAAGGCCCGCTCGCGAACAACGGCGACACGGTCGCGGTCGGCGGCGGCACGGTGGTGGCAGAAGGCGGCGGGCATCTCGAGCTCACGCTCGCGCAGGCGGGCGTGTATCGCATCCTCGCCGGCACGCAACAGAGCCTCGGCCAAGGCAGCGCCGCGTCGGGTCAGCTCACGCTGGCGGTGTCGTGCGGCGCGGCATGCTGGCGGCAGATGATCGATCAGAAGACGTTCGTCGCGCAGGTGCAGCAGCAGAGCGGCGGCGCGTTCGCGAGCTACGCGCAGACCGAGATCGCCGCGCTGATTCCGGATCCCGACGCCGCGACGCAGGTGACCGCGCAGCTGAACGCGATCCTCGCCGACTCGAACCTGAGCGGCATCGATCGCTTCCCGCTGATCGCGCTCGCCGATGTGTCGGCGATCCGGCCCGCGCTCGGCGCGATCCCGAACAACCCGCCGGCGCCCGATCAGGTCGTCACCGGCGATCTCGCGATGCTGCTCGGGCCATGCACGCCGGATCGCTCGCTGCCGGCCGACCTCACGCCAGCTCTGCCGGGCGTGAAGTACGGCCAGTTCCCGAGCGTGACGCTGTCGCCGTGCCAGTTCGCGCACGCCGGCACGCTCGCGCAGGTGCTGACGTCGCTGGCCGCGCAGAACGGCTCGTCGGTCACGTACAAGGGCCAGACGATCCAGTCGCCGCGCGACCTGTTCGCCGCGCTCGTCGCGAGCGGCCACACGATCGAGGTGCGCAACGAGCGCATGTACGCCAACTTCCTGTCGCTGATGGTCGGCGATTCCGATCTGATCTGGCCGGTGTGGCTCGACACCGGCCTGCCGCTGTCGAGCGGCGACAGCTTCACGATCCCGGTCGGTCACAGCCAGCAGGAATGGCGCATCACCGGGCCCGACGTCGACACCCGCGTGACGTTCTTCCTCGGCATCTCGGGGGCCGGCTTCTTCGGGCAGACCGATTCGCGCCCGGCGTGGTCGGGCACGATCGCGTCGACCGATTACACGGTCGCGAGCGCGAGCGACGCGAATTACGACTTCCTGCTGACGACGGTCGACACCGCGGCGATGTACCTGCGCCGCAACCGCGTCGAGCGCATGACGGTCGCCGCCGGCATGCCGGCCGACGGCTACGGCTACGTCGGCGTGTGCAACGACTCGAACGCGACGGTGGAGCTCGCCGCGGCGGGCACGATCAGCGCGTTCCCGCTCCTGCGCGCGGCCGCGCTCGATTCGCAGCCGGACCTCGGCGACGGCCTCGACGACATCATGCGCGAGCTGCCGAAGGACGGCGACGGCATCGCCGATCCCGGCGATGCGCTCCGCCGCGCGGTCGCGATGCAGCCGTTTCCCGACGGCTCGCCGCTGATGTGGGACGCCGCGCTCGGCGCGCAGATCGCGACCGCACGGCAAGACGTCGCCGGGATGTAGGCGCACCTCCCACGGGGTGACGTAGCCGCGTTGACGTGGCGCCGGCGGGGCGCGATCCTCGGGACGTGCTCAAGCGTCCCAGGTTGGTCGCGGCCGGAGTGGTCGGCTCGATCGCCACGATCGCCGCATGCTTCGCGCTGAAGACGTCGACGATGTCGCAGTCGATCGCGCAGGACTCTCCGACGACTTACAACTTCAATGGCGTGAAAGAGGACGGCACCGGCGTCACGTACGGACCGATCACCGTCAGCGCGGTTAACACGGGCGACCACGAGTACATCACGTCGATCGTATTCACGCCCAGCTGTCCCGATTTTCACCTGCGTCCTGGCTTGGCGACCGGGGGAGGCACGCTCGTCGGTTCGAGTGATGGCGGGCTGTACTCGATGGATTCCATGAGCGGGCCGCTCCTCGACTACAAGGGTTGCGGCGGGGCGGAAGCAGAAGCCGATGGCGGGACCGACACCGGGACCTGCACGCCGGATACGTACACGTTCTCGGTGACGTTCGCTCCGACGATCGATAAGGGGCAGACGTGCACGGCCATCGTGACGACGACCGCCGGGACCCCGGGTTCTAACTCGCAGACGGCGTTCACGGGGTACGGGATACCGCCAGCGTACAAGCTCACGGTGAGTCCTCTCATGATGACGTTCAACACGCCAGCCGGTAGCACGAGCGGGTCGCAAACCGTGACGGTCTCGAACCAGGGTTCGCAGATGATCGACGTGACCATCACGGCCCCGCCGTCCCCGTTCGCGGTCGTGCCGATTCCTCCCCTCAGCCTTCAGCTCGCGGCAGGCTCGGCATCATCGTATGCCGTGTCGTGCGGATCCAACACGGCGGCCATGTACGTCGACACGTTCTCTTTCACGACCGGAGCAGGGCAGGGAGGCTTCAACTTTCCGGTCGCACTGTCGTGCAACGTCTACAGCGCCACGATCTCCCTCATGAGCTCGCCTACCGATTTCGGAACGAACGACATCGGCGGACCGAAGAACACGCAGAGCCTGACGATCAAGAACACGGGTTCGAACCCCGTCGGGGTTAGCGGCTTCGGCCTGATGAATGCGCCGCACGTTACCTCGACGGACCCCTCCGGGGGCTCGCTCGGGTCGAACTCGACCGTCACTGCGACGCTCGTCTACACGCCGACCGCCGGGGATACGAGCGGAGACCTCGGCAACTACACGTTCACGGCGGGCGGCGACATGATCGCGGTGCCGCTCACCGGCACCACGCTGCCCGCATCGCTCGGCACGAGTCCGAACCTCGTCGATTTCGGCACGGTGTGCGCTGGTGGTAGCGGCTCGGCGGTCGACGTCACGGTGTCGACGAACGCCGCGGCACCGGTGATGGTGGGGCCGCTGATGCCGCCGAGCACGCCGTTCGGTGCGACTGCGAACCTCGGGAGCGGCATGCTCGTTGGCAACGGAAGCGGATCGGTCGTCGTGCACACGACGGTGAAGCCGTCGAGCAGCCAGGCCCCCGGCATGCTGACCAGCATGTTCACGCTCGGCACCGACATGCCCGGCTCGGGCGCTTCGCTCTCGGTGCCGATGCAGGCGACCGTGCTGGCGAACTCGGTTGCGCCGACGCCGGCGAGCCTGTCGTTCGGCGCCGTCATGGTGACCGGCACGAGCGAGGGCCAGATGGTGACGCTCACCAACTGCGGCTCCGGCGATCTGACGGTGATCGACGGGCGCCTGACCGGCGCGGCACCGACCCAGTTCGCGATCGAGGCGCCGGCGAACGCCGGCACGTTGAACAAGACCCTTCACGTCGGCGATGCCCAGCAGTTCCTCGTCCAGATGACACCGAACGCGAACGGCAACAAGACGGCGACGCTGCTGATCGAGACCGATTCGTCGACCAATCCCGAGATCGAGGTTCCGCTCGACGGCAACGCGTTCGGCGGATCGAACACGTCGCCGGCGTCGCGCGAGACCTACTACGCGTGCTCGGTGGGCGGCCACGGCGCGGCGGCGTGGCCGATCGCGGTGGCGTGCGCGTGGCTCGCGCGTCGGCGCCGGCGCCGGTAAGCTGCACGCGTGCACGTGCTGCTGCGGCGCCGCGAGTGGTGGTGGGCGCCGATCGCGTACGCGCTCGTCGTCGCGTGGATCTATCGCGGGCTCTGGCACCAGCACGGGGTCGCGACCGGGCTCGGCTGGGACACGATCGACACCCACGGGCCGGACCTCGACTTCTTCGTGCGCGAGCTGCGCGAAGGCCGGTTCTCGCTGTGGAATCCCTACGACAAGGGCGGATACCCGATCTTCTGCGATCCGGTGTTCGACCGGTATTACCCGTTCAACTGGCCGTTCGCGGCGTGGGGCGCGGTGTTCGGATCGTCGTGGTGGCTCGTGCAGATCGAGGTGCTCGCTCATCACGTCGCGGCCGCGACCTGCATGCACGCGTTCTTGCGCTCGCGCGGGCTCTCGGCGCGCGCCGCGCTCGTCGGCGGCATCGCGCTGGTCGCATCGGCGCCGCTGCTCGCGCACAAGGCCTCGAACATCCTGTGGCCGCTCGCGTGGGTGCCGCTGCTCTGGATCGCGATCGATTTCGCGATCGCGCGGCCGTCGTGGCGGCGCGGCGCGGCCCTCGCGGCGGCATTCGTGCTGCCGGCGACCGCGGGCTCGCCGCCGGGTTTGTTCTACGCGATGCTGCTCGTCGCGCCGTATGCGCTGTGGCGCGTCGTCGGTGGCGTGCGCGGTGGGTGGCGACAGCTCGCGGCGTGTGCTGGAGTTGCCGCGGCGCTGTGCGCGCTCGTGCTCGCACTGACGGTGCTGCCGACACGCGAGCTCGTCGCGCTCGGCTCGCGCGATCGGTTCGCGACCGGGCCGGACTTCGCGCTCGCGCTGTCGCTGCCGCTGTGGCCCGCGCTGCGCGGCGTCGCGGTGCGCGGCGCCGGCTTGTTCGAGGTGTACTGCGGCGCGGCGGTCGTGTTGCTCGCGGCGTGCGCGCTCGTCGTGCGGCCGCGGTTCGATCGCGGCGCCGCGATCGTGCTGGCCGCGCTCGCGCTCGCCGGCATCGTGCTGGCCGCGGGCGAGACCGGTCACGTGCTGCCATGGCTCGTGAATCACGTGCCGGGGTTCGATCTCCTGCGCGTGCCCGGTCGCTACAAGCTGCTCGCGGCGTGGGCGCTCGCGGCCGGCGCCGGATACGGCATCGGCGCGCTCGAGGCGGCGCTCGCCGAGCCGCGCCTGCGCCGGCGCGTGCTCGCGTGTGCAGCGGCGGCGGTCGTCGTCGCGATCGCGTGCGTGGTCGGCTGGGGCGAGCCGGCGACCGCGAAGGATCGCGCGGCGTGGTGGTCGATCGTCGCGGCCGCGGTGCCGGCCGCGTTCGTAGTTACCGCGGTGCTCGCGCCGGCGCGTGTCGCGAGCATCGCGATCGCCGCGCTGGCCGCGTGCGCGCTCGTCGACGCGCCGGCGCTGACGTTCGTCGAGCCGGGCGCACCGGTCGCGGCCGAGCCGCGGCAGACGCACGACCGCGACGACGAGATCCTCGCGCGCCTGCCCGGCGTGCGCGATCGCTGGCGGATCTACGACGAGTTCGTGCTCGGCGAGCGCGCCGGCGCGCGCCTGCGCGTGCGCGATCTTCGCGGCTACCCTGCGCTCGATCCGATCAGCCTGCATCGTTACGTCGACGTCCTCGACTTCGCGAAGCGCGACCCCGCGATCGTGACCGACTTCAACGTGCGCTGGGTGCTGTCGCGCCTGCACTTTCGCTACGGCCCCGAGGTGAGGTTCGTGACGATGCCGAATCCGGCGTTCACGCCGCGCGGCGATGGCTTGTTCGAGGCGCGCGCGCCGGCGCCGCTCGTCGCGTGGTACGGCGCCGCCACCGTCATCGAACCGCGAGGCGTGCTCGTCGCGATGCGCGCGATCCAGGAGCCCGACGGCGCCAGGCGCCGCGCGATCGTCGAGCCTGCGGACGCGCTCGCGCTGCCGCTCGACTGGCTCGCGTATCCCGCGCCCGACGCACGCGAGGGCGTGCTCGAGAGCTACGAGCCCGACGAGATCCGGTTCGCGGTCGACGCGCCACGTGCCGGGCTCGTCGTGCTGAACGAGCTCGCGTTTCCGGGCTGGCACGTCACCGTCGATGGTGAGCCGGCGGCCGCGCTGCGCGCGAACTACCTGTTGCGCGCGGTGTGGGTCGACGCCGGGCACCACGAGATCGCGTGGCGGTTCGAGCCCGCACACTGGCGCGTGCTCGTCGCGGGCTACGCGCTCGCGCTCGCCGTCATGATCGCCGCCGGCGCAGCAGCGCTGCGGCGACGAACCCGGTCGCGAGCAGCGAGCCAACACTAGACGACGCGTCGCCGCTGTCGCAGCAGCCAGCGGCAGGCGCCGGCTCGGTGCAGCTCGCGGGGGTATCGAACACGCGCGCGTGACCCGGCGCGAACGCGCGCACCGTGCCGTCGTACGATGCGACGACGAGCGCGTCGCCGCTCGCGGCAAGCCCGGCGAGCACGGGCACGTCGAGGCTCGTGCGCCACAGCTCGTCGCCGGTGCGCAGGTCGCGCGCGACGAGCTCGCCCGCGGTGTCGGCCGCCCACACGATGCCGCCGGTCGCGACCGGTGACGCGGCGAAGCCCGCCTCGCCGGCACCGCGATAGTGCGTCGTGCGCAGCGGGCCCGGCGCGGCGGCGCTCCGCCACAGCTCCGCTCCGCTCTCCGCATCGAGCGCGACGAGCGCGCCGTACAGCGTTGGCACGACGAGCACGCCGCGCGCGAGCACGGGCGTGCCGACGGTCGCGTTGCCCCAGGCGAAGCCGGCATCGTCGAGACGGGTCTGCCAGCGCGTGTCGCCGGTCGCGAGATCGAGCGCGAGCACGTCGTCGGTGCCGGCCACGACGTACGCGCTATCGTTCGCGACGAGCGGTGACGCGTTGATCGCGAGCACGTCGGGGCCTTCGTGGCGCCACAGCTCGCGCCCGCTCGCGCGATCCCACGCGATCACGCCGCCGAGCTGGCGGTTGAACGTGCCGACCGCGACGCCGCCGGCGATCGCGATCGCGGCGAGCGACTGGCTGTCGGTCGCGTCCGGCACCGGGTCGGCCGACCACAGCGGCGTGCCGGTCGCGCCGGCGAGCGCGGCGACCTCGCGCTCGTGCCCGACGACGACATCGCCGCCGTCGGCGGTCGGGCTCGCGAACAGCGCGCGCGCGGTCGGTTGCGCATCGGGCGCGAGCGCGTGACGCCAGCGGATCGCACCGGTCGCGGCGTCGAGGCCGAGCACGATGCCGTCGATCTGGGTCGCGACGACGAGCGCCGGCGATGCAAGCCCCTGCGCACGCACCAACGCGGAGCGTTGCGCAGTGTCGATGACCGCGACGCCACCGCGCACCGCGACCGGTGTCGTCGCGCGCCAGCGCACGGCGCCGGTCGCGAGATCGATCGCGACGATGCCGCCCGCGCCGCCGTCGCCGAGGTCCGTCGTCGCGACGTACACGATGCCGTTCGCGATCGCGGGCGGCGCGGTGACGACGTGGCCTCCGGCCGCCGCGACCCAGCGCGTGATCAGCGGCGGCACGAGCTCGCGTGCACGCGCGCCGAGATGCGCCGGTCCGCCGCCGATCTGCGGCCAGTCCTCGCCGCGCGCCGGAGCCGGACCCGGATCGCACACGTCGAACGACGCGGCCGTCGTCGCGTGCTCGCCGCTCGGGCTCGTCGCTTCGACCGCGACGTCGTGGCGCCCGGGCGGAAGCGGCGGCAGCTGCGCGCGCCACGTCCAGCCGCCGGCGTAGGTCAGCCCGATCGGCGTCGCGCAGTCGACGCGCGCGACGACCGAGCTCTGGCCGGCGTCGAGCTCGGCCGCGACGAGCAGCTCGCCGTCGCGCGCCGGCATGCACTCGGGCACGCTCGCGTGCAGCTGGGGCGCGTCGACGGTCGTGCGGTGATACGACGCGAGCTGGCCGGCCGTGATCGTGATGACGCGATACCCGGCGGGCGTGAAGTCGAGGCCGCCCATGAGCAGCGGCTCGGTGTTGAGCTCGATCACGCCGTCGTGATCGGTCGCGCGGTTCGAATGGGCGTGACCGGTCAGCACGTAGCTCACGCCGAGCTCGCGCAGCACGTCGACGACGCCGGGGCTCGGCGGCGCGTGCGTGAGCGCGACGATCGGCATGCCCTTCGCGACGCGCGCGAGCTCGGCGCCGAGATACGCGCGAATGTCGTCTTCGGTCATCGCCATGTTCCACACGACGAAGTGCACGCCGGCGAGATCGAAGCTGTAGTTGTCGGGGCCGTAGTGACGGAACCACGCGTCGCCGCCGTCGTACCAGTCGTGGTTGCCCGGCACCGGGATGTACGGGACGTCGAGGCCGGCGAGCGCGCGATCGACGAGCGCGAGCTCGGGATCGGTGCCGCCCTGCGTGATGTCGCCGAGGATCGTGAAGAATGCGGGCGCCGGATCGAGCGCGGTCGCTTCGCGCGCGATCGCGGCGAGATCGGCGGCGCCCGAATTCGCCTGATCCGCGGGCAGGTGGGTGTCGGCGGTGACGACGAACGTCAGCGGGCCGCGCACCGGCTGCGCGAGCCGGTGCAGCGCGAGCTCGATCGGATGATCGGCGGTGCCGTCCCACGGCGCCCACACCGGGCCCGGGCGAAAGCCGTCCGGAACTCGGACCCAGAAGATGGCGGCACCACCGGTCCGGTCCTCGGACGCTTCGAGCTCGAAGTTTCCGTTCGCATCGGTCACGACGAACTTGTCGACGCCGAGCGCGACCACCGCATTCGCGACGCCGTGCTCGCCGGCCTGCGGGCGGCCATCGCCATTCGCGTCGTCGAAGACGAACCCGTGGATCAGCAACGCTCGATATTGTGAGGCATGATGCGCGCGTGACCAAGCGGTTCCAGTCGATCGCACCCGACGTCGTGCTCGGCGAAGGCGCCACGGTGCACGAGTTCGTCAACCTGTACGGCTGCACGGTCGGCGCGTACTCGCGCGTCGGCGCGTTCGTCGAGATCCAGCGCGACGCGACGATCGGCGCGTACTGCAAGATCTCGACGCACACGTTCATCTGCTCGGGCGTGCACATCGGCGATCGCGTGTTCGTCGGCCACGGCGTCATGTTCATCAACGACAAGCTGCCGAAGGCGTGCAATCCCGACGGCACGCCGAAAGGCGCGTCCGATTACGACATGCAGGAGACCTGGATCGAGGACGACGTGTCGATCGGATCGGGCGCGACGATCCTCGGCGGCGTGCGGGTCGGCAAGGGCGCGCTCGTCGGCGCCGGCGCGGTCGTGACGAAGGACGTGCCCGCGGGCGCGACCGTCGCCGGCAATCCGGCGCGGGTCATGCAGCGCTGATGCTCGACTCGCTGTCGATCGTCGTGCCGGCGTACAACGAGGCCGAGTCGATCGGCGCGACGATCGACGACGCGCTCGCGATCGGCGCGGGCGTCGCGCGCGAGCTCGAGGTGCTCGTGTGCAACGACGGCTCGCGCGACGACACCGG
>DATJXL010000288.1:0-2418 GCA_035500135.1 Kofleriaceae bacterium
GACCAGCGGCATCCCGAAGCCCGCGGGCGGCTGGCCGGTCGCGATCTTCGTGCACGGCGTGACCCGCAACCGCGCCGATGCGCTCGCGATCGCCGAGTCCTATGCGCGCGCCGGCATCGCGGTGGCCGCGATCGACCTGCCGCTGCACGGCATCACGCCGGCGGACCCGGCGGCGGCGCTGCGCATCCCGGGCGTCACCGAGCGGACCTTCGACGTCGACTACGTCAACAACGCGACCGACGTCGGCCCCCCGGACGGCGTGATCGACTCCTCGGGTGCCAACTACATCCAGGTGGCGAGCCCGATCACCAGCCGCGACAACACGCGCGAGGCGATCGTCGATGAGCTCACGCTCGCACAGGCGCTGCCGAGCGCGATCGTCGTGGGCGGCGCGGGTCCCGTCGCCTCGCCGATCGACGGCAACAAGATCATGCTGAGCTCGCAGTCGCTCGGCTCGATCGTCGGCACGACGATCGCGAGCCTGCCCTCGAACATCAAGAGCTTCGGGCTCTCGGTGCCGGGCGGTGGCATCGTGCGCCTCTTGCTCGATTCGCCGACGTTCGGGCCGCCGATCAGCGGCGGCGTCGCCGCACAGCTCGGCGCGAACACGCTCCTCTACAACGTGTTCTTCCGCGACGCGCAGGCGGCGATCGACGCATCGGATCCGGTCAACCACGCGGCGCTCGCGGTCGCCAACAAGCCGATCCTGATCCACAAGGTCATCGGCGACCAGGTGATCCCGAACAGCGCGACCGACCGGCTGCTGAACGCGGCCGGCATCTTCGCCAACAAGGCGAACGCCGCCGGCCCGTGGCCGGCCGGCTACTACGTCGCCTTCACCGCCGGCACGCACGGCTCGCTGCTCGCGCCCGGTACGACGCCCGCCGTCACGGTCGAGATGCAGACCGAGATCGTCGGCTTCGGCTACGCGGGCGGCGCGGGCTTCCAGATCACCGACGCGACGAACGTCCAGCCGTAGGCCGGGCCGCCAGCCGCCCCGGTGCCGCGCACGCGGCACCGGCCAGCCGAGCGCGCGACGCGCCCGGCCGAGCGTACCGGCACCGGGGACCGCTAGAATGCATCCGAACCCCCGGGTGCACCGATGTTCGATTTCGGCAAGAAAAAGGCGCGCGTCGACGGCGACGGCCAGGCTCCGCCTGCGCCCGGCCTGTTCGCGCGCCTGCGTGCGCGCCTCAACCGCCCCGACAGCGTGCTGTCGCGCGACATCCGCGACCTCCTGCCCGGACGGCAGATCGACGCGGAGCTCCTCGATGAGCTCGAGACCCGGCTGCTGTCCGCCGACGTCGGCGTCGAGGCGACCGAGCGCATCCTCGGGGACCTGAGGCGCCGCGTCGCGCGCCGCGAGCTCGGCGACCTGGACGCGCTCCTCAGGGCGCTGAAGGCCTCCATCGCCGCGATCCTGAGGCCGGTCGCCGTGCCGCTCGTCACCGACCCCGCGCGCGAGCCCTACGTGGTGCTCGTCGTCGGCGTCAACGGCTCGGGCAAGACCACCTCGATCGGCAAGCTCGCGCGGCGGCTCAAGGATGCGGGGCAGAGCGTGATGCTCGCGGCCGGCGACACGTTCCGCGCGGCGGCGGTCGAGCAGCTCGGCGTCTGGGGCGAGCGCAACGGCGTGCCGGTGATCGCGCAGGCCACGGGCGCCGACCCCGCGGCGGTCATCTTCGATGCGCTGACCGCGGCGAAGGCGCGCGGCATCAAGGTGCTGCTCGCGGACACGGCGGGACGCCTGCAGAACCAGTCGCACCTGATGGATGAGCTGCGCAAGGTGAAGCGCGTGCTCGCGCGCATCGATGCGAGCGCCCCGCACGAGGTGCTGCTCGTGCTCGACGGCAGCCAGGGACAGAACGCGCTCAGCCAGGCGCAGGTCTTCCACCGGGCGCTCGGCGTGACCGGCATCGTGCTGACCAAGCTCGACGGCACTGCCAAGGGCGGCATCGTGATCGCGATCGCGGCGGAACTCGGCATCCCGATCCGCTTCGTCGGCGTCGGCGAGGGCATCGAGGACTTCGACGAGTTCGACGTCGATGACTTCGTCGACGAACTCCTGGGCGCGCCCGCATGATCCGCTTCGACCGGGTCGCCAAGCGCTACCCGAGCGGCCGCGAGGCGTTGACCGACCTCACGCTCGAGGTCGCGGCGGGCGAGATGGTCTTCCTGACCGGCCACTCCGGCGCCGGCAAGAGCACGGCCCTCAAGCTGATCGGCCTGATCGAGCGGCCGACCCGCGGCCAGATCCTCGTCAACGGCCGCAGCATCGCGACCATCCGGCGCCGCGGCATCCCGGCCTACCGGCGCAGCATCGGCATGGTCTTCCAGGACCACAAGCTGCTGCACGACCGGCCGATCTGGGACAACGTCGCGCTGCCGCTCGTGATCGCCGGCACCCCGCACCGCGAG
>DATJXL010000289.1:0-6561 GCA_035500135.1 Kofleriaceae bacterium
CCGGAAGTGCTCGGTCGTGTGCGGGCGATCGTCGTAGTGCATGCACACGATGCTCGGTACGCCGCGCTCGAGATCCGCGTGCAGCGCCGCGAGCTCGCGATCGATCGCCGGCTGCGGATGGGTCTCGTCGACGAGCGTGTAGACGTTCGGCGGGCGGAAGCCGAGCGCCTGGACCGCGTGCACGAGCTCGGGCGTGTACGCGCCGCGGCCGAGCGCGGGATCGAGCCCGGTCGCCGCGAACACGTCGTCCTGATCGTACGTCTTGCCGAGATGGTTCGCCCACATCGCGACGCACGCCTCGCCGCAGAAGTCGGGCTCCTGCGTCACGTGCGGTACGTCAGGAATGACGACCGTCGCGAGCGCGTGATGCGGCTCGCCCTCCGCCCCGGAGACCCAAGCGCACGCTGCACAGGCGACCGCGAGCCGAGCTCGACCCATGCCGAGCAAGCGTAGCCGACGCCGGCCGCCGCGCCAGCTCTTACGAAGGCCTTACAGCCGGCGGTGCGCGCAGGCTTCATCGTGAGCGCGGAGGCAATCGATGATGAAGATCCTGCTCTCGCTCACCGTGCTCGCCGCGTGCGCGGCCACCCACCCGACGACGACCACGCCGAACGAGGTCGATCCGATCCTCGCCGTGCGCCGCGCGCAGATGATCCAGTGGTTGCACGAGTACGACGTGGCCGGCGTGTATCCCACCGACGACACCGGCATGCCCCTCAGCGTGTTTCAGGACGCGCGCGGCGTGCGCTGCCCGATGGCCGAGCTGATGCACCGCTCCGGGCGCGACGATCTGGTGGCGATGGTGGTGCACGCGAACAACGCGCTGCGGCTCGCCGAGGTGCACGACGGTCCGCTCTACGACTGGATGACCAGCTCGGGCCTCACCCACGACGAGATCGCGATGGTGCAAGGCGCGATGTCGTTCGACACGATCAAGACGATCGAGCAGCTCGACCAGCACGTCGCCGCGCGCGGCGAAGTGCACGGCCACCTCGAGACCGCGCAGGTCGCGCTGCGCGTCGCGACGGCGCAGGCGCTGCCGGTCGCGGCACGCGAGCGAGCCGCGGCGCGAACGCGGCAAGCCGTGAAAACCACGCTAGCTTCGCTGCAAAGCTCGGGAACGACGCGTTGAGCCCGCTCGGGTTCGGCACCACGAACACGCGCGCGCCGGCGAGCCGCTCGCGCTTCGCGCCCGGACCGGGGCTCGACGCGCGCCCGAAGATCACCGGCACCAGCGTCACGCCGACGAGCGCGACGACGTCGGGCTGCATCGCGCGCACCTTCGCGCGCAGCCGCACCGCGCCGCGCGCGAGCTCGGTGCGCGTCAGCTCGGCGGCGGTCGCGGTCACGCGTCGGCACACGTTGACGAGCGCGCAGCCGTACTCGACCAGCCGCTGATCCTCGTCGGCGCGCAGCACGACGGGCACGATGCCGGCCGCGTGCAGCAGGCGCCAGAACGGATTGCCCGGCCCGGCGAAGTGATGGCCGACGCGACCCGACGTGCGCCCCGGGTTGATCCCGACGAACAGGATCCGCGGGTGAGCGACGACGATGTCGCGCGGGCTCGGCACGCGGCAAGGTTACGACGCAAAGCTACGGTTTGCTGCGCGGCTCGGCAACGCCGAGCCGTTCGAGCGTCACCCGCGCGCCGTGCGCCCGCGTGTGGCCTTCCTCGAGCAGCGTCTTCATGCGCACGAGGTCGTCATCGAGGCGCCGCTTCGGGTCCCAGCCGAGCAGGTGCGCGACCGCGTGGCCGACGAGCCCGCCCGGCGGGTGGTAGCGCATCTGCACGTGGACGCGCGTGCCGCCTTCGACCTCGTCGAACCGCACGGTGCCGGCGTGCTCGATCGTGGCTCCGCGACGCTTCGCCTCGCCGGCAGAGCCGGGACCTTCGATCGGTTGATCGGGCAGCGTGCGCCACGCGATCACGCGACGCGGCTCGAACCGCGTCACGCTCGAGTCGAACTCGATGGTTCGGCCAGCCGGACCGTCGACGCGCCAGTGTGCGCGCGACCCCTCGACCGCGACATCGCGCACGTGCTCCATGAAGCGCGGGAACTGCTCCGGCCGGCTCCACAGATCGAACACGACGTCGATCGGCGCGGCGACCGTGATCGTCTTCTGCACCGACACCTCGCCACGGCGCTGGACGAGCTCGCGCAGCGGCCGGTTGATCGACCCGCGTACCGCGATCGCGCCGCCGATCGCGCCGACCAGCGCGCCGAGCGCGCCGCGTCGCACCGCGAGCCCGTACGCCGCCATCACCACACCACCGCCGATCGCCGCGATGCGCGTCGCCGGCGGCCACACGCTCGTGTGGCGCACCGCGCGCCCGCCTTGCAGCGCCGGCACGTCGGGCGAGCCATGACGCTCGAGCCGATCGACGACGTGCACGATGCCCGCGATCCGGGCCACGCGCGCGATCGCCTCGCGGGCTTCGCTCTCGAGGATCGGCCCGGTGAGCACGGCGCGCCCTTCCCGGACCTCGCACTCGATCGCACCGGCATGCGACACGACGCGCCCGAGCGCGGCGCGCACCCGGCTCTGCAGCACGCCGTCGCTCACCTCGTCGGTGCGCGCATGCTTGACGCGTTCGCCGAGACCGTGCACGCGCTGCTTCGCGTCGCGCGCGGCCTTGCCCACGAGATCGTGCTCGACGCGATGCGCGTGGGTCGCGAGCTCGACCAGCCGCGCGCGGCGTCGGCGTCCGCGTACGGGATCGAACAGGTACATCAGCCCGGCTCCGAGGAGCAGTGCGCCCGGAATTCTCGTGATCGACATGCGATCACGCGACGCAAGATCCACGCCCAGACCCGGAGGCTCAGCGGCAGTCTTCGCCGGACGTGTAGGGTAGCCGTACGTCGACCAGGTGGCCGACCAGGTAAATCCCCCAAGGCTCGACGATGTAGTCGGTGCACCGTCCGCGTTGCTCTTCGACGCGCTTCGGCAGCGCGAACGCGATCGCGAGGCCGAGCAGGAACGCGACGCGCCTGCCTCGCGACGTCATGCTCGGGTGACCTTGCACTCAGTTGAATACCCAGCGGTGATCGGCTGCGAGCGCGGCCCAGGCTTGCTCGCAGCCGCGCACGATCGACGCGACCTCGGGTAACAGCCGGCTGCCGTCGCGGCCGAGCGACAGGCGTTTCTCGACGATACTCGCGCCGCGCGAGATCGCGGCGAGCGCGAGCGCGGGGCCATGCGAGCGGTCGGAGATGCCGACGACCGCGCCGTGACAGCGCAGCAAGTCGAGGCAGGCGAGCTCGTGATCGACGACCGACTGTACGAGCGCGATCCCACCGTTGCCGTTCGTGCGCGCGGTCGCGACGACCTCGGCGAGCTCGGCCTCCGACGCGGTACCGACCTGCAGCACGATCGGCTTGCCGGTACGCGCCGCACGCGCGACGAACTCGAGATCGGACCAGTCGTAAACGAGATAGAGCGCGGGCGCGCCGAGCCAGTCGAGCCGGTAGATCGCTTTCTCGTCGAGCGCCGGCGCGAGCATCGCGATGCGGCGGCGCTCCGCGCGCGCGTACAGCCGCGAGCTCCAGCTCCACGGCATGCCGACGAGCTTGATCGCGTCGCAGTGGCTGTCGGCGGCAGCGTCGATCGCGGCGCACGCGCGCTCGAACGTGGCGAGCTCGCGGCAGTCGAACGCGGCGATGATGAACGGCGGATGCGTCTTGCCGACGGGTCTTCCGAAATCGATCGCCTGCATGTGTCGACGAGATCGGCCGGGCGGCCGAGCTGTTCCCCGCGGGAAGTGAAACACATCGGCACGCCGCGCGCGATCGGAAAAACTCCCGTTAGACTGAGCTGGCCGTGGCGACCCGACGCTTCTACGCGACGTTGTACTTCCGCGTGCTCGTCGGCATCGCGCTCGGCATCGCGGTCGGGCTCGCCGCTCCCGACCTCGGTGCGCAGCTGAAGCCGCTCGCCGACGGCTTCATCCGCCTCGTCACGATGACGATCGCACCGCTGATCTTCTGCACCGTGGTCGTCGGCATCGCGGGCATGACGAGCATGAAGGAGGTCGGCAAGGCGGGCGGACTCGCGCTCGTCTACTTCGAGGTCGTGACGACGATCGCGCTCGCGATCGGGCTCGTGATCGTCAACGTCGTGTCGCCGGGCAGCGGCATGAACCACGCGCTCTCCGCCAAGGACCTCGCCGACATCGACGCGGTTCGCGAGAGCAAGGAGGCCACGAACTGGGTCCTCGACATCATCCCCGAGCTCGGCGGCAAGCACCTGCTCGGCGTGCTGCTCGTCGCGATCCTGTTCGCGTTCGCGCTGCACCGGCTCGGCGAGCGCGGCAAGCCGCTCGTCGAATCGATCGATCGCATCGGCCGCGTCGTGTTCAACGTGATCGCGATCATCATGGAGCTCGCGCCGATCGGCGCGTTCGGCGCGATGGCGTACACCGTCGGCAAGTTCGGCGGCGACAGCCTCGAGTATCTCGGCAAGCTGATGGCGTGCTTCTACGCGACGTGCCTCGTCTTCATCTTCGGCGTGCTCGGCACGATCGCGCGCGTGCACGGCTTCTCGATCTTCCGGTTCTTGCGCTACATCCGCCACGAGCTGCTCGTCGTGCTCGGTACGTCGTCGTCGGAGTCCGTGCTGCCGCGCATGATGGACAAGCTCGAGACCGCGGGCGCCGGCAAGCCGGTCGTCGGGCTCGTCGTACCCGCCGGCTACTCGTTCAACCTCGACGGCACCGCGATCTACGTCACGATGGGCGCGATGTTCGCGGCGCAGGCGACGAACACGCCGCTCTCGCTCGCGCAGCAGATCGCGCTGCTCGGCGTCGCGATGCTGGCGTCGAAGGGCGCGGCCGGCGTGACCGGCGCCGGCTTCATCACGCTCGTCGTCACGCTCGACGCGTTCGGTCACATCCCGGTCGGCGCGCTCGCGATCATCTTCGGCATCGATCGCTTCATGTCGGAAGCCCGCGCGCTCACGAACGTGATCGGCAACGGCGTCGCGACGCTCGTCGTCGCGCGCTGGTGCGGCGACCTCGACCGCGACAAGCTCGCGGCCGCGCTCGATCCGGCTCAGAAGCAGCAGGAATCGCGGTAACCGCACGCCAGGCAGCGGTAGTGCGCGTGCTCGGGCTGCATCTGCCCGCCGCAGCTCGGGCATGTCGTCGACAGGTCGCACGTCTTGGCCGGCTCGGCCTCCGGCTTGGCATCTTCGGCGCGTGCGACCGCGTGAGGCGCGATGGTCGCGACCGCCGGAAACTGGCCGGGCGGCAAGGAGCCACGAGGGAATCTGCCCATGGCGGTCACGTACCACGGACGTCTGACGGTGGCGCAGGCGGCGGCAACTGCTGCTTGACCGCATCCCAGTCTTCGCCCGCGGTCTCGATCACCTTGCGGGCGACGTAGATCGGCACGTGGTCGCCGACGGCGAGCGCGACCGCGTCGGACGGCCGCGCGTCGATCCGGATCACCCGCCCCTTCGTGCGGATGAAGATCGAGCCGATGTAGGTCTGATCGTGGATGTCGTCGATCTGGACCTGCACGAGCTCCGCGTGCAGCTCGACGAGCACGTGATCGAGCAGGTCGTGCGTGAGCGGGCGCGGCCGCGCGGTGTCGTTCAGGCGCGCCTCGATCGACGCGGCCTCGGTACCGCCGATGAAGATCGGCACCATCTTGTTCGACGGCTCGTCGACCAGCAGCAGCGCGCCTTGGCCGTCGCCGACCGCGACCACGCGGACCGCCTTCATCTCGACATAACCGGCCGGCAACCCGACCGGCAGCAACGGCTCGGCCGGTGGCGGAGCGACGACCGGCTTGGGCGGTGGAGGCGGTGGAGGCGCCGGCGCTGCGCAGCCGAGGACGCCCAGCGCGATCGCGATCGAGATCCGGCGCATGCTCGGATCGTAGCGCGTCACTTCGCGAGCTGCTCGACCTTCGCGCCGAACGCGTCGAAGTCGTCGGGCATGCCGTACAGGACCTCGCGCACGGTGCCGGTACGGTCGATGAGCACGATCGTCGGCAGGCCGGAGATCACGTAGCTGCGCGTCGCCGCGTCGTCGACATCGAGCCCGATCGCGTACTCGGGCGGATGCTCGTCGAGATACTTCTTGACGACCGCGCGCTCCTCGTTCGTCGCGCCGATCACGTCGACGCCGGCCTTGCCGAGCTTGCGCTGCAGCTTGCCCAGGTACTCGGCCGTGATCTCGCACGGCCCGCACCACGTGGCCCAGAACTCGAGCACGACGACGTGCCCGTGATGATCGCCGAGCCGGATCGGCGCGCCGCCGACGGCATTCGCGAATGCGAACGCGGGCGCCGGCCGGTTGACGAGCGGATGCGCGCTCGCCGTCTCCACGACCGCCAGCACGCACCACACGAGCAGCGCCCTCATTTGGCCTCGGACTTCGCCTCGACGACCTCGACCGGATCGCCTTCGGATAGCGTCGGCACCGCGATCCGCACGAGCTTCTCGTCGCCGGTGAGCCCGGTCGCGACCCACAGCGTCGCGCCGGTGTCGCGCTCGATGCCGATCGGCACGAAGTGCGCCTTTCCGTGCGCGTCGACGACGGCGACGCGGATGCCCTGC
>DATJXL010000290.1:0-4722 GCA_035500135.1 Kofleriaceae bacterium
TCACGACTGGAAGGCGCCGGGCACGGATGAAGGCCCGGCGCAGGGCCCGGGCGGCGGATGGTGTCAGCCCGGCGGTCAGCCGCACGACAACGAGTGCGAGGCGTCGAGCAAGGACGGCTGCGTCGCGTTCATCACGGTGCCGAACGGCTTCGACTTCAAGCCGTGGACCGAGCCGAAAGCGAAAAAGTAGCGTGTGACTTTGGCCGCGCTGCTTAACTTTGGTTAACCCGGCCACCCCCTCGATTCGGTTAAGACTGCGTCGTGGCCGCTGACGAACCGCCCACGGTGCTGCTGGTCGACGACGATGCCGAGCTGTGCGACCTCGCGCAGCTCGGCTTGTCGCGCCACGGCATGCGCATCACGACCTGTCGCAGCGCGCCGGCGGCGTTCGCGCAGCTCGCTCGCACCGAGGTCGAGCTCGATTGCGTCGTGACCGATCTCGCGATGCCCGACATGCACGGCTTCGAGCTCATCGAGCGCATCGTCGCGAACCATCCCGAGCTGCCGGTGATCGTGCTGACCGGCTCGAGCAACCTGCCGACCGCGGTCGCCGCGATGCGCGCCGGCGCGTATGACTTCCTGACCAAGCCGCTCGACCTCGCGGCGCTCGCGATCGCGGTCAAGCGCGCGGCGGAGCGGCGGCGGCTGCGCGCCGAGGTGTCGCGGCTGCGGCGCGTCGTGAAGGATGCGCGCCGGTTCGAGACGCTCGTCGGCGCGAGCTCGGCGATGCGCGAGGTGTACGGCGTGATCGAGCAGGTCGGTGCGACCGACGCGACGGTGCTGGTGACCGGGCAGTCGGGCACCGGCAAGGAGATGGTCGCGCGCGCGCTGCACCAGCAGAGCAAGCGGCGCGAAGGGCCGTTCGTCGCGGTCGATTGCGCGTCGATTCCCGAGAACCTGATCGAGAGCGAGCTGTTCGGCCACGCGCGCGGTGCGTTCACCGACGCGAAGCAGGCGCGGCTCGGGCTGCTCGCTCAGGCCGACCGCGGCACGCTGTTTCTCGACGAGATCGCGGAGCTGCCGCTCGCCGTGCAGCCGAAGCTGTTGCGCGTGCTCCAGGAGCGGCGCGTGCGGCCGATCGGCAGCGACGCCGAGGTCACGTTCGACGTCCGGCTCGTGTGCGCGACCAACCGCGATCTCGAGGCGGCGGTCGCCGAGGGCACGTTCCGCGAGGATCTGTTTTACCGGCTCAACGTCGTGCAGGTCGCGCTGCCGCCGCTCAAGGCGCGTACCGGCGACGTGCTCGCGCTCGCGCAGCACTTCATCGAGCACTTCGCGCGCATGTTCGAGCGCGACGTGCGCGGCCTGACGCCCGAGGCCGCCGAGCGGCTGACTCGTTACGGTTGGCCGGGCAACGTACGCGAGCTGCGTAACGCGATGGAGCGCGCGGTCGCGATGTGCGCCGGCCACGACCTCTCCGTCGACGATCTTCCGGATCGGATCCGCCAGTACAAGCCGGGGCCGGACGGCCGCGGGACGCCCGACACCCAGCTCACGCTCGAGGAGGTCGAGCGGCTGCACATCCTGCGCGTGCTCGATGTCCACGGCGGCAACAAGCTCGCGACGTCGCAGGCGCTCGGGATCGACCGCAAGACGCTCTACCGCAAGCTGTTGCGCTACGGAGTCGAGCGCGAATGAGCCCGATGAGGCCGATGGACGATCTGCGCGCCGTGCCGTCGGCATGGCCGGCGCTGGTCGCGCTCGCGATCGTCGTCGCGCTGGCGCTCGGGTTGATCGCGTTCGACCTGTCGGGCGGCGTGCAGACCTACGAGCGCACGAACTACATGGTCGACAACTCGGTCGGGTCGCTCGTGATCGTGAGCGACCTGCGCTACCAGGCCGCGCGCTTGCTCGCGGTGCGCGACCCCGCGCAGGCGCCGCCGATCGTCGCGCAGATCGATGCCGATCTCGGGCAGTACCAGCCGCTCGCCACCGAGGTCGGTGAACGCGAGGAATACACGCGGCTCGCCGGCGCGCTCGCCGACGTGCGTCGCACGGGACCGAGCGCGGAGCAGCTCGCATCGATCTGCGCGTCGATCGACCACCTCGAGGACATCAACGTGCGCGCGGCGTACCGCAACGCCGAGCAGATCCGGGCCACGCACGAACGCGAGATCGCAGCCGACGTGGTCGTCGGCGTCGTCACGCTGCTGCTCGCGATCGCGATCGGCCTCGTGCTCGTGCGCGCGCTGCGCCGCCAGCGCGCGCTGCTCGAGGTTCACCTCGGTACGCTCGCCGAGCGCCGGCGCGAGCTCGAAGCATTCGCATCGCGCGTCGCCCACGATCTGCGCGGTCCGCTCAGCCCGTTGCGCGGCTACTCCGATCTGCTGTCCGACGAGAGCTCGCCCGAGGTCCGCGAGATCGCGTTGCGCGTGCGGCGCGCGGCCGACCGCATGGGCGGCATCATCGACGAGCTGCTCGCGCTGAGCGTGCACGGCACGCTGCTGGCCGGGCAGGGCCGGGTCGCCGAGGTCGCGCGCGAGATCCTCGACGAGCTGTCGCCGGAGCTCGCCGATGCCGACGTGACGCTCGCGGTCGGCGACGCGCGCGTCGCATGCTCGCCCGGCGTGCTCGGCCAGGTGCTGCGCAATCTGCTGTCGAACGCGGTCAAGTACCGTGCTTCGGAGCGGCGGCTCGTGGTCCGCATCGAGTGCGAGCACGACGACGCGCGCGGGCTCGTCGTGATCACGATCGGCGACAACGGCATCGGCATGGATCAGCACGCCGTCGCGCACGCGTTCGAGCCGCTGTACCGCGCGCCGGGAGCATCGCGCTCGGGCCACGGTCTCGGGCTCTCGATCGTGAAGCGCACGGTCGAAACCGCAGGTGGCACGGTCGAGCTCACCTCGCTCCCGCACGCGGGCACGCGCGTGATCGTGCGGATTCCGTCCGCGTGATTGCTAAGGTAACGGCGTGACCGACGTACGCGACCCGATCGGCGATGCGCGTCACCAGGCATCGCGCACGCGCGGGATGATCCTCGCGACGTCGCTCGTCGCCGCCGCGTTCGCGGTCGCGTGGTGGCGTCATCACCAGGCCGAGGTCGCGCACGTCGATCCACTCGACCGCCTCCTGCGTCAGCCCACGTCGCTTCCGCCCGTCACCAACGCCGGCCCGTCCGAAGCCACGCGCGCGCTGTGCCGCCATATCGTCGACTGTTCGAACGCGCCCGCCGACGAGCGCGCCGGCCGCGTCGCCGACTGCATGGCCGATCGCCAGGGCGCCGTCTCGGCCGACTGCATCACGGTCTCCTGCGATCAGCTCGCGGCGTGCCTCGCGCGCGCGGCGCCGTGAATCCTGCCGCCGCGGTCAGAACCGGATCGCGCCGACCACCATCGCGCCGCCGCGCGTCGGCGCGACCGCGATCGGGGCCTCGGCGCTCGAGCGCGCGAGCCAGTACAGCGCGGCGGCGCTGGCGATCGCGGCGCCGCCTGCGACGTAGCCGGCGATCGCGATCGCGTTGGCGCGGCTCCCGCGGCTATCGTAGTCGTCGAGCGTGCTTGCCGGGCATTGATCGGCCATCGTGCAGCTGTGCTGCACGGCCTCCATGTTGGCGTGGAGCTCGTGACCGTCCCACGTGAAGAATCCCGCGACCGCGAGCGCGGCGACACCCGCGGCGGACAGGCCGAGCGCGAGCGTGTGCTTGGTGCGGCTGGGCTGAGCTGGCGGCGGTGCGACGGGCGCGACCGGCGCGACCGGGGCCGGGCGCGGCGCCGGCGGCGGCGCGACGACGTGTGGCGCGGGAGGGACGACCGGCTTTTCCTTTTCCTCGCGCGCGCGAGACTCCGCGCACGCGCGCTGCTCCGCGAGCCACGCCTTGACCTTCTCGGCGTTCGGCGGATCAGGGATCACGTCGAGGAACTTGTCGTAGTAGTCGGCCGAGCTCGCGCAATCGCCCGCGAGCCGATACGCCTGCGCGATGTCGAACAGGTAGCCAGGATCGGGATCGAGCGCGTACGCGGCCTTGAAGCGCTCGACCGCGCCGTCATAGTCGGCGTTCTGAAAGCGGGTCTCGGCGTCGGTCGCCGCGGCTTCCGCCTGTGCCTTGCGATCGGAGCTCTGCGCGCGCGCGATCGGTGCGGCCGCGAGCAAGCAGGCGACGACCACGATCGCCCGCATCATTTCTTGTTCGCTCCCTTGAGCTCGCCGGTGTGAAACAACATGTGATCGTCATCCGTGCCGTTCGCGCTCGCCGGCGGCGGCGCGGGCAGTATGACGGTTGGAGCAGCAACCGTCTCGGCGCGTGGCTTCTTGGCTGGCTTGGGCTCGGCATGCTTGACCAGCTTGGGTGCGGGCTTCGGCGCCTCGCGCGGTGGAGGGACCGGATCGGGATTTCGCGGCGCGGGCGTGGACGCGGGAGCAGGCGGCTCGCTCGCGATCGGCGCAGGTGTGGGCGGCTGGCTTGCGGTCGGCGCGCTCGGCGGCGGCGCGGTCGGCGGTGGCGCGCTCGGCGGTGGCGGCGCGGCATCGTCGCCACCGAACGGCCGCACGATCCCCACGACCGCGGCGGCGATCGCGATCACGAGAGCGGCTGCGAGGCCGGCGCGGCCGCGGCGTCGCGTCACCGGCGCGACAGACCGTGGAGCGGCGGGCAGCGACAGCGCCGGGCTCGGCTTCCCGGGCGCGGTGACGAGTGCGGGCACCACCGGCTCGCTGGTTGCGCGCGGCGCTCGCTCCACCGCGTCGAGCACCGCGCACAGCTGCTCGAGCGACGGCCGATCC
>DATJXL010000291.1:0-24670 GCA_035500135.1 Kofleriaceae bacterium
CTGGTTATCCAGGGCGACAGCTTCCGACTACGACAGAAGAAACGGGCCGGGCTTCTCGGCTCGACGAAGGCCAACAACTGAACGCATGGGTGGGATCAGGTTTAGTGGCGTTTCGGGGTCAGTTCTTGATGGCGTTTGACATCCCACGCGGAGGCCCAGCCGCCACAACCGCGAAAGGTAGAAATCGCTGGCGATCTCGCCCCCGATTCCAGACTCGTAGCCGCTGTAGAGATGGTAGTTTGAGGCGTATCCGCTCGCGCCCATCCGCACGCGAAACGTGAGTGAGCCGCCAGGCGCGTATCGCGAAATCAGCACGCCGAGCGACAGGCGTACGAATTCCGTACTGTCGTTCGAGCTCTCACTCGGAGGCGCGCTGCCGAACGGGATCGCGAGCGAAGGATACAGCTCGATGTAGCCACGCCAACCGACTGCCGATTCACGCTCGATCGGCGGTACCGTCGGCTCGGAAACGGCAGCGTCGGCGCTCGCTGGCGACATCGCGTCGGTGACCGGTGGCGGGGCATCGTCGCTCGCGACCACATCGACAACACTTGCATCCCGCGAAGTCAGCGCGTCGGCAGCGAGCTCGGATCGCGCGATGGCAAAGCTGGAGCATCTGCCGAGCAAAGCGAGGTAGCACCAGAACACCAGTGTCAGGAAGACCGCAATGCGCGCTTGCAGATAACCCCGACTCTCGCCGTTGGAGGATGGTTGGTGCTTGGCTATCGCCGCCCGCGGACTGTCACCGGAAGCCATTCACGGCGACGGTAACACGCTGGCTGAACGTCGCAGTCGCGCTCGTTGTCGCGTGGATCCGCTACATCACGGCGTCTTCGTAACGAGCGAGTCGACGGCATGCACTGGCGCGCGCTCGCCGTTGATAAGGTGCTTGATTGCGCCGAGCACGAGGCGCTGGCTCTCGAGCATGTTCTTGCCGGCGAATGCGGCCGACACGACGGTGATCCGATAGTGGCCGCCGCCGCCCGACACCTCGATGCTGGCGTCAGGGAGCTTGCCCTTGATCGAGGAAGAGATCGCGTCCTCGATGGAGCCCACGAAGTCGGTCGGATGATCGCTCACGCCCCTACCTAGCACATCCCGGCGCGATCACAGCGTGCACGTCGAAGGATCGACCGTGCTCCACTCGCCAGTGGCGGCATCGACGATCAGCCCGACGACAACTCCCCAGGACAAGACGTCGAGGAGAATCCATCCGCCGCCAACCGTCCTCACGAGCCGGCAGCTCTTGTCGCCGACCTCGATTACGTGGTCCGCGTGCGACGACACGAGCAGCGCTTGGGGCCCTTGCCCCGCCGGCTCGCCGTCGACCACGATCGTGCCTCTGCTCTGCACGACCACGGTTTTGTAGTTGTCGTGTCGCGACAAAATGCATTCACTGTTTCAGAGATTGAAGGCATCTTGTCTCCGACGCCTCGACGGCGGCTACGCGTGTGCGCTGTGAGCGGCACGACGTCGAGGACGTGACCGGGCACCGGTCTCGCCGGAACGGCGGCGACGAGCCCGGCGAGTTGTGTCGCCATAACCTGCGATTCATTGCGGGACGCACACCACGCAGAATTCGACGCAACTCGAGCAGGTTGCGCACCATGGCGCAATAACTTGCTCATAACCCGTTCATAACGGCGGCCACTTCGTCCCGGCCAGATTCCAGTACCAACACGTGCGACGCGGTCCATCGTGCGAGAGCCTGCTTTGCCGCATGGCGATCAACGCCGAAGGCCTCGCGATAGTCCGCGTTCGTGATGAACCCGACGCTGTTCATTCGGCGCGCGAGCACATCGAGCTTTTGAGAGACGAGGATCGATAACTCGCGCACGGCTCGCGACCAGTCCGGATCGGTCGTCTGAAAGATGGGCTGGTTGCGCAACACGACACGAAACCAGCCGCCATCTACGTCGATCTCGGGCATGGGCAAGAACGACACCTGCATCTCTTCGAACATTCGGGGAATGCCCTCGCCCTGCTCACGCATGAGGCCCAGCTCGACCAATACGTGCGCGACACGCGGGTTCCCACGTGCACGAGACATCGGGAAGATCGCGGAGGCAATCGGGGGATCTCTCCGACAGTCGAACGCACTCGAGGTTCGCTGCGTTCACGCGGGACGCCAGCTCGCCGGCACTGCACCCAACGCACGCCACTTCGAATCGCACGGACTATGAACGAGCCGCTATTATGGGAGCGCCACAAGGTGAGCTCGCCGTCGCAAAGTGTGCGGACCATCTGCCGCTCTACCACCTCGAGAAGGACTTCGCGCGCCGCCGTCGCGCCCGGACCGCACACGCGGGCGCTCAGAGCTCCGAAGGCTTGCCGTTGATCGTCATGTTCGACATCTTCGCCGTCGGCTTGCCATCGCCCCCGCACTTGGCCAGGTTCGTCAGCTTGTCGCCGGGGATCGTGACCGTCACGGTGGCGCCGTCCTTGACCTTGCTACAGGTGTGCGGCGCTTCGACGACGACGCCGTTGGCGCACGTCGTAGCGAAGTCCCAGCACGCCTCGACCTCCGACTTCCCTTCGGTCTGGACGACGGTGCACTCGACGGCCGGCACCGCCGTGGTGATGCACGAAACGTGAACCTTGACGGACTCGTTGCAGCCCGCCAACGCGAGGACGGCGAGCCCAATGATCGAAGCGATGCGCATGACCGATCCTACCGCGTCGCTTTGAGCCCCTGGCGGACGTTCCGGCGCTTTCTGCGTGTTTCGGTCCATCGTGATCACGTGGATCGGTCATCGTGATCAGATCGGCCGGCGAGCCTCCCGTCGAGTTCCAACCGATCATCGTATGGATGAATGCCGTGCGCGGACATGTTCGCGGAGGACGAGTCGAGCTCGAGGGCAAGTTGAACGTCGTGCTTGCCGGCGACCTCGGCGCAGACGCACCAGGACCGCGGGCGACTCCGGAGCCGAGCGGTACGGTCACGCGTCCACGAACACGTGCAGGCGCAGTCGGAAGTTGTGAATGCCGAGCCCACCGAGCGCGACCTCGTAGATCTCACCGGGTGGAACCATCGGCGGCACGCGCACGGAAACCACGCACTCGATCTCGATCATTCCCGACTGACGGCAGTACGTACATGCGAAGAGCCACGTCGCGCCACTACCTCCACAGTGCGGGCACCGGTGGAACGTCGGGACACCGATCGGGACGACGCAGCCCGATGCCGCCTCGTCGTGCGTGAGCAAGACCTCGAAGTCGAGCGGCTCGATCCGCTCGGCCTTCGGGACGTGCAGGCCGGTGAAGTTGCGCACGAACCGGTCGCGCACCTCGGCGAACGACGGGTGAATCGTCTCCGGCGGATCGAGGATCGAGATCGCCGTTCGCGGCACCGCATGCGCGTTGGCCGCGAGCTCCGCGTTGTACGCGCGTCGGCGCGACGGATCCGACAGCACGCCGTACGCCTCGTTCAGATCCTGGAACGCGCGCGTCGCGCCATCACCCGCGACGTCCGGGTGGAGCTGGCGGGCGCGATCGCGATAGGCCGCGCGAATCCCGCTAGACGTCTCGCCGTGCGAGACACCGAGGATCATGTAGTAGGTCTTCTTCGCCACGGCACGCAGCCCGCACGGGCGCGGTCACCCGGTCCGCACCGTGATCTGCCGCGGCTTGGCGCGCTCGACCTTGGGGAGCTCGAGGCGCAGCACACCATCGCTGAGGTGAGCGTCGATCTTGCCCTGGTCGATCGTCTGAGACAGCGTGAACTGACGGAAGAACGTGCCGGTCTCGTATTCGCGCAGCACGTCGCTCTCGGCGGCGGTCGCCGGCAAAGACACGCGTCCCTTGAGCGTCAACACGCTGTCGCGCAGATCGATCTCGAGCTGATCCGGTTTGACGCCGGGCATGTCGGCGAGCACCGTGATCGCGGCGTCGGTCTCGAAGATGTCCACCGCCGGCGAATAGACCGGCCCCGGCCGGGTTTGCTCGGGGACGTTCGCCATCGCGCTCTCGCTGCGCTGCAGGTCCGCTCTCGTTTCGTTCGACATGGTGGGGTTCTCCTTCACGTCTTCACCACGATCTGCCGCGGCTTGGCCTCGGCGGCTTTGGGCAACACGAGCGTCAGGATGCCGTCGGCGTAGCGTGCTTCGACACGATCGGAATCCACGAGCGTCGGCAGCGCGACGGTGCGATTGAACGTGCCCTCGGCGCGTTCTCGGCGGTGATAGCTGGCGCGCTCGTGCTCCTTCGGAAGCTCGCGCTTGCCCGAGATCGACACGTGATTGCGCAGCGCCGAGATCGCGAGGTCGTTCGCCGCGATGCCGGGGATCTCCGCTCGCACGTAGAAGTGGTCGTTGTCCTGCGTGATGTTGATCGGCGGGAACACACCGGACGTGGTGGCGCTCTCGCGCTCGCCGGCGAACGCGTCGAACATGTGGAGCATGTCGCGCCGCAGCTGCTCGAAGTCACGCAGCGAAGAATCGAACGTAGGTCGTGCGGGCCAAACCCGTCTGACAATCATCGGTTTCTCCTGGTTCGTAAGAAGAGCTCGCGTCATGCAGCCGGACGGTCTTCGGAGACCGGCCTCGCCGCGATGGCAGCGAGCTCGGCCACGGTCTGCTCCGCCGACGCGCTATCGACGATGCGGAGAGTCCGGTCCGGCGAGACCGGCAACGTCTCGCCGGGGGCCGCGATCAGCACGATGGGGATCGTGATCCCGAGGTCGCGCAGGCCGGCCGCGATCGTCGTGCCGGCGCAGCCGCGCGAGCGCGCATCGACCACGATCAGTCCCGGTCGCAGCCATGGTTGGTTACCGTCGATGACGCCGGCGATCGCCTGGATGAGGTGGAATCCGCTGGGCTGCGGGATCACGGCCCAGCCGGCGCGCTCGAGGACATTCACGATCCGCTGACGTGCGGCCCGGTCCTGCATCGCCACGTAGGCGACCGGGCGCCAGTGATCACCGGATTCGATCGGGTTCGTGGGGTTCGTCGAGGTGTTCATGGGGTCGTGGGTGATGTCGTAAGGAGAAAAACCGCACCAGCGGCGGCGGTCCCGGAGGACGGCCTTGCAGTCTCGCGCGATGCGATCGACTAGCTCTGTGTGCTTGCCGTCGCGGGCGCCGCCGCCGCGGTGCGTGGTCGCGGCGTCACTACGCCGCTTGCTTCTTGTCCTTGTCGCCGCCGAGCAGCCCCTTCACCTTCGCCGCGATGCCGCCGCTCGTCAGCTTGATCCGGCGCGGCTTGGCCTTGGCGGCTTTCTCGAGCCGGATCGTGAGCTCGCCGTTCGCGATGTGCGCGGTCACGTGATCGGGGTCGTAGCCTTCGCCGATCCAGAACCTGCGCTCGAACGCGCCGTGGAAGCGCGCGCGCCGCACGTAATGGCCCTCCTTGGCCTTGCGCTCGCCGCGCACGAGCAAGTACGGGCCGCTCACGGTGACCTCGATGTCGTCTTCGGTCATGCCGGGAAGGTCGGCGCCGAGCACGGTCTCGTCGTCGGTGTCCTCGATATCGAACTGCGGCCACTCCTGCGAGCTCGCCGCGAACATCGAACGCTCGAGCTCGTCGAAGAGCGACCATGGATTCCACAGGTAGGTCTGCATGGTGTTGTCTCCGAAGAAGATGATGAGTTCTGATCGATTGCTAATCACGTCGCGCGACGCGCGCAAGAGGTCAGTCGCCCACTCCCAGCTCGTCCGACTCGGCGAGGTCGCTCTGACGCGCCCAGTCCAGGCACGTGTTGCAGAATGGCAGCTCCGCCGCATGAAGGCGCGCGGGTGCACCGCACGACGCACACGGAACACGCGCGCGGTTGCGGTCGGTGCTCCACCTCCGGCGCGGCTCGCGATTGCTCGCATATCCCATGGTTCACCTCACGAACGCTGGCAGACCGGACCGGTCTTCGGTGTGAAGAGCTCGCGCAGCTTGTCGAGCCAGCTCGGCATCGTGTTCGAGCTCGGAGTAGGTGTCGTCTGTTCGAACGGCTTGAGCCAGTCGCTGAACCACTTCGGCTCGTCGAACGGCGCCGCGAACGCGTGATGCATGTCGAATGACTTCATCCAGTCATCGTGATGGAGCCACGGCGGCGACCACACCGTGCTCGCCATCGCGTCATCCGCGAGCGTCGCTTCGAGCGTGCGCGACTCGCCGTCCCGCACGAGCTCGATCTTCGCGTGCTCGCCCTTGCCGACATCGGCGAGCGCCGACAGCACGTCGGGTGCGGCGTCGATCTTCTTGCCGTGAACCTCGACGATCACGTCGCCGACTGCGATGCCAGCCGTCGCGGCCGGCGTACCCGACTCGACGTGCGCGACGAGCACACCGCGATCGTCGGGCACTCCGAAGTGCTTGCGGAGCTCCGGCGTCAGGCCCATCACCATCACGCCGAGGCGTCCTTTCGCGGTCGACCACTCGAACTTCTCGATCGTCTGCGTTTGCGGGGTCGACCAGGGATCGTTGGAGGGTCCGGCGGCAACGCTCGCAGGCGCCGCCGCCAGCCCCGCTACACATAGCAAAGCTGGAATCCGTCGCATGGGAACCTCCTTGTGCTGTCTTCGCTAAGTTCGGCCGTTCTGGCCGTCAAGCCCTTTCGTTCAGGTCGCTCGCTACCGACAAGCGGGCGCTCCAAGAATATTCCGGCCGGCCTACGCGAGTCGTTTTCGCGTGATCGACCAGTCTCGCCACATCTTGAGCGCGACGCGCGCGCGATCCGCAGTCGGGGGACCGAGCGCGATCGCAGGCGCGCTGTCCGCGGGGAGCTCGGCGAGCGATTCGAGCAACCCGGCAACGAGGGCGAGCCGATCGATCAGATCATTGGGTGCGAGCTCGACGATCGCGAGCTCGAGCGCCGTCCTGGCTTCGCGCCGGAGGTGGCTGAGATCCAGCCGCGTCGTCGTCGATTCCTCGGGTCTGGCTGCCATCATCACTCCTTCGACCACGGGTCACACTGGTGCGGATACTACGCTCGCCACCGATGTATCGAACGTGCGGGCGCCGAACCAACGACCCACGCGCGCCCGCCACCGAGCCACCGGCTTCGGAGTCACGCCGGCGCGAGCGAGTAGCTCGCGCCACGTCATCTCGGCTGGCGGCGCGATGTCGAGGGTCTGCCCGCACGCGTTTCCGTCGATCACTCCGACCACGGCGTCGACGATCATGTCGGTCGTGACCGCAGCGGCCGGTGCACCGGCGAGCTCGCGCGTGACGAGCACCGGCTTGTCCGGATCGCTCGCGCGTTCGACGATCGGCAGCGGTCGCAGGATCGTGTAAGGGATGCCCGAGCGGCGGACCGCGCGGAGCTCGGCGTCGGCGTCGGGACGCGGTGTCACGATGATCGCGCTACGTACTCCAGGCGCGTTCGCCGCGGAGATGAGCTCGCGCAGACCGCGTTCCGACGCCGACGCCGTCGCGGTCACGCGTGGGAGCGACTCGACGACCATCACCGTCGTCGCATGCAGCTCCCAGGCGTGACCGGCGTCGAGGTTGTCGACTCGACGGTAGGGACGCCCGAGCGAATCGAGCGCCGAGCACAGGCCATCTACGATCGGATCGTTGCCGGAAATCAGGATCATGTTCGTGACCTCACGGGCCGTGAACAGAGCCGTCTGTTCGATTCGATAATCACGCCCCTACGCGGGCGCAAGTGCTCGCGTAGAGGCCCGAGATCACTTTGATTCGCCGGGGTTCAACGCTTTGTCCGCGGTCGCCACGAGGATCCGGATCGAGTCCACCGTGATCGCGAGCTTCTCGAGCGCTCGAAGCTACGCGCGCGAGCCTGGCGCGAGCGCGGCGATCACCGTCTTCGCGTCGGTCACCGTGGTCTGGCGCGCGAACACCTTCTCGACGAGCACGCGATGGACCTCGGGATCGCGGTCGGCGCAGCAGTCGGAGACGACGACGAGGCGATAGTCGGCGTCGGCGCCGTGACGGACGGTCGACAGCACGACGCCGCTCGTCGCGATGCCGGCCAGCACGAGCGTGTCGATGTGATTCGCGCGCAGGATCATGTCGAGGTCGGTTCCGGCGAACGCGCTCACGCGATGCTTCGTGACGACGACCTCGTCGGCGGCCGGCGCGAGCGCCGCGTGCACGCCGGAGGCGGAATCCGCGGCGGTGAACTTGCCGCCCTGCAAGAACGCGCGAAACGTCTGGTTGCGGTCGCTGACCTCGGGATAACCGGCGCGAAAGCCGACGACGATGTAGATCACCCGCATGGCGGTGCGGCGGGCCGCCGCGAGCAGCTCGGCCGTGCGCGCGAGCAGCGCCTCCTTTTCGGTCGGGACCATCTCGACCACGGCGGCCTGAAAATCCATCAGCAACAGCGCGGAAGTCTTCGTGTCGAGTGAGAGAATGGAATCCATGGGTCGCACTCTACTCGCGCTCGCGTCGACATGCGCGGCCGCGTGCGCGGGCCCCCCGCACCCGGCCACCGCGCCGGCGTCGATCGCGCCCGCGGTCGACGTGCCCGCACTGCTCGAGGCCCACGAAAACTTCGGCGGCACGCTGTCGCCGGATGGCACGCGCGTCGTGTTTCGCTCCGACCGCGACGGCGTCGCCGAGCTCTACGTCGCCGAGGTCGCCGAGCCGGATGGGCCGGCGAAGAAGATCGTCGCCGGGCCGGAGCGCATCGCGTCGGGCGTGTTCGCGCACGATGGCCGCTCGCTCCTGTTTCGCCGCGACACCGGTGCCGACGAGAACTTTCACGTGCTGCGCGTGCCGGTCGATGGCGGCGAGCCAGTCGATCTGACGCCGACCGACCCGATGTGGCGCGATAGCCCGCTCGTGCCGCGCGATCGCGCCGACGTCATCGTCTACGGCGCGCGCAAGCCGACCGATTACGCCTCGATGATCATCGTGCAGGAGCTCGACGGAGGCGCGCAGCGCGTCGCGTATCGCGATCCCGGTGCCGGTGCGATGATCGACGTCCTGCCCGATGCGAGCGCGGCCCTGTGGTTCCGCGAGGCGACGACCGGCGGCCACGAGGTGCTCGAGATCGATCTCGCAACCGGGCAGGCGCGTCCGATCGAGCCGCGCGACGGCGCGGCCGAGATGGTGACCGCGGCCGCATATTCGGCGGATGGATCGCGGATCTTCGTCGCGACCGATCACGGTGGCGAGCATCACGTCGTGGTCGCGCTCGATCGCGCGACGCTCGCCGAGCTCGCGACCTATCCCCAGACCGATCCGCCGACCGCCGAGGTCTCCGCGATCGTGCCGTCCCCGCGCGGCGACCGCGTCGCGATCACGATCGACGCCGGCAATCACTCGACCGTGCGCCTGCTCGACGCGACGACCCTCGCGACGCTCGTCGACATCCGCACGCCGCTCGGCACCGCCGCGGTCGGCACGAACAGCGAGACGCGCGTGCGCAACGGCACCGGCGTGTTCGCCGCGGACGGCATGCACTTCGCGATCAACGTCTCGCTGCCCGATGCGCCCGAGGACATCTACCTCGTCGACACGCTCGCGGGCGAGGCCCGGCCGGTGCGCGACGAGCCGCGGGCGGCGCTCGCGAAGCTGCCCGCGATCGCGACGTCGATCGCGAACGTGAAGTCGTTCGACGGGCTCGTCGTGCCGGTCAACGTCTACGTGCCGGCCGGCGCGACGACGCGCATGCCCACGATGGTCTGGCTGCACGGCGGCCCCGACGCGAGCACCTCGATCGAATGGAATGCGTGGAATCGGATCTTCGCCGCGGCCGGCGTCGTCGTGCTCGAGCCGAACATTCGCGGATCGACCGGCTTCGGCCGCGCGTACGCGCGCGCCGATGATCGCGAGAAGCGGTGGGACGCGCTGCGCGACCTCGCCGCGATCAACGCGTGGGCGCGCGCGCAGCCGTGGTGCGATCCGCAGCAGATCGTGATCGCGGGCGCGAGCTTCGGCGGCTACTACACGTTGATGGCGCTCGCGCATCAGCCGGACCTGTGGAGCGCGGGCGTCGATCTCGCCGGGCCGTCCGACCTGCACACGCTGCTCACCGCGCACGCGATGCCCGAGCGCTACGTCGCGGAGGTCGGCGATCCGGTCGCCGACGCCAAGCTCATCGCCGATCTCAGTCCGATCCACGACGTCGCTCGCGTCGTCGCGCCGCTGTTCGTGTATCAGGGTGCGAACGACGACCGCGTGCCGCGCGTTCACGCCGACACGATCGTCGCGGCGCTGCGCGCACGCGGCGTGCGTGTCGACTACATGCTGGCGGGCGACGAGGGCCACTCGGTCGCCCGCCGAGCAAACGAGATCGAGCTGCTGGGGAGATTGTTGGTGTTCATACGATCTGGGCCGCGTTAACACGCGTTAACACTCCTTCACGGTCCGGAGCGCCCCGGGGACTCGGTCATGCGGTTTACTCCGCACATGAAGCTCATCGACGTCTTGCCCGCTCTCGTCTTTGCTCTCCCGCTCGCGGCAGCTGCCGACAACCATCGCCCGGCGCGCCCGGCGTCGCCGCCTCCGGCTCACGCCTCGGCGCCGCGCTCGGTCGGCGTGCACATCGTGCCGCACCCCGAACGGCCGATGCATCCCAAGGAGAATCCTCCGCACGAGGTGATCGTCCACAACGCGAAGTCGAACGTCGACGAGCACCATCGCATCGTCGTCGACCATCGCCCGATCCACGTCATCGATCGCGATCCGCGGCTGCGCGTCGTCGTGCGCGGCTATCACCCGGCGCACGACTGGGTGCGGTTCCACTACGCGCGCGGCGGCTGGTGGCACGTGTGGGGCATCACCGCGTGGGACACGGTCGGCACCGTGACGTGCGAGGCCGCGAACGAGGATACCGGCGCGCTCTATCCGGTCTCGGAAGATCGCGACGCGCGCGGCTGGGACGACGACACGGTCAACGCGATCCTCGACCAGGCGCTCGACGACTGCAACGCGGAGGCGAACGGCGCGCAGTGCTCGCCGATCAGCCCGGCGTGCTCGTTCCAGCCGTGGTGACCGCGCGGGCGGGGATCCCCTCGGCGCGCCGGATGTCATCCGTCGCCCCACGGCTCTCGCGTCGCCATCGCCGGCAGCATACGATAGGTACGTGGGGATCGAGCTGCACGTGTGGGAGCGGGATGGCCGCGTCGAGCGCATGCACGTGCCCGACGAGGGCGTGACGATCGGCCGCATGCCGCAGGCGTTCGGCGCGAGCTACTGCACGCAAAATGCGAGCGTGTCGCGGCTGCACTGTCGGGTCGCGCGCCTCGGCGACGGCTGGTTTCTCGAGGATCTCGGCTCGGCGAACGGCACGAAGGTCAACGGCGAGCTCGCCGAGGGACCGACGCCGGTGCGCGTCGGTGACGTCATCGTGATCGGCGGGCTCGAGAACGGCTTGACCGCGCAGCTCGTCGATCGACCAGAGCCGCGGCCCGAACCGCGCGCCGAAGTGATCGAGCGCGCCTCGGAGATGACGCTCGTCGACGACGTCCCCGAGCGCGAGTCGGAGACCTACGTCACGCACTGGCAGCCGGTCGACAAGATCCGCACCAGCTACGACGTCGTCGCCGAGAAGTACGCGAACGAGCTCGCCGAGGGCATGATGGCGCGCCCGCTCGAGCGCGGCCTCATGATCGCGTTCGCCGAGCTCGTGCGCGCGCTCGGCGACGGCGTGGTCGGTGACGTCGGCTGCGGGCCCGGCCACATCGCGCAGTTCCTCACCAGCCTCGGGCTGCACACGACCGGCTTCGACGTCTCGGCCGCCATGATCGAGCAGGCGCGCGTGAAGTTCCCGGCGCTCGAATTCCGCATCGGCTCGATGCTCGAGCTGCCGGTGACGACTGCTGCGTGGCTCGGCGCGATCGCGATGTGGTCGACGTTGCACTGCGACGCCGACGAGCGATCGCGCTTCTACAAGGAGCTCGCCCGCGTCGTGCGCACCGGCGGGTTCATCCTGCACGGCTTCTACGTGTCGGCGCCCGATCAGCCGCCCGGCAGCACGTACCACCTCCAGCAGTGGTTCGGGCTCAAGGTCGACCTGCCCACGTACTTCGTCGCGATCGAGGACGCGGCCGCCGAGATGGACAAGGGCGGCTTCGAGGTCGCGGCCGCGCTCGTGCGCGAGCCGATGCACGCGAACGAGCTGCCCGCGCGCCGCTGTTACATGCTCGGCAAGCGGCGCTAGAATGCGCGCGCGCATGTGCATCTTCTCGCAACCGATCACCGACGCGCGTACGCGATGACGCTCGACGTCGCGACGCCGGTCGCGATGGTGTTGCCGCTGCCGATCGCTAGCTGACCATCCCGTCGCGCGACTGCCGCGCGCGGGCCTGCGCTTCGTCCCACCACGACATCGCGATCGCGCCGAGGCGGTGGACCGCGGCGTCGCGGACGGCGCGCAGCGCGAGTCCGGCGAGCGCGGCGAACGCCATGTCGGCGAGCTTCGCGCGCACCGGCAGCCTTGCACCGCGCGGCAGCAGCAAGCCGGCGAACGCGCCCGCCGCGACGGCGATGCCGACGGCGGGCCAGCGATGAGCTACGAGCTTCGCGCGCCAGCCGTTCGTAGTCGGTTCCTGCATGTCAGCGCCTGAGCAAGCGCATCGTCAC
Organism: Kofleriaceae bacterium; assembly: GCA_035500135.1. GTDB lineage: Bacteria > Myxococcota_A > Polyangia > Haliangiales > Haliangiaceae > JABFXX01. Next base: position 12,483 of record DATJXL010000291.1, read on the forward strand.
GAAGCCGAGGCCGAATGCGATGCCGATCGCGATGAACGGATGGTCCTTGACCAGCTCGCCGGCGCGCCGCATGCCGGTCTTGCTCGTCGCGATCACCGAGCGCGCCGCGCCGCCCATCTTGCTCGAGCCGACATCGACGAGGTTACGCACGCTCTCCTTGAGCGACTCGAAGCGGTCCTCGAACGCCTCCATCGTTCCGTTCCTGGCCATTTGAAGCTCCTTTCGAGCAAAGCGGCAGCAACCCGCGTGCCCATCCGGCGCGGTGTGCGCTCGTGCCACGCCCGTGCGCGCCCGCTACGGCCGACTAGCGCGGTTTCATCGCGGCTGGAGCGTCGTCACCGGTCGCGATCGGCGCCGCGACCGCCGCGATCTGCGGCGTCCAGCGCGGTCGATGGATCGCCGGCAGGATCTCGGTCGGCCCGTGCTCGAGCACCTCGGCGTCGATGCCGTGGTGGCGCGGCTCGCGTGCGCCGAGCTCGAACGTCTCGTAGTCGCCGGCGTGCGCGGTCGCGACCGCACGGGCGAGCTGGCGCACTTCGAGCGCGCTCGGCCGCAGCGACGGATCCTTCGCGAGCATGCGGTGCACGAGCTCGCACAGCGCGCGCGGCGCGCAGGTCTGCTCGGCGAGCGACGCGGCCTCGCCCTGCATGTGCAGGCACACGACCTCGGCGAGCGTGCGGCCGTCGAACGGCGGTCGGCCCGCGAGGGCTTCGTAGGCGATGACGCCGAGCGAGTACACGTCACACGGCGCGCCGATGTCGCGGCCGGCTGCTTGCTCGGGCGACATGTAGATCGGCGTGCCCGGCGTGAAGCCATCGAGCGTGACGTGCCCGAGCGGCCCCAGCCGCGCGATGCCCCAATCGAGGACGCGGAGCGGAAACTCGCGATCGAGCGGCATCAGGACCAGGTTGTCGGGCTTGAGATCGCGGTGGACCACGCCGCGCGCGTGCACCGCCGCGAGCACGTCGGCGACCTCGGCGAGCAGCACCGCGAGCTCGCCGATCGAGAGCGGGCTGTGCACGAAGCGATGCGCGAGCGTCGTGCCCTCGGCGAGCTCCATCGCGATGTACGGGCGATGATCGGGCAGGATGCTGCACTCGAACACGCGCACGATCCCGGGGTGGCGCACGCTCTCGAGAATCGTCGCCTCCTGCACGATCCGCGTCGCCATCCCGGGCTGCCGGCGCAGCTCGGCGTGCATGACCTTCAAAGCCGCACGCCGTGGCAAAACCGCGTGGCGCGCTTCGTACACCGTGCCCATGCCGCCGCGACCGAGCTCCCTGACGAGTCGGTACGATCCGACGATCGCGTCGGTGCGAAGGTCGATGAGCTCGCAAGGCATGCCGGTTCTTCGTGCAGGAAGCTTGCCTAGGACGACGGCGCGGAGCCTGAGAAAGCTTCTGGCATGCGGTGTGCTGTCCACTCTCGACGACCATGGTCGATGTGTCTCCGGAGCCCACTCCCGGCATCTCTCGCGACGGCGCGGCGCGACTCGGAAGCATGGTGAGCGCGTACCGGATCGAGCGCACGCTCGGTTCGGGCGGGATGGGCTGGGTCTATCGCGCGCGTCACGTCATCGAGAATCGCGTCGCCGCGCTCAAGGTGCTTCGCCACGACCAGCTCGCGTGCGAGCGCGCGCGCGACCGCATGATGCGCGAGGCCGCGATCCTCGCGACGGTGTGTCACGCCGGCATCCCGGAGCTGTACGAGTGCGGTCTCCTGCGCGACGGCCGGCCGTGGATCGCGATGGAGCTCGTCGACGGCACGCCGCTGGCAGCGCGCATGCTCGAGGGCCCGTTCGCCGCCAGCCAGGTCGTCGATCTCGTCGCGGCGATCGCCGACGTGCTCGCGACCGCGCACGATCGCGGGATCACGCACCGCGATCTCAAGCCCGAGAACGTGCTGCTCGTGCCCGACGATCCACGGTTTCCGGTGCGCGTGATCGACTGGGGTATCGCGCTGCATCGCACCGGCGCGCGCTACACGTCGCACGACGAGGCGATCGGTACGCCGACGTACATGGCGCCCGAGCAGGCGCGAGGTGGCCCGACCGAGGGTTTCAGCGACGTCTACGGGCTCGGCGTGCTCGCGTACCAGATGCTCGTCGGGCGGCCGCCGTTCGTCGGTGGCAACTCGGTCGAGATCCTCGTGCAGCATCTCCGCAAGCCGGTGCCGCCGCTCGCGCCGCGTTGTCCCGATGCGCCGGCCGGCCTCGTCGCGCTCGTCGAGCGCATGCTCGCGAAGAACAGCGAGGACCGGCCGACCGCGCGTGGCGTACGAGCCGCGCTCGGAGATCTTCGCGGCGTCGGTGCGGCGTATGCAGTGTACGCGGTGGACGGCGCGGCCGAAGGTACCGGGCCGATCTCGCTCGTGCGGTACGACGACTGAGGCGACGCACTCACGCGTCTGGGCCGTCGCCGAGCGGGATGCCGTCGAGGTCGATCTCCTCGGGCTCGAGGTCTTCGTCGTCGTCGTCGCGATCGTCGCGCTCGTCGCGCTCGTCGCGCTCGTCGTCGGCATCGGCATCGGCCGTCGTCTCGTCGACTTCGATCTCCGGATCCTGATCGTGTTGCTCTTGTTCTTCACGTGGGGTCGGCATGGGTCACCTGCGGATCTGACGGACGATCCTCGGAGCAGGCCGCGTGCCAGCGATCACGGAGCGCGCGGCAGCGTGAAGTAGAAGCGGGCGCCTTCGCCCGGCGTGCTGTCGACTGCGATTTCTCCGCCGTGCGCGGCGACGATGCCGTGCGCGATGGCGAGCCCGAGCCCGGCGCCCTGCTTGCGCCCACGTCCGCTCCGGTAACGGTCGAAGATGTGCGGCTGTGCGGCCAGCGCGATGCCCGGCCCGTTGTCGCGCACCGAGAACACGACGTCGCGTTCGCGTGGCTCGAGCGCGAGCTCGATCGGCGAGCCCTTCGCGTGCTTCAGTGAATTGCCGATGAGCTTGCCGAGCACTTGCAGCACGCGTTCGCGGTCGGCGCGCACGACGACCGGCTCGTCGGGAATACGCGCCTCGATGCGTGCGCCGGTCTCCTTCGCGAGCGGCTCGTGATCGGCGACGGCCTGACGCACGATCGCGGCCGCGTCGATCGACGCGGTCGCGATCACGAGGGCGCCGTTCTCGATCGCGCTCGCGTCGAGCAGGTCGGAGATCAAGCGCTCGGCCCGCGACGTCGCGCGCTCGATCGCGCCGAGGTAGCGTGCGGGGCCATCGCTCGCGCCGCGCGTGGTGCCGACGGCGAGCTCGTCGGCAAGCGCCTCGGACGCGAGGCTGATCGCGTGCAGCGGGCTGCGCAGATCGTGCGAGACGACCGCGAGGATCTCGTCCTTCTCGAGCGCGGCGCGGTTCGCGTGCTCCCGCTGGCGGGCCGACTCGGCCTCGGCACGGCCGGTGCGCATCGCGAGCTGGATGCGCACCGCGAGCCGGGGCGGCGTGAGCTCGGACGCGACCACGTAGTCGGTGATGCCGGCGTCGGCCGCCTGCTGCAACAACGTGTCGTCCTGCTGCGACGACACGACGAGCACGATCGGCACGAGCCGCTCGGCACGCAGCTGCCGCACGAGCTCGATCGAGCCGACCAGCTCGGCGGCGAGCAGGATGCAGTCGGGCTCGCGCCGCGCGATCTGCGCGAGCGCGGCGGCGGCGTCGCCGGCCTCGTCGACGTCGGCGGGCGGCCCGCTCTGCTCGATCGCGCGACGCAGCGCGCGCCGGTCGACCACGTCGTCGTCGACGACGAGAAAGCTCGGACGCGCGGTCATCCGGCGGAGAGCCTACTCCAGGTCGCCCGGTGTTCCGGGCGGAGCGGCGAGCGGTGGCGGCACCGACGGCGCGGTGGGCGGCCGCATCGGCGGCACGTGGGCGGCCTCGACCGGCTTGGGCGGCTCGTCGGTGCGCGGCCGGTCGCTGGCGTTGCGCGGCTCCTCGAGCCGGCGGTACAGCGAGCGGCGATCGATGCCGAGGATGCGCGCGGCGTGCGTCTTGTTGCCGCCGACCGCGTTCAGCACCTGGCGCACGTACCGCCGCTCCATCTCGTCGAGCGTGATCAGCTCGCCCGGCGATTCGGTCGTGATCACGATCTTCGAGCTCTGGTGCTCCTGCACCTTCGCCGGCAGATCGTCGACCGTGATCTCGTCGAGCCGGCACAGCGCGACCGCACGCTCCATGCAGTTCTCGAGCTCGCGCACGTTACCCGGCCAGTCGTAATCCATGAGCAGGCGCGCCGCCGGCCCGCTGATGCCCTGCACCGGCTTCGCGGTGCGGCCCGCGATGCGCTTCAGGAAGTACTGCGCGAGCAGGAGGATGTCGCCGCCGCGCGCGCGCAGGGGCGGGACCGGAATCTGCACGACGTTGATGCGGTAGAACAGATCCTCCCGGAAGCGCTTCTCCTCGACCTCGGTCTCGAGATCGCGGTTCGTCGCGGTGATCACGCGCGCTTCGAACGGCACCTCCTCGTCGCCGCCGACCGGCCGCACCTTGCGCTCCTGCAGCACGCGCAGGAGCTTCACCTGCATCTCGATCGGCATCTCGCCGATCTCGTCGAGGAAGATCGTGCCGGTGCCCGCCTGTACGAACAGGCCGGCGCGCGAGCGCTTCGCGTCGGTGAACGCGCCGCGCAGGTGGCCGAACAGCTCGCTCTCGAGGAGCGGCGCCGGCATCGCGGCACAGTTGACCGCCACGAACGGCGCCTCGCGCCTCGGCGACAGGTTGTGCAGCGCGCGCGCGACCAGCTCCTTGCCGGTGCCGCTCTCGCCGGTGACGAGCACGGTCGCGTCGCTATCGCTGACGCGCCGGATCATCTCGATCGTCTCGCGGATCGCCGGCGAGTTGCCGGCGATGCCGTCGATCGGCACGTCGCGGTCGGCCGCCGAGCGCAGGCGCTTGACCTCGCGCTTGAGCGACAGGTGCTCGATCGCGCGACCCACCGCGATCGCGAGCGCGTCGACCTTCACCGGCTTGGTGATGAAGTCGTACGCGCCGGCCCGGATCGCCGCGATCGCGGTGTCGAGCCCGCCCTGGCCGGTGAGCACGAGGGGGAGCAGGTCGGGATGCCGTTGCCGCAGCTCCTGACACAGCTCGATGCCCGTCATGCCGGCCATCTGTACGTCGGTGACGACCACATCGGCCGGCGTCGTGCGCAGGTGTTCCAGCGCCGCTTGCCCCGAGGTGACCGCATCGACATCGAAACCGCGCTTGCGCAGCGAGTCGCGCAGGAGAATCGCGGTGTCTTCTTCGTCGTCGACGATCAGGATGGTTCCGTTCACCTCGGGTACTTACCTTTCTGCCCGGCTCATGTCACGGGACGGCGACCCACCGCGAAGCTGATGATCGCGAGGATCAGAGCCACGACAAAGATGATCTTGGCGATGCCCGCAGCACTCGCCGCGAGCCCGAAGAACCCGAACAGCGCCGCAAACAGCGCGATGATGAAGAACGCGAGAGCCCAGCCAAACATGATCTGCTCCTTTACTACCCAGGAGCAAAGCAGCGGGCATGCCAGACACCGGCGCACGTGCGCCGACGCGCGTGAGATCGCGGCGCACTGCCATCACGCGCGACGCCTCCTCACGACGAGCTGGTTGTCGACGTGCTCGGCGCCGGGCACCGCTCCGGCGATCTCCTCGATGCGAATCGCGGTCGCCGGGCCGGGGACGCTGCCGACGAGCACGACCTCGCGGCCGTCGACATCGACCGTGACGTCGGAGAGATCCAGCGAGGGATCCGAATCGAGCGCATAGCAGACGCGATCGCGCAGGACGCGCTCGCGCGGCGTCAGCGGATGCGGGCGATGCTCGGTCGGCTGACCGAAACGATGGCGAGCCCAGTGCTCCTCTTCGAGCGAAGGACGAAACGAAAGGTCGGGATTCGCGACGCTGCGCCGCGTGATCTCCTCGTAGCTCGTCGGCGAGCGGCGGGCCATGACGGGGCGCGATCGTGCAGTCGCGATGCCAACGTGAACCACGCGAAATCCCTGAAAGTCGCGGACGACGCCGAGCGAGTGCGCGCGCTGTGACACCAGCGCGCGGCGCGCATCATTTACTCCCGGCGCAACACGTCGAGACCGCGCTACGCGATGCGTTGGTATCGAGCGTGCACAGGCGTTCGAGCGTTCGATTCCTGCGGCGTCCCTGACTCGTGTTCCACCCGCGCGAGCGGATGCCATGACCCCCGTGCCCCCAGCGCGGGTCCCGCCGATACTTCTCCCCCAGGAGTATCGGCGGTTTTTTTTGTAGTTATCATGCGGTGAAAGCGATGGCGCAGATCCGCTTGATCGACGACTGGCTGCGGAGCCCGGCGGCGCAGCCCAGTCACTACCGATCGGTCATGGTCATCGCCGAAAAGTGGGCGGAGCAGCGCGTGCTCATGCGCGCGTACGCCGAGAGCCGCGATCAGACGAGGCCGACGATCCTGCTGCACGGCGCGGAGCTCGCGATCGGGCCGGCCGGGCTCGACGTCAATGGACCGTGGGGGATTCACGTCGGCGATCACGGCGATGGCGCCGCGCAGGTGATCAAGCACGGCCTCGAGGAGGCCGCGCGCCGGATCGCCGGGAGCAAGGGCAATCCGCCGCGCCTGCTCGACGAGAGCTCGACGTTCGATCGCGAGCCGACCGGCAACTGGGCGCCCGGTACGCCGCGGATGGTGCCGCAGCGCACGGACCATCGGCTGCCGGCCGTCGATTACGTCGCGCCGGTCGCCGCCGCGCGCGTGCCGCAGGCACAGATCGCGACGTTCGTTCCGCAGATGCAGGCCGCGGCGCCGCGCGAGGTCGCCGTGCCGTCGAACCCGGAGCTGCGCCGCACGCCGCTGCCGCGCTCGCGCGGCGGTCGCACGCGGCCGCCGCCGCTGTCGGTGCGGACCGCGCTCGGTTACGCGTCGGGGGCCGGCGCGCAGTCGGCGATCGTGCGGCTCGGGCTTGCACCGCAGGTGTCGGCCCAGCTCGGGCGCCTGGTCGACCGCATCGTCCCGGCCGAGTTCCAGCTCGACGCGGGCGAGCGGCGGGCGCTCAACGCGCTCGGCGAGCAGCCCTCGTTGACCGCCCGCGCGATCGGCCAGGTCGTCGAGCTCGCCGACGCCGTCGCGTTCATGGAAGAGCTCGTGAAGAAGCTCGAGATGTACGGCCTGGGCGACCTCGTCGAGCCGGCCGAGCCGCAAGGCGGCGAGCCGACCTATCGCCTGCGCAGGTGATCGTGTGGTACGCAACCTGCCGCCATGCAGGTTCGTATCGAAGACGTCTCGCCCGTCGAGAAGAAGATGTTCGTCGAGATTCCGTGGGAGACGGTCAGCCAGAAGCTGGGCGATGCCTACCGCGAGCTCGGCAAGGGCGTCGCGCTCAAGGGTTTCCGCAAGGGCAAGGTGCCGCGCCCGGTGCTCGAGCAGGTGTACGGGCCGCGCGTCAACGCCGAGGTCGCGTACGAGCTCGTGCGCGAGTCGTTCTTCCGCGCGAACCAGGAGCACAACCTGGCGGCGGTGGCCGAGCCGCGCGTCGAGACCGCGGCGCCGATCAAGAAGGGCCAGCCGTTCACGTTCGAGGCGATCATCGAGGTTCGTGGCGAAGTCGTGCCGCACGACTACAAGGGGCTCGCGATCGAGCGCCGCAAGCTCGACGTGCCCGACAGCGCGGTCGACGATGCGGTCGCGCAGCTGCGTCGCGAGCACACCGAGCTGCGGCCGATCGAAGGCCGCGAGGTCACGCAGGCCGGCGACATCGTCGGCCTCAGCGTCACCGGTACGATCGGCGAGCACCAGATCAACCAGCCGCAGTTCGCGGTCGATCTCGACGACTCCGAGCGCGAGCCGCTGCCGGGGCTGCGCCAGGCGCTCGTCGGCGTGCCGATCGACACCAAGGACAAGAAGATCGAGATCGAGGTGCCGGCCGATCACGCCGACGAGCAGCTGCGCGGCCGCAAGGCCGACCTGACGGTGACGATCCTCGAGGCGCGCGCGAAGGAAGTGCCCGCGCTCGACGACGAGTTCGCGAAGGATACCGGCAAGGCCGACACGCTCGACGGCCTGCGCACGGCACTGCGCGGCGAGCTCGAGGCGCGCGAGCAGGAGCAGATCGATCGCGAGGCGAAAGAGGGCGCGCTGCGCGAGCTGATCAAGAAGAATCAGTTCCAGGTCGCGCCGTCGCTCGTCGATCGCGCGGTCGAGATGCAGTTCGCGCGGTTGCAGCAGATGCTCGGCATGAAGCCCGACCGCAACCAGGGCGTGCCGAACGAGCTCCGCGACAAGATGAAGCCGGGAGCGACCGACGAGGTTCGCGGGCAGCTCTTGCTCGAGGCGATCGCGGACAAGGAGAATGTCTCGGTCACGGACGAGGAGCTGCAGAAGCACGTCGAGACCACCGCGAAGGCGCGCAACGTCGCGCCCGCGAAGCTGCGCGCCGAATGGCAGCGCGACGGCCGCATCGACAGCATCACGCACTCGCTGCGCCAGGAGAAGGTGCTGAAGTTTCTCGTCGAGAACGCGACCGTGACCGAGGTCGAGAAGCTGTCGCAGCCGGGGACGCCGATTCCCGAGTCGCCCGGCCCGGCGCACGGGGAAGCTGGGCACGTTCACGGGCCCGACTGCGATCACGACCACTGAATACGTTCCCCGTTCCCGATGGCGCTAACATTCGGGGCATGGAGAGCGACCGAACCGCCCCGGGGATGAGCGGGCCGCACCCGACCATCACCGAGCTGCGGGACCCGCAGGATCCGCATCACTTCGAGCACCTGACGTCGTGCTCGCTGTGTCGCTCGGTCGTCGCTGCGGATCACGAGGACGCGCCGATCCCGCTCGACCTGCCGAAGGGGCTCGTCTCCGAGAACGCGTTTCGCTGGCCGGCCGATCCGATCGCGCGCGGCGGCATGGCCCAGATCTACGCGGGCGAGGACAAGCGGCTCGCGCGCACCGTCATCCTCAAGGCGCCGCGCGACGACGACCAGATGCCCGAGTACATGCGCGACATGTTCCAGCGCCGGGTGTCGGCCGAGGCGCGCGTGCTCGCGAAGCTGCAGCACCCGGCGATCGTCAAGATCTACGAGCTCGGCAAGGCGAGCGTGGGCTGGCCGTTCTGCGTGCTCGAGAAGGTCGACGGCGTGTCGCTGCGCGATCGCCTCGACGAGCTCGCCGACCAGGAAGCCGCCGACGGCCAGCCGCGCACGCGCGAGCGCCTCGAGCTGCTGTCGAACCTGGTCTCGATCGCGGAAGCGCTCGCGTACGCGCACGAGCGCCACGTCGTGCATCGCGACTGCACGCCGAACAACATCCTGCTCGGCAAGCGCGGCGAGGCCACGCTGATCGACTGGGGCATCGCGCGCGATCTCGACGCGCCGACCGTGAGCTCCGAGCCGAAGCTGTCCGGATCCGCGCCCGGGCTCGTCGCGAGCGGGCAGATGACGATCAGCGCGGGCACGCCGCCGTACCTGCCGCTCGAGCAGAGCCAGGGCAAGCAGGCCGATCCGAGCTTCGACGTGTACAGCTTCGGCGTCACGCTGTACGAGGTCGTGTCGGGAAAGACGCCGTTTCCGTGGAAGCCGGCGTCGTCGCTCGAAGGCCGCACCGCGCAGATGGAGCAGTTCCTCGGCTGGCTGCAGAAGGGCGAGCGCGTCGCGCCGGCGATGCCGCGCGATTCGGAGCTGTCGGGGATCATCCGGCGCGCGATGGCGCACGACCCGGACGACCGGTTCACCGCCGACGAGCTCGTGCGCGCGCTCAAGCAGTACCTCACAGGCGACCTGGTGTTCTCGCATCGCTATTCGCTCACCGGCCGGCTCGCGCGCTGGGCGCGCCGCAACCGTGCCGCGAGCGTGACGATGGCGTTCGTGATCCTGTCGGGCGTGGCCGGCGCGCTGGTGTGGGCGCAGGTGTCGCGCATGCAGAAAGAGGACGCCGATCTGCGCGCGATGGCGTCGGCCGCGCGCGCCGATGCGAGCGAGAAGGAGCGCGCCGCGGATGCCGCGAGCCGCGAGGCCGAATCGGCGAAGGCGCTCGCCGAGCAAGCGCAGCGCGAAGGCAAGAACGCCGAGGAGCTGCGGCACGCGGCCGATCGCAAGCGCCACGCCGCCGAGGAGATGCGCAGGCAAGCCGAGGCGGCAGCGACGCAGGCCAAGGGCACGGCCGACGAGGCGGTCAAGCGCTTCGAAGAAGCGATGAAGGAGAAGGAAGACGCCGACCGGCAGCGCGACGAGGCGAACGCGGACCGCGACGCGGCGCGCGCCGCCCAGGCCGCGGCCGAGCAGGACCGCGAGACCGCGCGCGCGGCGCAGGCCGCGGCCGAGAAGGAGCGCGATACGTCCAACTTCGTCGCGAAGAACGCGGTGAGCGAGCGCGACGCGGCGCGCGCGGCGCGCGAGGCGGCCGAGAAAGATCGCGACGGCGCGCGCGCGGCGCAGGTCGCGGCCGAGAAGGAGCGCGACGCGGCGATCGCGGCGCGTGCCGCGGTCGAGAAGGAGCGCGACGAGGCGAAGAAGAAGCTCGAGGAGCTGAAGGCGAAAGACCAGGCGCCTGCGCCGGCTCCGGCTCCGGCGCCCACCCCCGCCCCGGCTCCGTGAAATGTCAGCGCCGCCGGGAGCTTGGAGTTTTGTTCGGCCCCACCGAATCGTTTCGGTTGCGCCAACCGTGGAGTCAGCATGACGACGAAGATCAAGGGAGACGGTACGAAGGCCAAACCCTGGCAGCTCAAGACGCCGCCGGGAACGTCCAGCTTCGAGGCGTATCGCGACGAAGGCGCGGATCCGCCGGCGCTCGTCGTGCAGGTCGGCAAGACCCAGCTGCGCTATCACCTGCGCTGCCTCGATGACCTGCACGCGATGCTGGTGAAGCACGGCGACTGGATGCTGCTGGGCGCCGCCGACGAGCAGAAGCCGGCGGCGGACGGCACCGTCGAGGCGTGGGGGCGCGCGAAGGGCAATCCGGTGAAGGGCTGGTACGGGCTCAAGAAGGGGCTGCGCGGCCGGTTCGGCATGTATGTCCCGCCGGTGCTCGAGGCGCTCGGCAGGGTCGAGCTCGAGCACGCCGCGAAGAACAACCGCGTCCGCGCGAAATGACGTTATCGTGCGCGCGTGGCAGTCGATCCCACCGCGTGGGCCGAAGCGCGCGAGCAGTTTCTCGCGCTCGTAGGCGAGCTCCGTCCCGAGCTTCATCGCTACTGCGCGCGGCTCACCGGCTCGATCATCCAGGGCGAAGACATCGTGCAGGATACGCTGGCCAAGGCGTTCTACGCGATCGCGATGCAGCCGGAGCTGCCGCCGCTCCGGCCGTGGCTGTTCCGGATCGCGCACAACGCGGCGATCGATCACCTGCGCAGCCACGGTCACAAGTACACCGAGCCGCGCGGCGAGCTCGCCGACGAGATCGGCAGCGACGACCGACCCGATCCCGACGTCGTGCGCGCGGCGCTGTCGCGCTTCCTGGTGCTCACGCTGGCCGAGCGCAGCGCCATGATCTTGAAGGACGTGCTCGGGCACTCGGTCGAAGAAGCCGCCGCGACGATGGACACGACCGTCGCGGCCGTGAAGGCAGCGCTCGTGCGCGGCCGCGCCAAGCTGCGCGACGCCGACGAGCGCGAAGCGGTGCTCGATGCCAGCTCGCGCGCGCAGCTCGACGCCTACGCGCGGCTGTTCAACGCGCGCGATTGGGACGGCGTGCGGGCGCTGGTCGGCGAGGACTGTCGGCTCGATCTGGTCTCGAAGTCGCAGCGCCGCGGCAAGGCCGTGGGCATGTACTTCTCGCGCTACGAAAAGGAAGACGTTCGCCTCGAGGTGGCGGCGCTCGACGGTCGTCTCGTGCTTGCCGCGTACGTCGCCGGCGCGACCGCGCCGTCGTATTTCATCGTGCTCGAGCTCGGCGGCGACCACATCCGATCGATCCGCGACTTTCGCTACGTGCCGTACATCGCCGCCGAGGCCGAGCTCGGCTAGCACGTGCTCTAGCGATTCGTCACATGCCGGCTGGCTACGCCGCGCAGAACGCGCGGCCGCGCCGTGGATCCTGTGGACAGCGCCGACCGTCGACACTCGTGGGATGCGCTGCCCACAGGCTCCACCGCGCCGGACGAGAACGCGTACGCTCCGATCGGAGTTAGATCGGGGGAAGAAGAGGAAGAGCGCTCGCACGACGCGCTGGATCGCACGAGCTCTGCTGTCCAACCTTTTTTGATCTTCCCGCGGCCTTCGCGCATGGCGCGGGGGCTGTGGAGCCT
>DATJXL010000292.1:0-25493 GCA_035500135.1 Kofleriaceae bacterium
CCCGACGAAGCGCCCCTCGGGCGGCGCCACACCACTTGGCGCGAACACGCCGCGCGAGGCTAACACGCCTATGCCGGCGTCGCCGCGGATTGCACCGCCTGGGCCGCGGCGGCAGGAATCGTGAAGAACACGGTCGTGCCGCGGCCGAGCGCACTCTCGAGCCACACCCGGCCGCCGTGCGCTTCGACGAGACCTTTCGCGATCGCGAGCCCGAGTCCGGCGCCGCGCTTGCGCGTCGCGCTCGTGCCTTGCCAGAAGCGGTCGAACACGTGCGGCTGATCGTCCGGGGCGATGCCGCGGCCGCTATCGGCGACCCAGAACGTCACGTCGCCGCCCCGCGTGGCCGCGCCGATCGTGACGAAGCCGCCGCGGTCCGTGAACTTGATCGCGTTGCCAATCAAATTGTCGAGAATCTGCAGCACGCGATCGCGATCGGCCCACACGGTCGGCACGTCGGACGCGACGTCGACGTGGAGCTCGAGCGCGGCCGCGGCCGCGATCTGGCGCTGCGCCTCGGCGGCCTCGCGGACGAGCTGCGCGGCGCCGATCGCGCGGCGATCGAGCTCGATCCGATCCCCTTCGAGGCGAGTCACGTCGAGCAGGTCCTCGATCAGGCGGTTCATCCGGCGTGCGGCGCGGCCGATCGCGTCGGCCGACTTCTCGTGCGGCTGCGCGTTGTCGCGCACGATCGCGGAGTACAGCGTGATCGTGTTGAGCGGATTGCGCAGATCGTGAGCGACGATCCCGAGCACCTCGTCGCGCGTGCGCACGGCGCTCTGTGCGGCGAGATACAGCCGCGCGTTGTCGATCCACAGCGCCGCGCGGCGGGCGAGCTCCTCGGCGAGCTGCAGATCGTCTGGCCCGTAAGCGAGTGACGATCGCGACGCGACGAGCCCGATCGCGCCGAGGAACGTGCCTCGAGCGACAAGCGGGACGGTGAGGAGCGATCGCGCGCCGAGCGCTCGCAGCGCGGTCCGGTGCTCCGCGCTGTGCGCGAACGAATCGATCAACTCGGGCGAGACGTCGGGTACGAGTACCGAGCGGCTGGTCGCGATCGTCTCCGCAACCAGATACGGCTTGCCGCGATCGAGCACGACGTGCTCGAGCACGTCGCAGATCCAGCGATCGGCCGGAGCTCGGCACGAGGCGCGGGCGCGCGTGAGCTTGCCGTCGCGCTGGGCGACGTCGATCACGCAGAAGTCGGCCACCTCGCGCACGACGAGGTCACCGAGGTTGGCGAGCAAGCGGTCGAGGTCGAGCGTCTCGCTCAGCACCGCGCCGAGGTCGGCCAGGAACCGCTGCTCGATCTCGGCGCGCTTGGCCGCCGTGACATCCTGGAGCGTGCCGATGCCACTGACGGGGTTGCCGTTCACATCGACCTCGACGTCGGCTTTCGCGTGCACCCAGCGCGGCGCGCCGTCGGTGATCACGCGGAACTCGATGTCGTAGGGCTCGCCGGCGGCCGCCGCGGCCCAGCGCTCCACGACGAACGCGCGATCGTCGGGGTGCACGCGCGAGAAGAACAGCTCGCCGGTCAGATCGGTGCCGTGCGGAAGGCCGAGGAGACGCAGCGTCTCGGGCGAGCTCTGGCTCGTCTTGGCGGCGAGGTCGAAGCGCCAGCTGCCGACGCCGGCAACCTGTTGCGCACGGGTGAGGTCGCTGGACAGCTCGCGCAGCGATCGTTCGAGCTCCTTGGTCTTGGAGATGTCACGCGAGACGTTGCCTCGACCGAGCGGTTGGCCGGTGTCGGGATCGGAGATCGAGAACCGCGTCAGCGACACGGGAAACACCGCGCCGGTCGCGAAGTTCTGGAGCCGGGTCTCGCCTTCCCAGCGCTCGAGCGTCGCGAACTGGTCCAGCGCCACCTGCGCCGCCGCGCGCTCCTCGGCCGGAAAGAAGTCGAGGAGCGACCGGTCCTCGATCGGCTCGTCGGGCCCCAGCCCCACCATCCGGCGCCCGGCCGGGTTCAGGTACGTCGGACGCCCCGAGGTGTCGGCGACGCCGATGAAGTCCGACGACGCGTCGACGAGCGCCGCGAACAAGCGCCGCTCCTGGACCGCGCGGTGCAGCTCGCGGTTGACCGTCCGTAGGCGGCCGAGCGCCGCGGACACCACTGCGCCCAGGCCGAGGAAGATGCACGCGGGGATGACACGCGCGGCGTCGTCCTTCCAGAGCGCGTGCGTCGGCGGTACGAAGAACCACCACACGACGGCGGTCGAGACCGCCGTCGCGATCAAACCCTGCCTCAATCCACCCAGCCACGCGCTCGCGATGATCGCCGGGTAGAAGATCATCCACGCGTACGGACTGAGCACCTCCCACACCGCGAACTGGATCGCGATCGCGACGAGCGGCGGTAGTAGCGAAACGACGAAAGGCAGCCAGCGTGCACGCCGAATTCGTTCCAGACTTCTCATCCTCCACCACCCAAAGAAGCAAGATCGATACGAGCTATAGCTCGCAGCGAATGCCGCGTGCGAGAGCTACTGCCCGCAAGGAATGCGTGCCTGCATACGTGGAACTACGCATATCATCCCGGCGATGCCCGACGCGATCGAGCACCTGATCGAGCGCCACGGGCCTGCCGCGGTCTGCGACGCGCTCGCGCCGCTGCTCACGCCCGAGCGCATCGCGCGCATCGACCAGGTGCTCGCGTCGCGCTTGCAGTCGGTCGCGATCGCGGTCGAGGACACGTACGATCCGCACAACGCGGCCGCGACGATCCGCACGGCCGAGGCGCTCGGGCTCCAGGACCTGCACGTGATCGAGGCGCGCGAGCGGTTCGCGCCGGCCGAAGGCGTCACGCGCGGCGCGCATCGCTGGCTCGACGTCCATCGCTGGCCGAGCGCGGAGGCCGCGGCGCTCGCGCTGCGCGCGCGCGGGTTTCGCGTGCTGGCGACGCGACCCGACGCCGCGGCGAGCCTCGACGATGCCGACGTCACCTCGCCGGTCGCCGTCGTGTTCGGCAACGAGCACGACGGCCTGTCCGACGCCGCGCTCGCCGCCTGCGACGGCGCGCTCGCGGTGCCGATGTTCGGGTTCACCGAGAGCTACAACCTGAGCGTCACGGTCGCGCTCGCCGCGAGCCGGCTCGCCGAGCGGCGGCGCGCGCACCTCGGCGCGCGCGGCGACCTGCCGGCGGCGCGCATCGCGCACCTGCGCGCGCGCTGGTTCGCGGTCGGGTTGCGCGGGGTGATCGGGATCCTGCAGCGCAAGCTCGCATAGCTCACGCGAGCAGGTTTGGCAGCGCGCCGCTCGATGCGTCGCCGAACGACGTGATCGGATCGCCCATCGCGTTCGCGATCGCGATGAACAGGTCACCGTGGCGGTGATAGCCGTAGTCGACGTAGCGGCCGGTGCGGATCGTGCCGCCGCCGCCACCCGCGAGCACGAACGGCATGTCGTCGTGGAGGTGGGTGTTGCCGTCGCAGATCTCGGTGCACAGGAACACCAGCGAGTTGTCGAGCATCGTGCCGTCGCCTTCGGGCCGCGCCGCGAGCTGCGACAGCAAGTACGCGTACTGCTCGACCCACCACTTCACCTGCAAGACGTAATCGGCGTACTGGATGTTCGTCGGATCGTGGGTCGCGCCGTAGTGCGAGGCCTGGTGGCTGCGCATGTCGAAGTTCGGCGTGTAGAGCGGCGTGTTCGCGAACCGGCTCATGATCAGGTTGCTCGTGTGGTGCGCGCACTGGATCACGCCGACGCGCGTGAGCCCGCACGCCATCGCCTGCACCATCAGATCGGTCTGGGCCTTCAAGACCTGCGGGAACATCTCGGGCGCGTACAGCGTGCTCGAGTCGATGCCGGTCGCATCGATCGACGGCGACGAGCAGGTCGCTCCGCCCATCCCGCCGCTGCCGAGCGCCTGGATCTGGGTCTCGACCTGGCGCACGGCCTGGAGGTGAAGGTCGAGCTTCGTCTTCTCGGTCGTTCCCAGCTTCGACTCGAGCGCCTGGATCTCGGCCTTCGCGTTATCGAGGATCGACAGACGACGTGCCGCATCGGCCGAGCCGGATCCCGAGCTCGAGCCCGATCCGCCGCCGGTCGTCCCCATTCCGCCGAACACGCGCTGGAACGCCGCGACCGGATCGTCCTGCGGCGGCGTCGACGATCCGGGTGCGATGTACGAGATGTACATGTCGGCCGACGGGTTGTCGCCGTTGACCTGCGCGCCGAGGTACAGCGACGGAAACGGGTCGGCCGCGCCCACGGTCTGCGCGAGGTGCTGATCGATCGACAGCCCGTTGCCCTCGTCGGCCGCGGTCAACAGCTTCTTCGCGCCGCCGGGATGGCTGCCGCTGTCGGTCGAGCCCATCGACAGCCCGCTGAAGAACACGCACTGGTTCTGGTACGGCGCGAGCGGCGACAGCGAGTCCGACAGCGTGAACGCGGTCTCGCTGCCGGTCGGCGGCCACAGGCTCGGATCGCCGCCCTGCGACTGGCCGACGATGCCGTCGGGAAAATAGAACACGATGAACCGCTTCGCGGTGCCCGGCGAGTTGTTCGCGCGCAGGAGGCGCGCGCCGCGGCGCAGCGGCCACGTGATCGCGGCCGCGCCGCCGAGCTGCAGCAACCGTCGTCTCGAGATCATCGCCGCTCCACGAAGGCAGGGGAAAGCACGCTCTGCACCATGAGCTCGCGCACGTCGCCGCCCCAGCGCGCCGCGACCCACTCGCGATCGCAGCGCTCGGCGAGCGTCTCGGCGAGCCCGCGCGAGAACCGCAGGTACTGGCGCACGAAGCACGCCGGGCCGGCCTCGCTCGTCGCGATGGTCTGCGCGAGCTGCGGCTCGGACGTGAACGGTGCCGACGTGCTCGTGCCGAGCCGCTCGACGTCGTTCATGTTGCCGTTCGGATCGATCGCCATGCCGTTCTCGCTGTCGCGCCAGCGCCCGGCCGGATCGAAGCGCTCGAGCCCGAACCCGATCTGGTCGATGTAGGTGTGGCAGCTCGAGCAGGCCGGCGATGCCGAGTGCATCATGAAGCGCTGCTGCGTCGTCGCGCTCGGATCGACCGGCGGCAGGCCGCCGCCCGTCGGCGGAGGCGGCGGCAGGTCCTCGCACAGGAAGTTGCGGCGCACGAGCAGGCCGCGCACGACCGGCGAGGTCTGATCGGAGTGCGCGGTCGCGGCGAGCACCGACGCGTGGCCGAGCACGCCGGCGCGCTTGCCGTCGCCGTACGGCACCTTGCCGGTGCCGGTCACGCCGTAGAACGCCGCCGACACGCCGTCGAGCACGGTGTAGTTCGCGGTCATGAGCTCGGTGTACTGGCCGGTGCCGTCGAACACCGCCGAGGCCGCGAACGCGCGCGTCTCGTCGTACAGCGCGGTGCGCGCGCTGTCGTCGAAGTCGGGGAACAGGTCCGAGCGCTTGTCGACGGTCAGCACGTTCTCGGCGCCGGTCCACTGCGCGGCGAACTCGCTGACCTGATCGCGCGCGCGCGGATCCATCAGCAGCGTGCGCGCCCACTTCTCGATCCCGGTCTCGTCGTCGAGCTCGCCGCCGGCCGCGGCCGCGAGCAGGTCGGAGCTCGGCGTCGAGCCGACGAACGTGTACGACAGCGCGGTCGCGATCTCGTACGGCGTCAGCTTGTAGTGGCCGTTGCCGTCGGACACGCCGAGCTCGGAGCGATACAGAAACGACGGCGACATCAGCAGCGCCTCGATCGCGGTCTGCACGCCGGTCGCCGCGTCGGGCGCGCCCGAGACCAGGCTCGTGTAGCGGCCGAGCTCGTCGGAGGCGAGCGGCCGGCGGAACGCGCGCTGGCCGAGGTCGCCGAGCAGGCTCTGCGCGCACGTCGCGCGGCTGCCGGTCCAGTCGCACTGCGCGAGCGTGCTCGGATCGGCCGCGACGAACGCCGCGATCTGCTCGGCGGCGGCGAGGTACGCGTCGACGCTGGTCGACGTGACGAGCGCGAGATCGGCATCGGTGTCGAACGGGAACGTCGACGGCCGCGCCTCGACCGGAAACCCGGCCGCCGGATCGCCGACCGGCTGCGGCCCGGCGCACGACAGCGCCGCGACCGAGTTCTGCCCGCCGAAACCGTCGGGCGCGCTCGCCGGCGCGCGCGGATCGGCGACCCACGTCTGCTCGTCGAGCACGAGCTTGTACTGGTGCGTGCCCTGGCCGATCGAGAACGTGCCGACCCACAGGCCGCTGTCGGGCGAGTACGCGAGCGCGAGCCCGCCGGCCGCGATCGTCGCCGCCCAGTTGTTGAAGTCGCCGGCGACGTGCACGGTCGTGTGGGTCTGGCCCTGCGGATCGAACACGAACGTCTGCGCGTCGCACGCGGTCGGCTCGCACGAGCCGACGCTGCAGGTGTCGCGGTAGGTGCAGTCGCTCGCGCGCTGGCACTGCATGACGGGCGTCGCCGCCCCGAACAGATCGCGCACGGTGGCGCGATACTCCCGCCGCGTCAGCAGGCGCAGGCGGCGCGGCGCGGGCGTGACCGCGTCGCAGCGGAGCGCGCGTGTGGTCAGGCCGTGCGCGATGAACTCGGCGATCTCGGTCGCGCAATCGCCGGTGCACTGGCCCGGGGCGTATTGCGGCATCGACGACGAGATGATGCTCGCGAGGTCGCTCTGCGACTTGGTCTCGTCGCGCAGCGCCGGGCCGAGCCCGCCCTCGCCGGTCTCGCCGTGGCAGACCTGGCACATCTGCTGGTACAGCGGTGCGCCCTTGCTGTCGGCGTAATCGTACGAGCCATCACTGCCGGAGCACGCGGCGATGCACCACGCTGCAGCGAGCAGCGGCCTCATCATCGCAGCGCGCGACTGCAACGGACATGCCCTTGTAACTCGCGAGCGCGACGTGCGCGCGATCGGTGCTCGTTGCGATCGGCAACACGCGTGCGGACGAAATGCGACGGTCCGCTGAAGTGATTACGCTTCGTGCTCGGTCTTGTCGGCGAGCGCGTACGGCCACGAATCGATCGATGGGGTCGGCTGCGCCGGCTCGACGCGCGGCGTCGCGGCGACTTCGGGCTTGACGCCGACGCGCTCGAGCACGAACTCGACCGCGCGCACGCGCTCCTGCATCGACATGCTCTCGATCGGCAGGTAGCCGATGCCGTGCTGCTCGAGCATGAGCTTGACCATGCCGTCGATGCGTACGACCGAGTCCCACGATACGCCGGCGCGCACGCCGTCTTCCTTGAGCAGCGACTGGTGCGGGCGCAGGAAGAACACGAAGCCTTCGCGGACCCACTTCATGTACGCGCGGAAGCGCTCGTCGTTCATCATCGCGGCCGCGTTCGTCGTGTGCTCCGCGACGTACGCGAGGTTGTCGAACGCGCGGTCCGAGACGAACCGCCCCGCGTGCTGCTTCTCGACCTGGACCTGGCGCGCGAACACGCGCTCCTGGTACTCCGCGACCAGATCCATGTCGGTGCGCAACAGCTCGAGCGAGGTCTCCATCTCCGCCAGCACCGCGCGCGCGACCTCGCTGATCATCGGCAGCCCGTAGCGGCGGCTGACGTAACGGCACAGCGTGGTCTTACCGGTCGCGTGGCTGCCTACGAAGTAGATGCGCACGCGAAGGATCTACGGGATCGGTCTGACAAGATCGCGGGTGATCGCCGCCACCGTCGGGCATCCGCACAGCGCCATCGCGATGTCGAGCTCGCGGCGCAGCACGGCGAGCGCGCCGGCGACGCCGTCGCGGCCGGCTGCCGCGAGGCCCCACAGGATCGGGCGGCCGACCAGCACGGCGCGGGCGCCGAGCGCGAGCGCCTTGACGACGTCGCTGCCGCGGCGCACGCCGCCGTCCATCAGGATCTCGGCGCGGCCGGCGACCGCGTCGGCGATGCCCGCGAGCACGTCGATGGTCGCGGGCGAGGCATCGAGCTGGCGGCCGCCGTGGTTGGACACGACCACGCCCGAGGCGCCGGCCGCGACGGCACGCGCGGCGTCGTCGGCGCGCACGATGCCTTTGACCAGCACCGGCAGCTTGGTCAGCGCGCGCAGCCAGCCGATCGCGTCCCAGGTCAGCGAGGGATCGAGGAGGTCGCTGACGTACGCGGCGAGCCCGGAGTCGCCGGGTTTCGGCGGCAGCTTCTGGTAGGCGGCCGCGTGGAGGTTCGCGATCTCCATCCCGGGCGGCAGCGCGAACCCGTTCCTGACGTCGCGCTCGCGGCGGCCGAGCACCGGCGCGTCGACGGTGAGCACGAGCGCGCGGCAGCCGGCGGCCTCGACGCGCCGCACGAGCGCCTCGGTCGCGCCGCGATCCTTGTAGACGTAGAGCTGGAACCACACCGGCCCGCTCGCGGCCGCGACGACGTCCTCGACCGCGGTGGTCGACAGCGTCGACAGCACGAAGATCGTGCCGGCGTCGCCGGCGCCGCGCACGCTCGCGAGCTCGCCGTCGGGGTGAGCGAGCCGGTGAAACGCGGTCGGTGCGACGACGATCGGCAGCGCGACGCGCTGGCCGAGCACCGTGGTCGCGAGCTCGCGCCGCGCGACGTCGACGAGCACGCGGTAATGGAGCGCGATCGCGGCGAACGCGTCGACGTTGCGCCGCACGCACCGTTCGTCGTCGGCGCCCGCCGCGTAGTAATCCCACGCGAGCTTCGGCAGGCGCGCCTCGGCCTCCGCCTCGAGCTGCCGCAGATTCAGGTAATCCGTCACTGGCTCGTGACCTGGGCGCGAAGCGGGACCGACCACACGCTCGCGGTCTGCGCGGGGTAGGTGAGCGTCTTGGTGTCGCCGCTCGCGAAGTTCGGCACGCCGACATGGGTGCCGAGGCCGAGCATGTAGTCGTGGCCGTCGATGAACAGCGCGGGATCGAGGACGGCCGATGGCTGCAGCGTCACGATCGTCTCCAGCGTCACCAGGCCCGGGCTCATCACCTGGGAGACCGTGACCGTGTAGTAGTCGACCGGCCCGGGCGCGCGCAACGACCACGTGAGCGCGAGCGGCGTGCGCGGATCGATCGTCACGACCTGGCCGTCGGACGTCAGCGCGTTGCCGTCGATCGCGGGTCCTCCGGGCAACCCGAGCGTGGCCTCGAGGATCGTGCTCGCGGCCGGGCACGTGCCGGTGATCGGAGCGAACGTGCGCGTGCCGTCGGCGATCGGGAACGGCGTCTGACCGGTCGGCGACACCGTGCGCGTGCCACCGACTCCTTCGCTCGCGAGCAGCTGGGTCCCCGGGAACGGGTTGCCGAACGTCGGCGCCACGTTGAGATCGACCGGGGGATTGTAGCCCTCGACCGCGACCGGCAGCGCGCCTTGCGTGCCCGTCATCGTCGGCGACGGCACCGCGAACACGTACCAGTCCGAGGTGGCGCTCGTGTACGGGACGAGGCTGGCAGCGACGAGGCGGTTGTAGTCGACGCCGTCGGCACCGACGATGTGCGCGCACGAGCTCGCTGCCAGCGGCATCAGCGTGCCGGCGACCGCGGCGTTGCCGCCGTTCACGAGCGTGGCCTTCGCGACCGCGTACGCGCCGATCGCGCTGTAGGTCGGGGCCGTCGTCGGATACCCGACGAAGTCGTCGAAGAACACGCGGTCGTTCTCGGTCGTCGCGTCGAGCAAGCCGAGCGCGCCGCTCTGGCTGGTCGCGTTCGCGTAATTGAACGTCAGCGAAGCCACGTTACCGGCGCCGGTATGCGTCCACAGCCCGGTCGAATCGACGACGAAGTTACCGGCCGCGGCGCCGTAGCTGAGCGAGAGCGTGGTCGGGTTCATCACCGGCGTGCGGTTCGGCCGCCCGGCGGCTCGCGTCACGAGCTCGATCTCGGGCAGATCGAGCTGGTATTCGACCGCGCCGTTGTCGTTCACGACCCGCAGCCGGTAGCTCTGGCCTTGCGTCTCGAGGCCGAACGAGAACGTGCCGTCCGCGTTGTAGATCACCGCGGGAGTCGTGCCGTCGTCGAGCGTGACGTTCATGCTGATCTCGCTCGTCGCGTAGTAGCGGTCGACGACCGTCGGCGTGCCGGTCGAGTCGTTCGTCGCGTACATCTGGTGGTAGAGCCCGGTCACGCTGAACGGCAGCGGCGGCGCGTCGGGCGCGCCGTCCGGCATCGGCGCCAGCGTGTGTAGCCCGAGCACGCGATCGCAGCCCGCGAGCGCGAGCAACTGCATCACTGCCACGAGCCGCATCAGCCGATCATAGGTCACGACTCGCGCGGCGTCACCTTGACGTCGACGGCGAGCGTCTCGCCGCCGCCGCCGACGAAGATCGTGCCGCTCGTCGGCGTGGCGTCGAGGTAGTTGCGGCCCACCGCGACCCGCACGTGGTCGGTCTGCGTGAGCACGCCGTTGGTCGGATCGAAGCCCTTCCACCCGAGCTGGGGCAGGTAGACCTGCACCCACGCGTGCGAGGCCTCGCTCTGGACCTGGTTCGCGTTGCTCGCGCCCGTGAAGATGTATCCACACACGTAGCGCGCCGGCACGCCGAGCAGGCGCGCGAGGCAGATCATGAGGTTCGTGAAGTCCTGGCACACGCCGCGCCGGTTGACGTAGACCTCGAACGCGGTCGTCGCGACGGTCGTTGCGCCCGGGATGTACGCGTACTCGGTGTGGATCGTGCGATTGATGTCGAGCAGCGTGTCGAGCACGTCGTGATCGTTGCGCTTGACGAAGCTCATCGCGTACTCGGCGAGCTCGCCGAGCTCGGTCTCGGGCAGCTCCGGCGGCAACAGGAACGGATCGAGCACCTGGCGCTGCCACGGCATCCACACCAGCGGGATCGTCTCGTGGACGCGTAGCGGACCCACGCCGATCGGATCGACGTCGTGGACGAGCACGGTCGAGCGGGCCTCGATCGCGAGCTCGGTGAACGGCGTCTCGACGGTGAGCCTGCGCACGCGGTTGCCGAACACGTCGTCGTAGTCGCGCTCGTCGCCGCGCACCGACACCGAGAGCGAATGTGCGAGCACCTCCTGCATGCGATCGTGCACCGGCGTGAGGCGCAGCAGATGCGTCGAGCGCTCGATCGGCTTCGCGTAGCGATAGGTCGTCCTGTGCACGACGTCGTAGCGGCGCGGCTCGGCGCGCTCGGGCAAGCGGCGCGCGCGCGGCCGCTCGATCGCGACGCCGGTCGAGCGCTCCGCGATCACCGCGCCCTCGCGGATCACGACGAGCGCACCGGGCGCGAGCTGCTGCCACGCCAGCGCGTGGTCGGCATCGCCGGCTTTCGGCTCGAGGCGCGAGCTGCACGCGATCACGCCCTTGCGGCTCTTCGCGCCGCGTCGCGTGAGATCGATCTCGAGATCGCGGTCGCCGAACGCGATCTTCTCGTACGGCGGTGCGAGCTTGCCGAGCCACAGCGGATCGCCGCGGCGATCGGCATGGACGAGCAGGTCGCGGCCGTCGGTGAGGCACAGCGTCATCCCGCCGAGCTCGCCCCACTCGGCGAGCCACTTCTCCACCGTATCGTGGTCGACGTCGGCGAGACTCTTCCAGCCGCGATCGTGGCAGCGGTTCAAGAACTCGCAGAACAGCTGCTCGGTATCGGTCGATCCGACCGGCTCGAACGGGCCGCCCCGCGTCATCGAACCGCTCGAGGCGTCGCCTTGCGACGCGTCGAGCGCGTCCAGCTTGCGATCGAGGCTGCCGGCGTGCGCCATCAGCCAGTCGCGCTTGCCCCACGTGCGCGAGAACGGCTGCGTGTTCGCGTCGGACAGCGCGCCCCAGGTCGCGTGCCGGATGTGCAGCACGAACAACGACGACGCGACTTGCTCCCACGCGAGCGCGAGCTGGCTGCGCATCGAGGCCTGCGGCGGCGCCGGCTCCTTCAAGATCGCCGCGCTCGGCTCGCCCGCCGGGTAGTAGCCGAGCCCCCAGCCATCGGGCAGCGCGTCGCCGCGCTCGAGGCAATGCAGCGTGAACGACGGCGCGAGCTCGCCCTCAAAGCTCATCGCTAAGAGGTTGGGCATCTGAGCTCTCTGGGCGCGGTCGCGCAGACAGAAGGTTCGCCGTTCGGCGATGGACTCATGGCGAGCAAGTTAGGCACCGCCGAGCAGCTCCTTCCCCAACGTCTGGCAGATCGTGTGGACCTCGTCGACCACGTGGGTGAGCAGCTCGTGCACGGCCGGGCCGGCGAGCGGCTCGCCTCGGCGTGTGGCCACCCAGGCGTCGAGCACGCGCAGGCGCTCGAGCGCGGCGCCGCCGGGCAGCTCGTGGCGATCGGGCGGGCGGATGTCGCACAGTCGGTCGTAGGCGGAGTGCACGCAGTACGCGATCGAGCGCGGGAACGCGGCCTCCGAGACCAGAAAGCGCGCGACCGACTCGGGGCCGAGCCGGCCGCCCGCGCGCTTCAGGTACGCTTCCGATCCGCTGAGCGCGCGCAGTAGCGACAGCCACAACCCGGTCTCGAGCACGTCGTGGGCGGGGCGCTGCGCGAGGTTCGTGAACGCGTGGTGGTGGACGTCGAGCATGCGCGCGGTCTGGCTCACGCGCTCGAGCAAGACGCCGAGCCAGATGAAGTCGAGCGCCTCGTCGTGGAGCATCGTCGAGCGCAGCAGGCCGAGCGCGAGCTGGGTGCCGCGCCGGACCTGGCGATAGAACTGCTCGCGCTCGTGATCGAACGTCGTCTGCGCCGCGTCGCTCGCGGCCCACAGGTGCAGCTCGTTGATCGCTTCCCACGCCTCGGTCGACAGCACCTCGCGTACCGAGCGCGCGTTGCCGCGCGCCGCGCCGATCGAATGCGCGAGCGCCGCGCCGTTGCGCTCGTCCCACACCATGAAGCGCTGGACGGTCTCGCCGTCGCACTCGCCGTCGCCGAACGTCGCCTCTTCGCCCGACACCACGACGAGCGGCCGCCAGACCTGCGCCGGCGGCAGCTCCGCATCGAGCGCGAAGCTCGCGGACTGCGCGAGGATGCGCGCGGTCGACTCGGCGCGCTCGACGTAGCGCCCGAACCAGAAGCAATGATCGGCGACGCGCGAGATCATGGTTCAGGCGCCTTCCTTCATCACCCACGTGTCCTTGCTGCCGCCGCCCTGCGACGAGTTGACGACGTAGCTGCCGCGCACGAGCGCGACGCGGGTGAGCCCGCCGGGCAGCACCCACGGGCCTTCGCGCGACGTCAGGATGTACGGGCGCAGGTCCACGCGCCGCGGCTCGACCACGCCCGCGTCGGCGATCCAGGTCGGGCAGCTCGACAGCTCGATGCGGTGCTGCGCGATGTACTTGCGCGGCTCGGCCGCGATGCGGCGTCGGAACTCGTCGCGCTGCTCGGCGGTCGACTGCGGGCCCATCAGCATGCCGTAGCCGCCGGCTTCGTCGACCGCCTTGACGACGAGCTCGCCGAGGTGCTCGAGCACGTACGCGCGATCGTCGTCGCGGGCGCACGAGTACGTCGGCACCTGCTCGAGGGTCGGCTTCTCGCCCAGGTAGAACTCGATCATCGCCGGCACGAACGGGTACACGCCCTTGTCGTCGGCGACGCCGTTGCCGGGCGCGTTCGCGATCGCGACGTGGCCGGCGGCGTACGCGCGCATGAGCCCGCGCACGCCGAGCACGCTGTCGGGACGGAACGCTTCCGGATCGAGAAACGCCTCGTCGGTGCGGCGGTAGATCACGTCGACGCGCTTGGGGCCTCGCGTCGTCTTGCAGAACACGCGGTCGCCGTCGACGAACAGGTCCGGCGCCTGCACGAGCTCGAGCCCCATCTGGCGCGCGAGGAACGTGTGCTCGAAGTACGCCGAGTTGTACGGGCCGGGCGTCAGGACGACCGCGTGGGGCTCGCCCGCCTCGGGGGCGACCGAGCGCAGCGTCTCGGCCAGCCGCGTCGGGTAGTGATCGACGCGATGCACGCGCGCGGCGTCGAACAGCCGCGGGAACATTCGCTTCGAGATCAAGCGATTTTCGACCACGTACGACACTCCGGACGGCGTGCGCAGGTTGTCTTCGAGCACGCGCCAGGTCCCGTCCGGGTCGCGGATCAGGTCGATTCCCGATACGTGGATGCGGACCCCGCCGGGCGGCTTGACGCCGCGCAGGGTCGGGCGATAGCCGGCCGAGCCGAGCGCGATCTCGGGTGGGATCACCCCCGCGGCCAGGGCGCGCTGCTCCCCGTACAGGTCGTCGAGGAAGGCCCCGAGCGCGCGCAGGCGCTGCGTCAGGCCGCGCTCGAGCCGGGCCCAGTCAGCTGCCGCGATCAGGCGCGGAAGTAGGCAGAAAGGGAAGATCTTCTCGGTACCGCGGGCATCGCCGTAGACCGAAAATGTGACGCCCTGCTGGAGCAGCGCGTGCTCGGCCAGGGCCTGGGCGCGGGCGAGCTCGTCGGGGCGCATGGCCGCGAGCTGCTGAACCACGCGGGCGAACGCGGCTCTCGCGCTGCTACCTTCGAACAGCTCGTCGTACGTGCCGGGCAGGGCGGGATAGCCGGAAAAAAGATCCGCGCTTGGGCTCTGCGCCATCCACGTATCGTATCGGTTTCGGAGTTAGAGTCGTCGCATGGCAAAGGCGAAAGCGAAGAAGAAGGCACCCGCGAAAAAGGCCCACAAGAAGAAGGCCGCCCCGAAGGTTCACGCGAAGGCCAAAGCCAAAGGCAAGGTGAAGGCCAAGGCGAAGGCGGCCGCGAAGCCGAAGGCGGCGCCGAAGCCGCGCCCGGCCGCGCCACCGCCCGCGCCGCCGCCCGCGTTCGCGGCACCGTCTGTTCCGCCGCTCGAGCCGCCACCGATGGACGACGATCTCGGCGGTGACCTGTTCGGGCACGAGAGCTGAGAGAAAATTTACCGCCAGGGCGCCGGAGACGCCAAAGCGCCAGCAGAGCTGGATCGGGCCCGATCCACTCTTTGCTGGCGTCTCTTCTTCACGGGCGGCTTGGCGGTAATTCTGATCCGCGCAGATCGATCGTGAACGGTCGAGCTTCCAGCCAGTAGCCACTCGCCTCGACCTCGCCGTCGCGCGTCGCGATGCGAACGCGCTCGGCACGGCGCGCGAGCGCGGCGGCGTCGTCGGCGGGGAGGTCGGCGTACACGCCGCCACCGGGCCGCCACGCGTAGAGCTCGATGCGCTGCGCGCGGCCGGCCCACGCCCACTCGATCACGAGCGGATCGAGCGCGGGCATGCCGGGATGCAGGCCCGGCCACGGATCGAAGCGACGGCGGCGAACGCCGAGCACGCGCGAGCTCTCGCCCAGCGCGCGGAGCTGCGCCCACTTGCCGGCGATCGCGACGCGCTCGGGGCCCGAGCCGTCGATCGCGAGCTCCCAGCGCTCGGTCGACGCGTCGACCCAGCGCGCGCCGGCGCGCTCCTGCGACGCGGTGTCGCCGAACAGCGGCCAGAACTCGAGCGCCGGGCGCAGTGCGAGCGTGGCGTCGCCGAGCCGGCACACGATGCCTTCGGGCCGCCATGCCTCGAGCTCGCGGCGCAAGGCGGCCGGCACGCCGAGCCCGTGATCGTCGAGATCGCCGAGCACGAGGCGCAGATCGCGCGCGAGCGCGGCCGGCAGCGCGAAGCGATCATGCAGCTCGTCGTGCCAGTCGACGAGCGGCTCGCGATAGTGCGCGACCGCGAGCCGGGCGACGATCGATCGCACGAGCACCGCGAGCGCATACAGCATGCTCGGCCGCTCCGGCATGCGGATCGCGCGCAGCTCGATCACGCCCATCTTGCCGTGGCGCGGCCCGTGGGTCGGCAGGTCCGCGTTCCACAGCTTCTCGACGTTGAGCTCGGCGCGGTGCGAGTTGCCGGAGACGTCGACGAGCAGCGGCGCGAGCGCCTGCTGCAGCCGCTCGGGCGACAGCTCGCCGCGGTCGGCGAGCTGCTCGGCCCACGCGAGCGCGACCGCGAGCTCGTCCCAGCGCTCGCGCGCGCCTTCGTCGGGGCGCGGCCCTTGCGACGCCGAGCCGACGCACTCGCCGGCGAACCAGTACGACAGCGCCGGGTGGTTGTTGAAGTAGCGCACGAGCGCCGGCAGGACGTGCGGATAGCGCAGAAACGGCGACGCCTCGGGGGTCGGGCCGCCGAGCGTGAGCTGACCGCCGCCGCCGGAATCCGACAGCTCGCCGTGAAATCGGCGGCGCACCGGCGAGAGCCCGGCGGCGCGTGCGGCCTCGTAGATCGCGCGCACCTGGACGGCGAGCTCGCGCGCGTTCGCGCACGGCGCCGCGTTGACCTCGACCACGCCGGGATCGGGCGTGACCGTGAGGTAGCGCGAGCGCGCCTCGTGCCAGCGCACGGCGATCGCGAAACGCGGTGCCGGCTCGTCGGGAAATCGCCGGCCGGCGACGCGCGCGACCTCGGCGCCGGGCAGGTGCGCGGCGAGCGCGCGGGCGAGCGCCTCGGCGCGGTCGAGCTTGTCGTCGCCTTCGGCCGCGTTGAGCCACGCCGGCGCGAGCGACTCGGCGCGCGTGAACGTCGGCTCGGCGCCGAGCCAGACCTCGACGCCGCGGCGCGCGAGCAGCTCGTCGTGCGCTTCGAGCGCACCGTCGAGGTCGGTCGCGCGATCGCTCACTCGGTTGCCCAGTCCTCGGCGCGGGGCATCGGCCGGCCGAGGTCGGCGCGCCGCAGGTCGAGCGTGTACGGCTGATCGGGATGCGGAGCGATCTCGCGCGCGCGGAGCGGCCACGGTGCCGCGCCTTCGCGCGTGAAGCGCTGCGCGCGGCGGGCCGCGGCCTCGACACGCGTGAGCGGCGGCGCCTCGAACGCGCGGCCCTCCGGGTGCCACACGTGATACGCGCAGCCGGCGACGCCGCGCTCCGCCCACGTGTCGACGACGGCGATGCGCAGCGGGTGATGGATGCCGAGGTGCGGATGCAGCGCGTGCGGCGGGCACCACGCGCGGAACCGCACGCCGGCGACGCGGAGGTCGCGGCCCGCCACGGCGCGCATGGGAACGACGACGTCGTTGATCGCGACACGGTAGCGCTCGGGATCGAGACCGCGCGCGCGCAGCTCGATGCGCTCGACCGACGAGTCGACGTAGCGCGCGGTGCCGGCCTGCGTCGCCTCTTCACCGAGCACGTGCCACGGCTCGATCGCGTTGCGCAGCTCGAGCGTGGCGTCGCCGACGGCGAGCGTGCCGACGAGCGGGCAGCGCAGCTCGACGAACGGGGAGAACGCGGCGGCGGGCAGCGCGATGCCGGCGCGGTCGACGTGTGCGAGCACGTCCTCGAAGTCGCGCCACAGGAAATACGGCAGCAAGAACCGATCGTGCAGCTCCTGGCCCCAGCGCACGAGCGAGCGGCGATACGGCTCGCGTGCGAACGTCGCGACGAGCGCGCGCGCGAGCAACACCTGCGCCGCCGCCATGCGTGGATGCGGCGGCATCTCGAACGCGCGCAGCTCGACGAGCCCTTGCCGGCCGTGCGGCGTCAGAGGATCGTAGAGCTTGTCGATCGAGATCTCCGCGCGATGCGTGGAGCCCGCGACGTCGACGAGCAGGTGGCGAAGCAGCGCGTCGACCTGCCAGGGCGGCGGCTGCTCGAACAGGCGCGGCAGCGCGAGCCCGAGCTCGTACAGCGAATCGTGGCGGGCTTCGTCGACGCGCGGCGCCTGCGACGTCGGCCCGACGAACAGGCCGCTGAACAGATACGACAGCGACGGATGATGCTGCACGAACGCGATCAGGCTCGCGAGCAGCTCGGGGCGGGCCAGCCACGGCGAAGTCTCGCGCGTCGGGCCGCCGATCGTGATGTGATTGCCACCGCCCGAGCCGGCGGCGCGGCCGTCGAGCAAGTACCGCTCGGCGGTCAGGCCGGAGGCGAGTGCGGCCTCGAACACGCTCTCGTGCAGCGCGGCGAGCTCGCGCGAGCTCGCGGCCGGCGGGATGTTGACCTCGAGCACGCCCGGATCGGGCGTGACCGAGAATCGGCGCAGCTCGGGCCCGCTCGGCGGCGGGTAGCCTTCGAGCGCGACCGCGAGCCCGGTCGCGGCGCGCGCGCGATCGATCGCGTCGACGAGCGCGATGAAGTCACGCGCGTGATCGACCGGCGGCAGGAACAGCCACAGCGTGTCGCCGCGGGGCTCGATGCACAACGCCGTCGCGACCGTGCCGCCCGCAGAGCCACTCGCGCGCACGTCGACGCGCTGCTGGCGCGGATCGTCGGCATCGATCGGCGTCGGCGCGAGCGCAGGCGACAGACTGCCGAGCGGCAGCCGCAGACCCATCGGCGAATCGCCGGGGATCAGGAACAGCTCGCCGCGCCGAAACTGCCAGCGCTCGGTTTGCCACGCATCGCGCCGCGCGAGAGGCAGCGCGTAGCCCACGATCGCGCCGACGCCGCGCGCGAGCACCTTCGCGAGCCGCCTGCGCTCCTCCGGATCGTCGAGTCCCGCCGTGCGCGGATCGACCTCGACCGGCAGCGCGGCCTCGGCGCGCACGATCTCCCACGGGTCTTCGAACGCGTCGTGCAGCTCGGCCGCGATCCCGAGCTCGCGCGCGAGCGCTTCGCCGAACCGGCGCGCGGCCGCGACCGAAACGTCGGCGTGCAGCTCGCGTGCGGGCCACAGCGGCGCGCCGTCGCCTCGCGCGACGACATCGAGCGCCCACCGCGGCAGGCTCTCGCCCGGGTAGTGCTTGCCCGTGCGATTCAACACGAGCCCACCGCGCGCGAGTCGATCGCGCAGGTGATCCGCGAGCTCGCGCCCGCGCCGCCACTTGTCGAGACCGAGCGCGGCGCCCTGCCATTCGGGCGCCGACACGCCTTCGCGTGCGCAGAACGTCGGCTCGCCGCCGATCGTGACGTGCAAGCCGGCCGCGGCGAGCGCTGCATCGGCGCGATCGCCGGCGGCGAGCAGCTCGCGCCACGTGTCATCGGTGTACGGCGCGGTCGGGCGCGGCTCGTGGCCGAGACGCGTGATCGTCGTCGCGAACTCGACGGCCTCGGCGACCACGTCGCTCGTGCCATCGAGCGGGGCGGCGTGCGCGGGCGAGGCCGTGCACGCGAGCGGGACATGGCCTTCGCCGGTCAAGAGCCCGCTCGTGCCGTCGAGGCCGATCCAGCCGGCGCCGGGCACGAACGCCTCGGCCCACGCGTGCAGATCGACGACATCGCGGTCGACGCCGCGCGGCTCGTTCGGGATCATGCCCTCGTCGGCGAGCTGCACGAGATATCCCGACGCGAACCGCGCCGCGAGCCCACGCGCGCGCAGCAGCGCGACCAGCAGGACCGCGCTGTCGCGGCAGCTGCCGCGCGCGTTGGTCAGCGTCTCCTCCGGCGTCCACACGCCGGGCTCGTCGCGGATGACGTAGGCGATGCGCTCGCGCACGTGCTGGTTGATCGCGACGAGCAGATCGATCGTATCGGCCTGCGCCGGCAGCTGTGCGAGCAAGTCGACCGCACGCCGGCCGAGCCGATACGCGGGATCGCCGGTGTCGAGGAACGCGGCGAGCTCGCCGGCGAGGTCGTCGGGGTAGCGGAACGGCGCCGTCTTCGCGCGCGCGTCGACGAAGAAGTCGAACGGGTTCACCGGCCGCACGTCGAGCGCGAGCTCGACGACCAGCTCGAGCAACTCCACGCGCTGGCCGGCCTTGAACGTGACGCGCGCGACGTGGTTGCCGTGCGGGTCGCGCTGCCAGTGCAGACGATGCTCGGGCGCGACGTCGAGCCGATAGTTCTCGACACGCGCGCGTGCGTGATCGGCCGGCCGCAGCCGGATCACGTGCGGACCGAGCGCCGCCGGCTGGGGGTAGCGATAGCGACTGCGATGCTGGACGAGCACGCGCACGCGCGGAAGCTATCACTGGATCCGCTCAGAGATACTTGTTGCGCTCCAGCCAGTCGTTGAGCGCGCGTGCGACGACTCCGGACGGGTGCGCGAGATCGCCCGTGATCAGCACGTAGACCGTCGCGAGCGCGGTCTCGATCGCGGCGCGGGCGGCAGCGTCGTGGCGGCCGACGTTCGCGAGCGCGTCCTCGAGCTCGTCCTTGCGGGCGAGCACCCGCGCCCACAGCGGCTGGCCGCGCGTCGCATCGGTCGTGTTCTCGATCCGCGGGCTCGGCGTGCCGCTCACGTCCGAAGATGGAGCATTCCGCGTGCCAGATGCGGTAATGATCCGCGCGATGCAACTTCCGCTCGGCTTCACGTTCGCGGGTGCTCACGCCGGCTTGAAGCCGGTGCGCCGCGACGTCGCGCTCGTCGCGAGCGACGTGCCGGCCGCGGCGGCCGGCGTGTTCACGACGAACCTGTCGGCGGCGGCGCCGGTCGTCGACGCGCGCGCCCGCGTGCCGGCGGCCGGCATCCGCGCGGTCGTCGTCAACAGCGGCAACGCGAACGCGCTGACCGGGCCGGCCGGGCTCGCCGACGTCCAGACCGTGCGCGCCGCGTTCGCGTCGGCGCTCGGCGTTCAGCCCGAGGCCGTGCTGTGCGCGTCGACCGGCGTGATCGGCGCGCGCTTGCCGGCAGCCAAGATCGCGGCGAAGGCGCCCGAGCTGGTCGCCGCGCTCGGCGCCGCGCCCGAGCCGGCGGCCGAGGCGATCCTCACGACCGACACGCGCACCAAGCTCGCGTCGCGCACGCTCGCGCTCGGCGGCAAGGACGTCACGATCGCGGCGATCGCGAAGGGCTCGGGGATGATCGCGCCGCAGCTCGCGACGATGCTCGCGGTGATCGCGACCGATGCTGCGGTGGCACCGGCAATGCTCGACCGCGCGCTGCGCGCCGCGATCGAGCCGAGCTTCCACTGCCTGGTCGTCGACGGTGACCAGTCGACGAACGACACCATCCTCGCGCTCGCGAATGGCCGCGCCGGGAACTCGCCGATCACCGACCCGGGCCCCGAGCTCGACGCGTTCACCGCCGCGCTGACGTCGCTGTGCTGCGAGCTCGCGCGCGAGGTCGCGTCCGACGGCGAGGGCGCGACGCGCCTGATCGAGGTCCACGTCGCGGGCGCGCCCGATGCCGCGGTCGCGCGCGATCTCGCGCGCTCGATCGCGGCCAGCTCGCTCGTCAAGGCCGCGATCTTCGGCGCCGACCCGAACTGGGGCCGCATCCTCGCCACCGTCGGCGCGCGCGCCGGGTCGCAACACTACGCGGTCGATCCTCATCGCGCGACGGTCGCGATCCAGGGCGTCACCGTGTTCGCGCGCGAGCCCGTGCTGGCCGATCCGCCGGCGCTGCGCGCGAAGATGCGCGCGCCCGAGGTGCGCATCGAGGTCCGGCTCGAAGGCGGCGCCGGCGAGGCGACCGCGTGGGGCTGCGACCTCGGCTACGACTACGTCAAGCTCAACGCCGACTACACGTCGTTGATCGTGCAGACGCCCGACGGTCAGCTCGCGAAGGACGATCGGCTCACGAACTACAGCCCGAGCTTCAAGCGCACGCTGCTCGTCGAGGCATTGTCGTACATCTCGCGGTTCGCCGGCACGCGGTGCGTCGTGCGCTACGCGCGCGAGAAGCCGGCGCTCGAGCAGGCGTTCTGCGACGACGTCAAGCTGCTGCGGTCGGTCGGCTTGAAGCCGATCGTCGTCGTGTCAGGCGACCGCGCGATCGGCGATCACCTCGTCACGCTGCTCAACCTCGATGGCGCGCACGCGATCGGGATCTCCGGCAAGGACGGCGGCCTGCTCCGCGCGAAGGCCGATGCGGTCGATCCCGCGAGTCGGGGCGAGCCCGACTCGCTCCACATCCGGGTGCACGCGCCGGTGCTCGAGATGGTGCTCGCCCAGGATTACGTGCCGATCGTCTCGCCGCTCGCGCTCCGCGACGACGGCACCGCGTGCGCGGTCGATCCCGACGCGGCCGCCGCCGAGCTCGCGATCGCGCTCGGCGCGCCGAAGCTGATCTACCTCGCGGCCGCGCCCGGCCTCACCGAGCACGGCGAGCTGGTCACCGACCTGCCGGCCGCCGAGCTCGCGCGCAAGCAGGCCGAGCTGGCGTCGCCGATCGCGCCGGCCGCGATCCTGCGCGCGCTCGCGGGCGGCATCGGCCGCGTCCACGTCATCGACGGCCGCACGCCGCACGCGATCATCGCCGAGCTGTTCACCGACCGCGGCGTCGGCACGCTGGTCACGCCGTGACCGGCTAGAGCTTCTTCGGAGCGCCGAGCGCGAGCCGCTGGTGATCGGCGAGCGTGCACCGGTTCTGCACGACCGTGATGCCCGCGTCCTCGAGGATCTTCGCGGCGTCGTCGTTGCGAATCCCGAGCTGGAACCACACGACCTTCGGCCGCGGCTTCATCGCGAGGATGTCGTCGATGTGCTGCGGGATCGCGTCGGGACGCCGGAACACGTCGACCAGATCGATCGGCTCGCCGATCTCGGAGAGCGTCGCACGCACGCGCTCGCCGAACAGCTCGCGGTCGGATAGCTCGGGGTTCACGCCGATCACGCGGTAGCCCTCGTCGTGCAGATACTCCGGCACGTAATAGGCGGCCTTTTCGGGCTCGTGATGGATCCCCAGCACCGCGACCGTGGGCGACCCCGTCAAGATCTCCCGCAGCCGGGCGTCGTTGATGGTGGCCATGCCGGGACCTTACCGCGCCGGCGCGGCGACGGAAGTGTGTGCTCGGCTCCCGCAATGAATAGCCAAGCCCGGATCTTCGTTGCATGATGAGGCCGCTCATGCGTCACATCCTCCCTGCCGCGCTCGTGATCACGGCGCTTGCCGGCGTCGCTCGCGCCCAGCAAGGCCACGATTTCACTCCCGAGGCCAAGGCCTTGCTCGTCGTCGGTGCCTGCGCCGACGGTACGCCTCCCCCGAACGTCCCGGCGACGGCGGTCACGGCCCACTGCGAACCGACTCCGAAGGCGCTGCACGTCAAGGGTGGGCAGGCGGAGTACCTCGACAAGTGGGTCAAGCCGGCCACCGCGTTCTTCGCGGCCCACGTGCCCAAGGACGTCCCGAAAAAGGTCGTGTACCCGTTCGCCGGGGGCGATCTATCCACCGCGCTCACCGTGTTCCCGGATGCCGACGAGATCACGACGCTCTCGCTCGAGCCTGCCGGCGACCCGCGCGACCTCGAGATCCTCAAGGGCTCGGACCTGACGCGCGCGCTCGACAAGGTCGACTACGAGCTCAACTTCCTCTACCGCGTGAACTTCAGCAACACGATCAACATGATCGACGCGATGCGCGCCGGCGCGCTGCCGACGCAGCTGATCTTCGGGCTGTCGGCGCTGAAGATCCACGGCTACGAGGTCGTCGCGCTGCATTACTTCAAGCTCAACGACGACGGCTCGATCCACTACCTCGACGACGATGACCTGAAGAAGGTGCCCGATCCGCTGCACGCCAAGCCCGAGGTGCGCAATCGCGTGTTCGCGAACGCCGAGGTCCAGTTCAGGAGGCCCGGCGGGCGCATCCAGGTCTATCGCCACATCCAGCAGAACCTCGACAACACCAACTTGAAGAAGGACCCGCGCGTGCTCAAGCACCTCGAGGCGAAGGGGCAGGTTGCTGCGATGACGAAGGCGGCCAGCTACCTGCTGTCGTGGGACTCGTTCTCGATGATGCGCGACTACCTGACGGGTCACGCCGTGTGGATGGTGTCGGACGCGACGGGAGTCGCGCCCAAATGGGGCAAGCCCGCGGGCTTCGAGTACGAGACCTACGGCCAGTTCCTCGGCCCGCACATTCCGGCCGGCACCGGGATCTCCAAGGACTGGCGCACCGAGTTCGAGAGCGAGCCCAAGCGCGATCTCGAGTTCCGGTTCGGCTACTACGATCGAAAGAACGCGAACCACCTCATCATCATGCGCAAGAAGGGGTAGCCCCCGCTCCCACATCTGGAATCTGCCCGCGCGTGGCGGATCGCGCGCGCGGCAAGCGTTAGAGTTTTCTGCGATGGGCTCTGCGTGTCCGCGTTGCGCCTGCGAAGTGCCGCTGCTCGAAGGGCGTCCGTTCGTCACCGCGAGCGGTGCGGTCGAGCTGTGGCACGCGAGCTGTTGGGCCGTGCGCGACGCGCGGCCCGTCGAGGAAGTCACGGTCGTGATGCCGCCGCGTGCGCGCCGCGATCTTCGCCGGGTCGCGATGATCGGCGGCGCCGCGGTGGTCGCGCTCGTCGCGGCCGGGCAGTGGGCGCGCGCCGAGATGCGGCCGCACGTGATCGCGCCGCCCGAGACGACCGAGGTCATGCTCGACGGCGAGACCGTGCGCGTGCATGCCGAGATCACGTCGCGCGAGGATCTGCCGCCCAGCCCCGACCCGACCGCGAATTATCCGCTGCCCGACGACGACTACGGCGTGCCGCTCGACGAGCAGTATCCGTCGCTGCGCGAGTGGGCGCACCCGGTGACCGACACGCACGAGCTGATGCCGCCGCAGGCCGCGCGGCACTTCGGTGCCGAGCGCGTCGGGATCGAGCGGCCCGAGTGCGGGCTCGGCCACTGCGGCGTCGATCTCGACGGCCCGCGCGGCCAGCCGATCGTCGCGGTCGCCGACGGCATCGTCGTGCGCGTCGAGCACAGCGAGCTCGGTCTCGACGGCCGCAGCGGCCGCTACGTGCGCATCCAGCACGAGGACGGCACGCTGACCGCGTACATGCACCTCGATGACATCGCCGATGGCCTCGAGGTCGGCGATCGCGTCGAGGCCGGCCAGTTCATCGGCACGCTCGGCGCGACCGCGACGTACTCGGCGCCACCGCACCTGCACTTCAGCCTCGAGATCCCGAACCACGCGGATCTGCACGGCGACATCACCGACACCCACTACGTCGACCCGGCGCCGTTCCTGGTCCGCGCGACGGTGCTCGCGGCGCCGGATCGCCGGCACGCGATGAAGCCGGCGATGTGAGCCCGAGGCCCGACGCCTGATAATATCGCGGCGTGGCATCGCGCGAGGATTGGATGCGCCGTCTCGGGCCGCTGTACGGCGGCGCGGTCGCGCTCGTGCACTCGACGCCGTGGCGGTGGCCCGACGCGATCGGCGACGAGGCGCGGTCGCCGGGCTGGATCGTCGCGCTCGGCGCGCCGGTCGGGCTCGCGGCCTGGGCGTGCGCGGCGCTCGCGCACGCGGCCGGGTTGCCCGCGACGGTCGCGTCGCTGATCGGGCTGGCCGCGCTGACCGTGGGCTCGGCCGCGCTCGTCGAGCGCGGGCTCGCCGAGCGCGTCGAGGCCATGCAAAGCCACACGCGCTCGACCGCGGCGCGCGCGGCCGGCGCGACCGTCGTGCTCGTGTTCGTGACGCTCGGCCGCGCGGCCGCGATGTTCGCGCTCCCGCCCGACCGATGGCTCGGCGTGCTGGTGACGACCGCGCTGGTCGGCCGCTGGGCCGCGGTGTTCCTGCAAGCGCTCGGCGATCCGATCGTCGACGACGCGGCACCGCGCTCGCTGGTCGCCGCGCCTGCACCGAGCTGGCTGGTCGCCGCGCTCAGCCTCGGCGTCGCGATCGTCGCGGTGCTCGCGCTCGGCAAGGCCGCGATCGTCGCGCTCGCGCTGTCCGCCGCGCTCGTGTTCGCGCTCGGCCTCGATGCCCAGCGCCGCGACCGCGGCCTGTCCGCCCCCGTCGTCGCGATGGCCGCCGCGATCGGCGAGCTCGTGGTGCTGCTCGTCGCGACGATCTGAGGAGCGGAATTACCGCCAGGGCGCCAGGGACGCCGAGGCGCCAGCAGAACTGGATCGGGCCCGATCCTGGTCTTCTGGCGCCTTGGCGGCCGTG
>DATJXL010000293.1:0-2571 GCA_035500135.1 Kofleriaceae bacterium
GGATCGAGGCGCGGCAGCGGGATCGCCGCGGCGCTGCCGGTCAGCGTGACCTCGCGATCGATCTCGGGCAGCGGGAGAGTCACGCTCGCGAGGTCCCAGTTCACGACGCTGATGCCGAGGATCGAGAAGTACAGCCGCACCGAGAAGATCAGCGACGGCTGGTACACGACGACACCCGACGCCGAGATCGGCGCCCCGAGCGAGTCGCCGAAGCCATCGCCCGGCTGCGCGACGGTCACGCTGCCGGTGGCGCTGGTCAGCGCGCCGTTGCCGATCGAGATCGACGTCGTCGAGTAGCTCGTCGTCAGACCGCCTTGCACGGTGACGCGGATGCCGCCCGAGATGCCGGTGATGTCGATGATGTCGCTGATCACGTCGGTCGAGACCAGGATGATGTTGCTCGTCGGCGCGCTCGTCGCCGACACGACCGGCACGCTCGAGTCGGGCAGCGCGGCCGGATCGAACGGCGTGGTGCACGCGAGCAGGAGATCGTTCGGGACGTAGGCAGGCATCGGGATCGCGCCTTCCCAGTCGATCTGGTAGCCGAGCACCGAGGTGTGGACCTGGCCGAGCAGCTGGAACTCGGCGCCGTACTCGGCGTCGAGCAGGCCGGCCTGCGCGACGCCGGGCGCGGTCAGCGTCATGCCGTCGTCCCAGCATGCCGTCGGGTTCAGCGTCATCGCGACCGTGGTCTGCCCGGCGAGCTGGCCGGTCAGGCGCAGCTGCGCGGGCGAGTCGCTCGGGAACCAGCCGGTGTCGCCCGATGCCCCGGGCAGGTCCTGCGCGCTGTACGAAAGCTGCGCTTGCACCTGCGAGCAACGCGAGCTCGACGCCGAGTCGTCCGCTCGCGCGACGCCCACATCGTAGGAGATGCACGAAACTACGGCGACAACGATGGCGGCGCGCACGCGCGCGGGGACGAGCACGGCTCGTGCCGGCGGCAAGCGCTGTCGTTCAGCGCAATTGCCCCGCCGCTGGCGGGCGCGCTGGCCGGCAGCTCGAGTAGCCGATTCCGCGCGAAACCCCAGCGCGCCGGTGCTAGGGTCGCGCGCCATGAAGTGCGTCGTGTTCGTGGTCGGGGCGCTCGCCGCGTGTGGATCGAGCAGCCACGCCAAGTCGGATGCGGGCGAGATCCCCGTGCCCGACGCGCCGGTCGCGATGGATGTCACGTGCACGACGCTGGCGCCGCTGCCGTCGGGCACGTGCTCGGTGACCGCGGGCAGCTCCGTGAAGCTGCTCGAGGGCAACGTCGTCACGCCGACGGCGATCTATCACGGCGGTCAGGTCGCGATCGCGGCGCTCGGCGGGATCACGTGCGTCGGCTGCAACTGCGCGCAGGGCGGCGAGACCGTGATCACGTGCCCCGACGGCACGATCACCCCGGGCCTGATCAACGTGCACGATCACATCAGCTACACGCAGGACGCGCCGGCGACCACGAGCGAGCGCTACGACGATCGCCAGCAGTGGCGCGAAGGGCTCGAGGGCCACCCGAAGATCAGCGCGCCCGGCGGCGCGAGCGCGGATCAGGAGCGCTGGGGCGAGCTCCGCCACCTGATGGGCGGCGCGACGTCGATCGTCGGATCGGGCGGGCAGGCCGGGCTGGTGCGCAACCTCGACAGCACGAGCAACGAAGGCGGGCTCGGCCAGCCGTCGGTGCGGTTCGACACGTTCCCGCTCGACGACTCGAGCGGCACGCAGCAGACGATGAACTGCAACTACGGCGGTAACGCGACGACGGTCGCCGATCTCGCGGCGGACCCGGCGTACGAGCCGCACACGTCCGAAGGCGTCGACGCGTACGCGCACAACGAGTTCGAGTGCGAGAGCTCGGCGACGTACGACACGATGGCGCCGGGCGTCTCGAACGACCTCGTGATCGGCAAGACATCGATGATCCACGCGATCGCGCTCGACGCGGCGGACTACGAGCAGATGGCCGCGAACGGCACCGGCATGGTGTGGTCGCCGCGCTCGAACATCTCGCTGTACGGCGACACCGCGCGCGTGACCGTCGCGGCGCGGCTGGGCGTCAACATCGCGCTCGGCACCGACTGGCTGCCGAGCGGCTCGATGAACCTGCAGCGCGAGCTCGCATGCGCGGACGGCTTCAACAAGACCTATCTGAACGGCTTCTTCTCGGATCAGGACCTGTGGGCGATGGTGACGTCGAACGCGGCGAAGGTGGTCAAGATGGACACGCACATCGGCACGCTCGCGGTCGGATACGCGGGCGATGTCACGGTCGTCGCCGGCAACGGCAAGGCGCCGTTCCGCTCGGTGATCGAGGCCGGGCCGGCCGACGTCGCGCTCGTGATGCGCTCGGGCACCGTGCTCTACGGCGACGACGCGGTGGTGAGCGCGCTCGCGCCGAGCTGCGACACGCTCGACGTGTGCAGCACGTCCAAGCGCGTGTGCCTGCAGACCGAGATCGGCGAGAGCCTCGCGACGCTGCAGGCGGCGGTCGGCGCGAGCATGTACCCCGCGTTCGCGTGTGCGACGCCGATGAACGAGCCGACGTGCACGCCATCGCGGCCGAACGCGGTCGCGGGCTCGACCGTTTACACCGGC